>JASHUM010000019.1 GCA_030040015.1 Acidimicrobiales bacterium
GTGGCCCACTCGACCATGCTCGGAAACACCAACCGAGTCGTCGTCGAGCTGGCCGAGGCCCTGGCGAGCGTCGTGCCGGTGGAGCGCCCCCACTTCCTCTTCGCCTCGGACGGCGCTGCCGCCGTGGAGCAGGCGCTCAAGATGGCCCTGCAGTACTGGGTGAACCAGGGGGTCGAGCACCGAACCAGCTACCTGGCCCTGGGCAACGCCTACCACGGTGACACCGTGGGCTCGCTCTCCTTGGGCGACGGCGGGTTCGGCACCTCGCTCTTCGACCCCCTGCGCTTCCCCGTCGTCCGCACCCCCGGCTACGACGACCCGGACTGGCTCCACAAGGCCCTGGCCACGCTCGACGCCCACGCCGAGGAGCTGGCGGCGGTGGTCGTCGAACCGCTCGTCCAGGGCGCGGCCGGTATGCTCGTGGCCGACCCCGACGACGTGGGCACGCTCGGGCGCGCCGCGAACGAGACCGGCGTGCTGGTGGTGGCCGACGAGGTGGCCACCGGGTTCGGCCGGACCGGGAAGCTCTTCGCCAGCGAGTGGTGCGGGCTACGGCCCGATCTGCTCTGCCTGGGCAAGGGCATCACCGGCGGCTATCTCCCCATGTCGGCGACTGCGGCCGCGCCGCGCCTGTACGAGGCGTTCCTCGGGGAGGAGCCCAAGGCCTTCTTCCACGGCCACTCCTACGGCGGCAACGCCCTGGCCGCCGCTGTTGCCCTCGAGCACCTGCGCCTCGTCGACGAGTGGCGGGTACTCGACAACGTGTTGACCCGGGCAGAAGATCTCTCCACCCTCCTCGGGACGCGCATTGCCCCGCACCGGGCGGTGACCGCCATCCGCCAACGCGGGCTCATGGCCGGTGTCGAGCTCACCTCCGGCCCACCCGGCCAACGCCTCGGACGCAGGGTGTGCGCCGCCGCCGTGGCCCGCGGCGTGCTCCTGCGACCCCTGGGGGACGTGGTCGTCGTCATGCCCCACCTCACCGTGGGCACCGCCGAGATCGAGCGCATCGTCGCGGTGCTGGGCGAGGCCATCGACGAGGTGTGCGGGCCGTGAGCCTCTGGAACGAGCGCGTGGCCGAGCGGTGCGCCGAGGTCCGGGCCGGCGACCGGTGGCGGCGTCCGCGCCCATTCGACGCGGTCGGGCCAGCCGGGGAGCTCGTCGACGAGCGACGGCAGG
This sequence comes from Acidimicrobiales bacterium, assembly GCA_030040015.1. Lineage (GTDB taxonomy): Bacteria > Actinomycetota > Acidimicrobiia > Acidimicrobiales > UBA8190 > UBA8190. The sequence goes on from JASHUM010000019.1 coordinate 1,180, forward strand.
TGGTCTCCTTCGCCTCCAACGACTATCTGGGCCTCTCTGCCCACCCGGCCGTGGTGAGCGCCGCCGCCTCGGCACTGGCTCGCTGGGGGACGGGCTCGGGTGCGTCGAGACTCGTCACCGGGTCCCGTCCCGTCCACCACGAGCTCGAAGCGGCGTTGGCCGCACACGCCGGGTTCCCCCGCGCCGTCGTCTTCCCCACCGGCTTCGCCGCCAACCTCGGCGTGCTCTCCACCTTCGGCGAGGGCGACGTGCGCATCTGCTCCGACGAGCTCAACCACGCCTCGATCGTGGACGGCGCCCGTCTGGCCCGGGCCGAAGTGGCCGTGTACCCGCACCGCGACCTCGAGGCACTGGAGCGGCTCTTGGCCGGGGCATCCGGTCCCACCATGGTGGTGAGCGACCTCGTCTTCTCCATGGACGGGGACGTGGCCGACGTCGACGGGCTCGCCGCCTGCTGCCGGCGCCACGACGCGCTGCTCGTCCTCGACGAGGCCCACGCCGTGCTCGGCCCCGACCCCGCACCGGCGCTCCACGGTGTGGAGGTGCTCCGGGTGGGCACGCTGTCGAAGACCCTCGGCGCCCTCGGGGGCTGGGTGGCCGGGCCCACCTCGTTCATCGAGCTCCTCGAGAACCGGGCCCGCAGCTACATCTTCACCACCGCCCTCACCCCGCCCGACGCCGCCGCCGCCCTGGCCGCCCTCGGCATCCTCCACGGAGAGGAGGGCACGGCGCTGCGAGCCAGGCTGCGCGCCTATGTCGAGCGCCTGGCGCCGGGACACCCGAGCCCGATCATCCCCGTGGTCCTGGGCCAGGATGGTGCGGCGCTCGAGGCGTCGGCCGCCCTGCTCGAGCGCGGCTTGTGGGTGCCGGCGATCCGACCCCCGACCGTGCCCGACGGCACGGCCCGGCTCCGGGTCACGGTCTCGGCCGCCCACGACGAGCGGGACGTCGAGCGCCTGGCACACGCGCTGGCCGAGCTCGGCCAGACGAGCGCCACGGCCATGGGCGTCACCCGCTGAGCGACCGCCGGCGGGCGTCGGTGAAGACGGTGGGCAGGTCGCGGCCGCGCCGTCTGGTCGTGGTGGTGGGCACCGGCACCGAGGTGGGAAAGACCTGGATCTCGGCCCGGCTCCTCGAGCGCTGGCGCGCCGAGGGCCTGTCCGTGGCGGCCCGCAAGCCGGCGCAGTCCTTCGCTCCGGGCGAGAACCCCACCGACGCCGAGGTCCTCGGGAACGCAAGCGGCGAGGCGCCGACGACCGTGTGCCCCGAGCACCGGTGGTACGCGGTGGCCGTGGCGCCGCCCATGGCGGCTCGGCGGTTGGGACGCGATCCGATCACCCGCCAGGGCCTCTTGAGCGAGCTGTGCTGGCCGGAAGAGCCCGTCGACGTGGGCCTGGTCGAGACGGCGGGTGGGCTGCGTTCCCCCCAGGCCGACGACGGCGACGCTTTGGATCTCACGAGCGCGCTCGAACCCGACGCCGTCCTCCTCATCGCCGACGCGGGACTCGGGACCATCAGCGCCGTCCGGTTGGCCGCCTCCGCCCTGTCCAACCAGGAGCTGCCGTGGATCGTCGTGCTCAATCGCTACGACGCCGACGATCAGCTCCACGTCGAGAACCGGCAGTGGCTCGCCGACGTGGACGGCCTCGACGTCTTCACCGGGGACCCTGAGGGACTGACGACGTTGGCCGGCGCGCTGTGCGGCCCCTCGAGAACTAGGCGGCGCTGACCCAGTTCCCCGCCGACTGCTCGACCACTTGGGCGCCCACGTTGTCGGCACCGGCGAAGTTGTAGAGGCTGTTCTGCCACGTCCCCGCGGCCAGGCCGTGCAGCGTGAGGACGCCGACGCTTCGAGCCACCTGCACCGCCATCTCGACGGCGGCGAAGGAGACGAGCGCCTGGTAGGAGCTGTCGCCGGGAACCACGGACCGGAAGAGCGCGGCGCCGGGGGACGAAGACCCGGGCCAGGGCAGTCCGAGCACGGTGAAGAGCGCGGCGCCGGGAACGATGCCCGCCGACGTCACCCCGTCGTAGGCGGCCGAGGGCGCCAGCAGGACGCCGGCGGCGGGTGCCCAGAGCAACGTGCTGAGAGCGGCGACACACGAGGCGGCCAACGTCGGCGGTCCGGCCACGGCCACCGCGTCCACGCCTTGCGCCTGCAAGGTCGCCAGCGCCGGGAGGCAGGCGCCTGTCGACGGGGCCGTCACCGTCGAGACCGGAACCTCCTGGGCCAGCCCGCTCTCCAACGCCGCGTCCGGACCGGTCCCGACGACCACGCCGACGGTCCCGGTGTCTCCCTGCTGGACCAGCTCTTGCCCGAGCCGTGCACCGGCCTCGGCGGGAGAGAGTTCGGCGGCGACGACGTTCGCACCCGACGCATAGGGATCGGCGGGGAGCAGCCACGGCACGCTTGCAGGCGGATCGGCGCCGAAGCCACCGACGACGGCGGTCACGTGGCCGGGCAGGGCAGCGATCGCCGCGCTGTCCTCCGCCGGCACCACGGTCAACTGCACCGGGACGCCGTCGACACCGCCCGAGGCGTTGGCGGCGGCCACCGCCTGACGCACCGCGTCGGCGACCTCGGTCCCTTCGGCGGCATCGGTGCCCACGGTCGGGACGATCACCGCCAAGGTGAGTGCACCCGCCGTCGGGCTCCCCGGTCCGACCGTGGTGTGACCGGTCGACCCGGAGGCTGTGCCCGAGGAGGAAGACGAGCCACGTGATTGCGTCGCCGACCCTGACGTGGCGGACGTTGCCGACGACTTCGTGGCCGAGCCCGAGCCGGTGGAACCCTTCGACGACGAGGTCCGGCCCGAAGCGGCGCTCCGATCGGAAGCGAGCCGGCTGTGAAGATGGATCTGGCTGGCCCCCACCACGGCGGCGATCACCAGCAGCGCCGCCGCCACGGCCACGATCGGACGGGACCAGCGGTGCCACGCCGGCTCAGCTCGGAGCGTGGCCAGGTCGAGCACCGAAGCGTCTGCCGGCGTGGCGGCGCCCAGGGAGCCCCGGACGGCGACGCGCAGGTTGGACAGCGTCTCCAGGTGCCGGAAGCACTTGGCGCAATTGGCCGCGTGCCAGCTCAGTTCGTCCGACGGGTCGTCGACGGGCGCCTCGCCGTCGAACCAGGCCTCGAGTTCCATGCGGCTCGGATGCCGCCTGAGACCACGCAATTGCTCGCCCCCTGTCCGGCCCTCGAAGGTGGCGTCCCGCCCCCGGAGCCGCTGCCCCCGCTCGCTCCTTGCGTCGTGTGCGCCGGCCCGCCGGCCGGTGCCTTCCGAGCTAACCGACCAGCCTACGCGCCAATTTCCGCCTAGCGGAATGGAGCCGTGACATCACCGTGCCCATGGGGATGCCCAGAGCGTCGGAGATCTCGGCGTAGCTGAGGCCCACCATCTCCCTGAGCCAGAGCACCTCACGCAGGTGGGACGGCAGGCGGCGGATGCACGCCCCGAGGGCCGCCATCTCGTCCCGGCGGACGACGACCTCGTCGGGAGGAGGGTCGGCGGCAGGCCGGTCGGGAGCGCCGACGGCGAGATCGGTCCGGGCCTGGAGACGGTCCAGCGCACAGTTGCGGACCACTTGGCGGGCCCAGGCGTCCCGGCGATCGTCCTCCGGGCTGTTCCAGGATCGCCACATCCGGAGCCAGGCCTCCTGGCAAGCGTCATCGGCCAAACCGGGGCCGGCCACGACAGCGGCGTAACGCAGCAGCCCCGGAGCCCGTGTCCGGTAGAAGTCCTCAAACGCCCTGGTGGTGGTGTCCGTGGACGCAACCATGAGCCCTATCCCCCTCGGTGCGAGTGGGCCCCGTCCCAGGCACGGCCCACACGCCTCCCCACTGCCCCCGGGGAACACCCAGCCTGGCAGTTCCTGGCGGCCGGCGGGGACTTTTCCACAGGCCACGCCCTTGTTGGCTGCACGTTGGGCGATCGGCGCGAATACGAGGGCACCGGCGCCGGTCATTTCGGGCGACTGGACCTCACCTCCCCTGGGAGGTGACCGGCTCAGGTCCGGTCCGATGGGAGGTCGAACGGCTTTGACGCCGTCTCGTTGGACGACGCTGGGGAACGCCGCCACACAGCCGGCCTTCTCGGGCGCGCTCCTCAGTCCGAGTGGTGGGAACCCAAGCAGCACAATCGGCACCAGCGGCCAGCGCGGGACCACGAGCCCCTCGTGGGCCCCGCTGGCCGGTGCCGTCCACTGGGCACCGCTCCAGGTTCTGCGCCCCGCGCCGTCGCCGGTGAAAGGCAACGCGGCCTGAGCCCCCGCGTCGCTCGGCTCGCCGAAACCCCACCGGCGGCCACCCCACCAACAACCGGCGACCGGCGCGGCGGCGCAGTAGCCGAGCGTCAGCTTCGGAGCAGCACGACCTTTCCGAGCTTCCCGCCGGCGGCGAAGCGCTCGTAGGCGGCTTCGGCCATGGCCAGAGGGAAGGTCTCGATCACCGGCACCCGCACTCGCCCCGACGCCAGGAGCGGGACCACCTTTGCCTCCACCGCCCTGGCGACGAGCTCCTTGTCGGTCCGTGACCGCATCCGCAGCATCGAACCCCGGATGCTCGCCCTTTCGCCCATCAGGGTGAGGAGGTCGAGCTCGTGGCGTCCTCCGGCGCCCACACCGATGACGCTCAGTCGTCCACCCGTCCCGAGCGCCGCCACCGACGCCGCCATGCCGGGGCCGGCCACCAGCTCGAGCACCACGTCGAAGGGCGCCGCCGACGGCACGTCCTCAGGATCGAGGGCCCGGGAGGCGCCCAGGGCCATCACGGCGTCGTGCAGCTCCCGCCGGCGCACCGAGGCGACCACCTCGGCCCCGGCGACGGCGGCAAGCTGTACCGCCGCAGTGCCCACGCCACCTGCTGCGCCGGTGACGAGGACCCGCTCGCCGAGCGAAAGCCCGCACTGGGTGAAGAGCGCGTCGTAGGCGGTGGAGAACACCTCGGGAAACCCTCCTGCCTCGCCCCACGACACGCTCTTGGGCACGGCCATGAGGTGGGCTTCGGGGACGGTGGCGAGCTCGGCCTGGCCTCCGCCGCCGGCCAACGCCATGACCCGGTCGCCGACCGAGACCCGCTCGCAGCCCGGGCCCAACCGGACGACCTCCCCGGCCAGCTCCATCCCGGGGATGTCGGGCGGTGAGCCCGGCGGTGCCGGGTAGAAACCCTGGCGCTGGAGGAGGTCGGCGGCGTTGATGCCGGCGCAATGGACAGCGACGAGGGCCTCACCCGGCCCGGGCTCGGGATCCGGATGCTCCTGCCAGCGAAGCTGGCCGTCCACCACGGTGACGGCGCGCACTCAGCCCTCCTCTCGGGACGTCCAGCGACGCAGAACCCTCCGTCCCCGGGAATCTGCCTTGGCCGCCCGCCGGCGCCGGCCGGCGCGCCCGACCGCGAGTCCGACGGCGGCGCCGATCACGAGCGATCCCACCGCCACCCAGACGAGCTCGGGATGACCCGTGTACCACCACAGGCGCACCGGGACCCGCCTGGTGTTCTGCACCACGAAGGAGATGGCGGCCGCCAGGACCACCAACCCGGCCACGGTGCGGGCCAGGCGCAAGGACTGACGCCGGGGCGGCCGTGGGGCGACCGGCTGGGGTGAGGTCACCGGCCGAGGCCCAGGTGTCCGCCTTCCCACAACTTGATGCCACCCAGGAGCCCGGCGGTGTTGTCGATGATGGTCACGTCGTCGGCGATCTCGCCCTCGATGCGCCGGGCGTTTCCCCCACCCACGAAGCAATGGTCGAAGAAGCACAGCGCCCGGAGCACGTCGATGGCTCGCCGGACCCGCCGGTTCCACCGGGCGGCGCCGACCTCCTTGCGGGCACGGTCCCCGAGCTGCTCGTTGTAGGTCTCGCCCTTGCGCAGCGGATGGTGGGCGAGCTCCAGATGGGGAAGGAGGTGTCCCTCGTAGAAGAACGCCGTCCCCACCCCCGTGCCCAGGGTGACGACCAGTTCCAGGCCCTTGCCCCGGACCACCGCCGCCCCCTGGACGTCGGCGTCGTTGGCCACCCGAGCCGGGTGCCCGAGCCGGGTGCTCAAGGCGCCGGCCAGGTCGTAACCCTGCCACTTGGTCACGAGCTCCGGAACGATCTCGCTCCCCGGCCCGTCGCGAGTCGAGAAATGGGGAGCGGTCAGCACCCGCCCGGCGCGCACCATGCCCGGAAAGCCCGCCGCCACCCGGTCATAGGTCGGCAAGGGCGCGACCAGAGCGGCCAGGTCCTCGACCAGCTTGTCCGGGGGCAACGGGTAGGTCGTCGGGACCCGGACGCGATCGGCCACGAGAGCCCCGGTCCCGTCGAGCACGGCTGCCTTGAGACCGGTACCGCCGATGTCGATGGCCAAGGTGAGCGGTGGCGCCGGGTGCGCCGTGGTCGGGGGTGGGGTCAGGTCAGCGGAGTCCGTCATGGTGCCGGTACCTGCACCCCGCCGCCGACGACTCGGCCGTCACCGAGTGATTCGGCGTCTGCGTCCCAGCGCTCGGTGTGCACCACCTGCGAGAGATCGAGACGCTGACGCCATCCGGCGCGCTCGAGATCGGGGGTCGATTGCAGGTGCGACACCGGTCCGACACACAGCCATGCCACGGGCCGGATCTCCGGAGGGATGCCCAGCAGCCGGTGCAGGAACTCCTCGCGGTAGAACGACACCCATCCCATGCCCCACCCCTCGGCCGTGCAGGCCAGCCAGAGGTTCTCGATGGCCAGGCACACCGAGTACAAGCCGGCGTCGGCGATGGCATGACGCCCGAGCACGTCGGGCGCACCGCGCGACGCGTCGTAGGTGACGACGAGCGACACGCTCGCCTCGAGGATCCCGTCCACCTTGATGCCGGCAAAGCGCTCCGCCTTCTCGCCGGCCAGGGAGTCGGCGAAGATCTGGCGCTCGGCTTGGACGTGCTCCCAGAACGCCCGCCTGGTGTCGGTGTCGGTCACGAGCACGAAGTCCCACGGCTGGCTGAGACCGACACTGGGGGCACTGTGGGCGGCGGAGAGCACCCTGGCCAAGGTTCCGGCCGGGACCGGCTCCCCAGAGAACTCGGCCCGCACGTCGCGCCGTCGGTGGATGACGTCGTAGAACCCGACCTCGGGCACCTCGACCACGGTGGGGTCGGTCGGTCTCGCCGCCGGACGGTTCACACAGCCGACTGTACCGAAGACCGTTCGCCAAGGGGCGACCCACACCGGCGGTGGCCCGATCCGATGGCCCGGTCCGTCAGCTGGTCCGTGAAGGTTCTCTCACCACGTCGAACGGCTCTGTCGTGCCGCTGAAGGCCTTCACGTCGAGGTGGTCGGCGATCGCATCACCGAAGTACCGGATCCGGTACGTCCCGGACGCGTCCGCTGGGACATCCCACGTCACGGTGGTCCGCAGGCCCTGCCCGTCCTTCGAGAATTGGATCTTCGTCTCCCAGTCACCGTCGTCGGCGATCCTGCGCCAAGCTCCTTCCACGTGCCGCTCGACCTGCAAATACGTGCTTCCACGGTGGAGATCGTTGTTCGGGTCGGCACCGGAGAACGACACTCGGACCTGGTCGCCGGGTCGGTACGAGGAGCGGGGTGCGCCGACGACGTCGCCGAACCTGCGTCCTTCGAGCGGACGGTCGGGGCTCGAGCGCCTCCGCCCGCGACCGCGAGGCTTTCTCTCGGGGCCCGCCGGAGCTATGGCGCTCACGGGTCGCCCGTCGCGCATCGAAGTGGCGAGCTCCGCCGCGACCTGAGTCAACGCCGGGGCCTCCCACCGGCCGAACAGCGTGCTCCCCCCTTCGTAGCGTTGGGCCTCGTACTCCTCGGGGGTCGTGACGTAGTGGATGTAGGCGTTGCTGTAGCCGGCGACCAGGACGTTACGGAGCTCGGCGCCCACCACCGCCGCCACGGCCCGGCGCATCCGCAGGCCGGCCACGATGGTGACTTCTCCCGGAATCCCGATGAGATACAGCTGGCCGATCCGCACCAGTTGAACGGGAACGACCTCTTGCACGAACGACGTGAGCCGATTGAGGACGCCGCCCGGCAGGACGATTCCCTTCGGCGCCTGGGAGTCGCGGAGATCGGCGGACAGACGGTAGACGACGTGGCGTGAGAGCCAATCCAACCAAGGGTTGGCGCCCTGTCGGAACCCGGGAAAGCCCGGACCCTCGTCGGTCCCGGCCAGGGCGGCAGCGCCGCCGGTGGCGGCGCTCGTGGTGTGCACACGGCCATCTCCAGTGAACTCCGGTCGCACCGCCACGTTCGAGAGGTCGACGAAGGTGCATCGGGCGTCGACGCCTCCCACCATCTCCTCGCCCGGCGCGGAGGCGAGCGACTCCGCCGCCTCTGCTTGTCGACGACCGATGATGCGCGTGTTCTCGAACTCGTCGTCTGTCGGCCCCTTGCCCGGTGCCAACCGGAGATTCGGCGACATGTCCCCGGCGTTGGTCTGGGCGAAGGCGGCGATGAAGCCGGGGTCTTCCTCGGCGAGATAGTCCACACGGTGGACGTTGCGTTCCCAGTGGTACGCCGCGTACCCCTTGTTGTCACCGCTGATGAGGGTGTTGCGATTGGTCATGCTGGTCCCGTGGGTGGGGAACCAGTTGACGGCGCCGACCATCGTGCCCTCACGTTCGATGACGAGAAGGGTCGTCTGAGGGTCGATCGCATCGGGAAAGAACGCCCGGTCTTCAGGAGGATTACGAGCGAACGACTCCGCCGATCGATTGACACTGGCGTCGCGCAGATGACCGTGACACAAGGTCAGGGTGGCGGGGGCGATGTCCTCATGGGCGCGGGCGACGGCCTCGACGATGCCGTCGACGATGGCGCCGAACGTCTTGGGCCGGAACCCTTGTGTCGTCATGTTGTAGAGCCGGTGGTGCGAATACCCACCGGGTCCGCAGTGCGTGTGGGTCACCGTGAGCATGACGTTCGAGGCCGTGTACAGGTCACCGTAGGTTTCGACGAGTCGGCGCAGCACCTCCCGGTGGACGCTGTCGAACATCAAGGGCAGATCGCTGATGTTGAGAAGGACGCGGGCTGCGGTGGCGCGATCCTCGATGACGAACGCCCGGGTCCGCAGCCGGGTGTGGATACCGGACGTGACCTGGTCGGCCTTGCCGTACCCGAGCATGCCGCAGCCATAGGCCTCACCGGTGAGGTCGGAGATACCGCGGCCGACAAGGAACTTTGCCGAGGAAGCGTGCATCAGCGACGGATCAGCGAGCGACGAGCTCCACGGGCAGCGAGTCGAGACCGCGCAGGATGATGTTCTCCTTGGCCACGAGCGCGCCGATGGGCCCGCGCAGCTCGGCCCTCCGCAGCAAGATGCCCAAGGCGATCTGCGACTCGATGCGGGCCAGCGGCGCCCCCAGGCAGTGGTGGAGTCCGAAGCCGAAGCTGAGGTGGGGGTTGTCGCTCCGGGTGACGTCGAGCTCCTCGGGACGGTCGAAGGCGGCCGGGTCCCGATTGGCCGAGCCGATGAGCAGCATGCAGAAGTCCCCTGCCTCGAGCGCTGCGCCACCCACTTCCGCCGCCTCGGTCATGACCCGTCCGGTGAGCTGGACCGGGGCCACGTAACGGAGCAGCTCCTCCACCGCGCTGCGGCCGACCGAGGGGTCGTCGCGCACCAGCGCCAGCTGGCCCGGGTGCTCCATGAGCGCCAGGGCTCCACCCGAGATCAGGTTGACCGTCGTCTCGTGGCCGGCCACGAGCAGCAGGATGCACGTGGAGAGGAGCTCCCCCTGGCTGAGCGCCTGGCCCTCCTCCTCGGCCTGGATGAGCCGGGTGAGCAGGTCGTCGCCGGGGTGAACCCGGCGCTCCTCGATGAGCCGGGCGAAGTACTGCACGAAGTTGAGGATCCCGGCCAGGCGCTGTTGGACCGCCTCGGGCGGCAGGAGGAAGTCCGGGTCGAGCCCGCGGGCCAACGCCTCCGACCAGGTGCGGAACGTGGCGTGGTCCTCGGCCGGCACACCCAGCATCTCCACGATCACCTGCACCGGGAGCGGGTAGGCGAAGTCAGCGACCAGATCGGCTCGCCCCAGCTCGAGCATGTGGTCGACGAGCTCGTTGCTCAACTCCTCGATCCGTGGTCGTAACCCGTCCACGACCTTGGGCGTAAAAGCCTTCTGCACCAACCCGCGCAGACGGGTGTGGTCGGGGGGGTCGCGAAAGAGGAACGGCGCCATCTCCTCGAGCACCGCCGACATCTCGCCGGGCGCGGTGTCCGCCAGCGTGCGGAGCGACGAGAACCGCTCGGGGTCCGCCTTGCGGGTGTCGCTGCTGGCCCGGCGGTCGCGCAGCACGGCCAGGCAGTCGGCGTGCCGCGTGAACACCCAGAATCCGAGGGGGCTGCGGTGCACGGGGCTGTCGCGGCGCAACCGGCGGTAGACGGCATAGGGGTCCTGGCGCCACTCAGGGTCGAACGGATCCCAGGCCAGGGTTCCCGAGGCCGCAGCCTGGTCTCGCGCCGCACGAGCCCGACGCTTGACCTCGGCGTCGCGCTCGGCGACGCGGGAGGCCAGATCCTGGCGTTCCTCGACCACTCGCCGGTCACCGGCCACGGGTCTCACCCTACCGAGGCCACGCTCGTGGCGGCCATGTCGGGCGCACACGGCGGATGCTCGGCGCGACGGCGCAACTCTGGGTGACGCCACCAGGGCCTGAGCCGTATGCGCACCGGTGGCAGGTGGCCGGAGACCACCACCGCCGTCCCCGGTCGCATGCGACGGAGGGCGTCGGGCGGAGCGAGGCGTCGCACGACCGGGGCCTCGGTCCGAGACCGGCCGCCGCGTCCGTCGAGCGTGAAGGTGGCCTGACGCTGATCCGCGTCGCCGATGAGCACGCTGGCGTGTTCGAGCGTGGCGGGATCGGCGATGCCGGAGAGGAAGACCTTGACCCGATGGTTGTTGACCACGCTCCCGGCGCGCTGCCCGTACCGGGCCGACAGCTGGGCGAGGTCCTGCCACACGGTCACGAGCTGTACCCCGTGACCGGCGGCCGTCGACGCCAGGGTGTCGAGCTCGGCCAGTGGCGCCACGTGGGCCGCCTCGTCGAGCACGACGAGGAGCGGGGGATCGAGCGCCGCACCACTTCTGTTGGCCGACGTGAATGCGCCGTCGAGCACGGTCGATGCCAAGGCGCTGAACAGGGGGCGGACGCGGCGCTGCTCGTGGGTGGGGGCACAGAGATACAGCGTGTTCCCTCCTCGGAGGAGACGAGCCGGGTCGATGGCTCGGTCCTCGGCCACCGGTGTGGCCGGCAGCTCGGCAAAGGCATCGAGCACGGTCTCGGCCGTCGTGTACACAGCACTTCGTTGCCGATCGTCGCGCCCCCAGGTGGCGCGAGCCGCTTGGAGTGCGACCGTGCCTTCAGGGCCGGCCCGAAACAGGGCGTCGGCCACCTCCACCTGCTCCTGCTCGTCGAGCCACCGAAGGACATCGGCCATGGTCCGGCCGGAGACCGACGCTGCCAGGAACAGCGGCGCCAACAGCTTGGACGCGGCTGAGTACCAAAAGTCGGCGTCGGCCGACGGACCTGCCGGCGGCCGGCCGGCCTCGACGAGGCTGTGGGCCAGGCGTCGAGCCCCGAGCCACGAGCTGGCTTGGGCGAGCGGCACCCACTGGGCACACGGCAACCCCGTGGAACCGGTCGGGTCGTACACCCACACCGTCCCTTGCTGTCGACGCCAGGACAAGGTGCGGGACGCCAGGTCACTCTTCACGGACGCGGCAAGCACGGGTCCCTGCCACTCGAGAATGGCGGGAATGGCGAAGCCGCTCGTCTTGTAGGTCTGGGTCGGACCGATCACCAGAACTGAATGGCCTCGTTCGGCCGCGACGAGGCTCCTGCCTGCCGTCCCGAGAACCAGTCGGTCGCGCCCTGCCCCCGGAACGAGGAGCGGCGACAGATCGCGCCGACGCGCCCACCGGGCCCCACGGTCTGGCCTTCTGCCGGAACTTGCCCAGTGCCTCGTCCCTGCCCCTGACAGAACGGCCAGCGCCACCACGGCGACACCCAGGCGGGCGGCGTCTGGGAGGTTCACGCCTGGACGCTCAGTACGGCGCGCTCGGCCATCCGGGCATCGGTGTCGACCAGGGACAGCTCGGCGGGCGCCAGTCGATGCCGGACGAGGAAGGCTCGCCCTGCCACCTTCCACAGGGCCACGCCCCGTCCCAGCCGGACGACAAGCTCTTCCTCTGTGGACGACAAACCGAGAAGCTCGGCGGCAGCCGATGCCTCTCCCGGCGGCTGGGCGTAGACGACCCGAGTCTCGGAATCGGCCAGGAGGCCCTTGGAAAGGCCCACTTGTTCTGAACCGGCGGCGCCGGCCGACGACAGATCCGAGACGCGGTGGAGCACCGCCACGTTGGCCACACCCCACGCCCGTGACAGCTTCCACGACGCCTGCAACCAGCGGGCCACGGCGACGCTACGGAGGATGGCCCACGCCTCGTCCACCACAAACACGACGGGCCCCGACCGACGGCCCACGAGCGCGGCCTGCAACCATGCCGAGGCGCACGTCATGAGCACGCCGAGCGCAGGCGAGTGATAGACGGCGGAGAGATCGAGGACCACAGCCGGTCCTCCGAGATCGATACCCTTCGACGTCGGTCCGTCGAACATGCCCTGCAGGTCACCGGACACGAGCCGTCGCAGCTCCAGTGCCACGTGGCGGGACTCTGCGGCCAGCTGCGCGGTGTCGGTGTGCACGCTGGCAGCAGCGTCCGGGGAAGGGGCGAGCAAGGCGTCCACCACCAGAGGCAGCGTGGGATCAGAAGCGCGCCCCGAGGCATCCGCCACGGCCAGGTCGAGAGCGGTGCGTTCCACCGGGGTGAGTGGCCTCTCGAGAGTGGACGCCGTGACGGACGCCAGCAGCTCTGCCTGCCGTCGTGACACCTCGGCGGGATCGCCCTCGGCTGAGGGTGCGTCGAGCGGGTTCAACCGCAGCGCGCCACCGGGACGCAGAGCCAGAGGTTCGATGCCCCAGGCGCGAGCCAATGCGCCGTATTCCCCTTTGGGGTCGACGATCCAGGCCCGTCGACCGAACACCGACTGGCGCCACAAATACGTCTTGACGAAGGCGCTCTTGCCCCGGCCGATCTGGCCGAAGACGACCATGTTGGGGTTGCTCAACACGCCCGATCGGTACAGGACGAACGGGTCGTAGACGAATGCGCCGCCGAAGAGGTCACGGCCGACGAACACCCCTTCGTCTCCCAACCCGTCCTCAGCGGCGAAGGGGTAGGCGGCTCCCAGGTGACGGGTCGTGGTCTGGTGGGCGGCGACCGCCACGTTCAGGCCAGCCCGCGGCCCAGCGGCAAGGTGCAGGCGAAGGCGCGGTCTTGGTCCCCGTAGCATCGACGAAGCTCGAGACCCGACCGGCCGGCTGCCTGCTCGGTTCGGGCGCAGGCGTCCTCCAGGGCATCCGGGTCCTCAGCCGTGACAGTGACGTAACCGGTGAACCGGTACTGCGCGTGGCCGTCGGCGAGCTCCTGTTCGCGCTGCACCAGAACCTCTTCTTGTCGGTGCCACCTTGCGCTCTCGAGGAAGCCGCCCCGCCGTCTCAGCTCCGCGTCTGCGATCCGAGCCGTCCGCGCCTGCTCGATGCGCCGAGCCGCCTCGAGGGCTCCGACGGGCTCCATCACCACCCCGACGCTGCAGCGCACGTCCGACAAGAGAAGCGGACCCAGGAAGTCGGGCCCGACGTCACGTCTGGGCCATTCGGCGATCCAGTAGGTCGCGTGCCACGTGCCATCGGCCCGGGCCTGGCTCCAATTCGCCTCCACCGCCATGGGCCACGGCCAGGCTGTCGGGCGTAGGCCAGCTGGCGACGAACGCGGGTGGAAGCTCCGGCGCACCGCGTCGGCGAGCTGGCGCTCGTCGAGCAACTCCCCGGCCACGAAACCAGCATCGGCCAACTGGCGGCGCATCCACGCCGCCTCCCGCACCACGAGGGCACACCCACCCCTGTGGCCGCCTCCCGCTGCTCGCAACGCCCGCGCCGCCCGTGCGGCGCTGACGGTGACCGCGACCAAGACCTCGTGGCGCCGACTGCCCGCTGTTTCGGCGTCGAGAAGGCTCCGGTAGGAGCGCTGCGCAGTCGCCGAGCGTTCCAGGACGGAGCCTTCGTCCACATACCGGCGGAGCGCGGCGGCGTCGGCAGGAATGCACCGAGCCACCCATTGCAGCCGATGAGCGGCGCTCCCTTGCCGGCATGCCGAGGCCAGGACGCCTGCCCACGACGCCACCCGCTCGGCGCGCTGCGACGAGTCCAGGAGCACGAACCCGTCGCCTTGCACGCTCATGATCGCCGTGTACGTCCGAATCGCGCTGTCGTGGACCACAGCGCACAGCCGGTCGTCGCCGCCGTCGACGGTGAGCACCTCCAAAGATGCGAATGGAGCGCTCCGGCTCCGAGCTCGGCGGGCAAGTGACGTCCCTGCGTGGCGCACGGCGTCGGGTGCCCACTCCTCAGCCGTACGACCGGCCACGGGCCACGTGGCAAGCCCAACGGCCACAACGAGGACGACGAGAGCGACGAACACCCCGGTCAGGGATGGCGTGTGTCGCAGGACGACCACGTCGAGCAGCCCGGCGAACGACAGCAAGGCAATCTGGCCGCCTCGCAGGCCGGCGACCAGGCCACGGCGCTCGAGTGGGCCGAACCGGTAGTGGATCGCCTCCCCGTCCTGCTTCACCCGGTCTCCCCAGCGGGCGCCGCTGAGTCGGGACGGCCGAGGTGCTTCACGTCCGGCTCGGCGGCTTCGGGGCTCCGGCCGCCGGGAGTGGTCGTCGCCAAGACTTCGTTCATCCGGGCGGTCAACCGCTCCCATCCTCCGGGTTCCCCTTCGAGCATCGGGATACCCGCCACATCGCCACCGCTCGAGGCGCCGGGCCCGGGGCCACCCGTGAGCGGCGAGTCGCCGGGGAGGCCACCGAGGCCGGAGGCGGAGGTCGGCTGGCCGTTCAGCATCCCCGCCGATCCGGCCATCTGGGCCGCCAGCGAGCCGATCCGCACCGGTGCGGTGGCGCTGTGCTGCAGACGGTGCCGCACGTTCTCGAGCTGCAGCACCGCTCCGGCTTCGACGGCGGGAACAAGACGGAGAAGAACGAAGGGCGCCGAGGTGGCCACGAGGAGCAGGGCGAGGCCGGTCATGGCCGTGGCGAAACCGCCAGAGGTGTCTCCGGAGCCGCCCGTCACCGCGCCGGCCAGGGCTCCGGCGGCGAGAGCGAGCACGGCGGCGATCACCAGCTTGGAGAGCACCAGAGCGGCGATGGTGTCAGCAAGGCGCCGGCACCAATGGGAGACGGAGGGCCACACCAGCCCTGCCAACGCCAACGGCAGGAAGAGCGTCGCGGCGGCGATTGCGGCCGAGCGCACGACGAGCTCGAGCCACAGCATGAGGGACGCCATTGCGACGAGTAGCGCCGAGATGAAGACGACGAAGGCGGGAACCCCTCCGGGACTGGCCACCGACGCCAGGGTGAGGAACGAGGAGACCGGTGCCAGCACTCGGTCGGCCTCGACTCCTCCAGCCTCCAGCACCCGACCCGACAGGTTGTCGGTGACGGCCATCGACAACCGGACGAGCTCGACGGCCAGGCCGGCGAAGAGGAGCGCCAGCGGCAGCTTCACCAGGAAGCTGCGCACCAGCACCGAGACGTCCTGGCGATAGACGGCCAGGATGGCGCTGCAACAGATCATGGGCAGTACCACTGCTCCTGCGATCGAAGCCATCACGCCTTCGTTCCTGGTGAACCAGACGGCGCCGAGATCGATCGACGTCGTCGCCGACAAGGCGTGCCCGACCTGGGTCAACAGCCAGACCGCTCCCGAGGCGACCCATTGCCCGGCGGCGTCGAAGACGGCGCCGATCGTTCCTCCGACGAGCGATCCCAGGACTCCCACGTCAGTTCACGCCTTGGCCGGCGTGGAAGAAGAAGTTGACGAGCGCCGGTGCGGCCCCGATGAGCAGCGCCGCCACGGCCGAGACGAGGACAGTTCGACGGCCGACGTAGGAGTGCTGGTAGTTCTGCGAGTGCGCCCCGAGTGCCCACATCCCCGCCCCGACGAGCAGTCCGGCCAGGGTGGCCAGCAACGCCCACCCTCCAAGCCCGTCGGTGAGGCGCTGGAGCAGTGCACCCCCGGGCAGGCTCCCGGTGTCCGGAGTCAGGGTGACATCGGCGAACAGCATCACGACGAGGCACCTCCAGGCTCAGACCAGCTTCGGGGGAAGGGCCGTACCCTAGGAGAGCCTCCAACGCTTATCAATGCTTTTCATGTCTTTCCGTACAGCCAGGAAGTTCACGCGTTGCTCACTTCCCCCGTCAGTCCCGGCTGTCATGCTTGTGGCGGTGTCGGCCATCACCCAGATCCCCGAGCACACGGCCGCCATCGCCGTCGGCATCGCCGCCGGAATTGGGCTCGTGGGGATCTTGGTGGCGGCCCTTCTGGGCCGGCGCTCCGGGAGGCACGCCCTGGAGCAACGCCTGTCGGCCCTGGCCGCCCGCCTGGGGGTGGACGCCCCCGAGGACGAGCCGGCCGGCGTGGAGCCGGCGCTCCACCACCTCGAGCTGGTCACCGACCGGGCCGCCGAAGCCGTGGCCGAGGCCTCGGCCGACGCCATCCGCCTCCGGCGGGCGATCGACAACCTCCCTCAGGGAGTGATCGTCTGCGACGAGAACGGCGAGGTCGTGTTCAGAAACGCCCGGGCGGTGGCGCTCATGGGAGGCCGTCACGGCGACGCCCTGGCTGCTCAGGCGGTGGTCGATCTCCTCGCCGACGCCTGGCAGCAGGGCACGGCCGAGCGGACCTTGGACCTCTACGGACCGCCCCGGCGCACCCTGGCGGTCCGCACCCAGCTCCTGGACGACGGACGGCGCACCCTGGGCGTCATCGCCGTGATCGACGACGTCT
The DNA here is from genome assembly GCA_030040015.1 of Acidimicrobiales bacterium. Taxonomy (GTDB): domain Bacteria; phylum Actinomycetota; class Acidimicrobiia; order Acidimicrobiales; family UBA8190; genus UBA8190. The sequence goes on from JASHUM010000019.1 coordinate 18,071, forward strand.
CCGAACGTCGCCGTCTCGAAGAGATCCGACGGGACTTCGTCGCCAATGTGAGCCACGAGCTCAAGACCCCGATGGGTGCCCTGGGCCTGCTGGCCGAGACGCTGGTGACCGAGACGGACCCCGCCGTGGCCCAGCGCCTGGCCAGCCGCATCCACACCGAGGCCTTCCGGGTGAGCCGCATCATCGACGACCTGCTCGACCTGTCACGGATCGAGGCCGAGGAGGCACCGCCGCGCGAGCCGGTGCTGGTCAACCTGGTCCTGGCCGAGGCGGTGGAGCGGGTGCGGGCGGCAGCCGAGCAGC
>JASHUM010000020.1 GCA_030040015.1 Acidimicrobiales bacterium
CCGAAGCGGGAGTTGGCGCCGTCGGCGACCACCGTGTAGCGGGCGCGGACCTCGACCGGCGCCGAGCCCGGGCCGCCCCGGCGCCGGACCGACGCGCCGCGGACGAGGCCGGACTCGACGATCGCCCCGACCGCCTCGGCCTCCTGCCAGACGGTCGCGCCGGACTTCTCCGCCCGGCTGGCGACGAGGGCGTCGAGGTCCTTGCGGGTGATCACGTAGCCGTACCCGGGCAGGTCCGGGTGCTCGGGCCAGGAGAGCTCGAGCGTGCGGCCGAAGGCGTGCGAGCGGAGCCCCTCGTAGCGGTGGCCGCCGGCGGCCAGCTCCTCGGCGAGGCCCATGTCCTCGAGCTGCTTGACCGAGCGGGGGGTCAGCCCGTCGCCACAGGTCTTCTCCCGCGGGTAGCGCTTGCGCTCGACGAGCACGACGTCGTGGCCGCCCTGCGCCAGCCAGTAGGCGCATGCGGCGCCGGAGGGGCCCCCGCCGACGACGAGGACGTCGCAGCGGCGGGCACCCCCATGCGGTTGGGCCGTCGGCATGCCCGGAATCTAGATGGTCCGCCCGCGCCGGCCCTGCCCGGGGGCCCGCCGGCCGGGCCGCAGCGTGCTGAGTAGGCTGGGCCGTCGGTCGTCCGGGTTGGCGCGCGACCCGCCGACCAGCCTAAGAACGACGTCGCACACCAGAGCCGTCCACCCCGCCGTCCCGTTCGGAGAAGGTTTCGATGGAGCAGTTCCTCCCGATCCTCTTGATGCTGGTCCTGGCCACGCTCTTCGCGGCCGGCTCGTTCGTCGCGTCCTACCTGCTGCGGCCGCGACGACGCACGGCGGCCAAGGAAGTCCCCTACGAGTCGGGCATCGTGCCGCGCCGGGCGCCGGCGTCGCGGTTCCCGGTGCGCTTCTACCTCGTGGCGAGGATCTTCATCATCTTCGACATCGAGGTCATCTTCCTCTACCCGTGGGCGGTCATGTACCACCAGCTGTCGACCTTCGGCCTGGCCGAGATGGGCACCTTCGCCGGCATCGTGTTCGTCTCCTTCGCCTACCTCGTGTCCAACGGCGCCCTCGACTGGGGCCCGGCCCAGGCGCTGCGCAACCGGCCGCCGGCGGACCTGACCCGCACCACCACGTCGGTGCGTCGGGTGCCGCGCCCGATCGAGGTCGCCTTGGACGGCCCGCGGCTGCGGCCGGTCGACGAGCCGGTCCCCGACGGCGGCGCCGGGCCCGCCGGGGGGACCGAGCCGGTCAGCGTCCCGGACGACGGGTGGGACGAGGAGTAGCGGTGGGCCTCGAGGATCTCCAGCCCAACTTCCTGACCGGCACCCTCGAGGGCATGGTCAAGTGGGCTCGGGCCTCCAGCTCGTGGGCGGCCAACTTCGGGCTGGCGTGCTGCGCCATCGAGATGATGGCGGCGGGTGCGGCCAACTACGACCTGGCCCGCTTCGGGATGGAGGTGTTCCGCGCCTCTCCCCGCCAGGCCGACGTGATGATCGTCGCCGGCCGGGTGAGCCAGAAGATGGCCCCGGTCCTCCGCCAGGTGTACGACCAGATGATGGAGCCCAAGTGGGTCATCTCCATGGGCGTGTGCGCGTCGACAGGCGGGATGTTCAACAACTACGCCATCGTCCAGGGAGTCGACCAGATCGTCCCTGTCGACGTGTACGCCCCGGGGTGCCCGCCCACGCCGGAGACGCTCATGCACTCCATCTTGACCCTGCACGAGAAGATCCGCACCGGTCACATCACCCGCCGGCCCGAGCCCTCGGTTCGTCGTGACGAGGAGCTTGCCGGCTGGGTCCCCGAGCGCCCCGACGCCGTGCGCCTGGGGACCCCCCGTTGACCGCCGCTCCCGACGCCGTGCAGCCCGAAGTGGTGTTCGTCGAGCGCGCCCGCTACCACGACGTGGTCGAGGAGCACCGCCGGCGCGGCTTCGACCTGTGCGTCGACGTGTGCGCCGTCGACTACCTCACCCACCCGGGGCGCACCCTGGGCCCCGAGGTGCAGCCCGAGCGCTTCGAGGTGGTGGTGCAGCTCGTCTCCACGTCGGGGCGCCGGAGGGTGAAGGTCCGGGTGCAGGTGCCCGAGGCCGACCCCCAGCTGCCCTCCCTGTGGGACCTCTACCCGGGGGTCGAGGCCATGGAGCGCGAGGCCTTCGACATGTTCGGGATCCGCTTCACCGGCCATCCCGACCTGACCAGGATCCTCATGCCCGACGACTGGGAGGGTCATCCCCTGCGCAAGGACTACGGGGTGGGCCGGGTGCCGGTCCAGTTCAAGGAGGCCCCGGGGCCGAGATGACCGACCAGACCATCCCGCCCGGCCTGGTGGCCGAGACCGCCGAGGGCCCCCAGGAGCTCCTGCCCCGCGATCGGACATCGCCGGCGGAGCTGCGCCGGGAGGTCGGGGCCGTGCTCCGCCTGCCCGAGAGCCACGTCCCCGGTTCGGGTGACGTCGACCTCGAGCGGCCCGGCGACGACACCATGATCCTCAACTTCGGGCCCCAGCACCCCTCCACCCACGGGGTGCTTCGCCTCATGATGGAGCTCGACGGCGAGACGGTGGTGCGCACCAAGCCCATCATCGGCTACCTGCACACCGGGATGGAGAAGACCGGCGAGGAGCTCACCTACCAGCAGGGTGCCACCAACGTCACCCGCATGGACTACCTGTCGCCCCTCATCAACGAGCTCGTCTTCTCCATGGCAGTAGAGAAGCTGCTCGGTGTCGAGCTCCCGCCCCGGGCGGTGTGGATCCGCATGCTCCTGGCCGAGCTCCAACGGGTGTCGTCCCATCTCATGTGGCTGGCCACCAACGGCATGGACCTGGGCTCGACCACCATGATGATCTTCGGGTTCCGCGAGCGCGAGATGGTGCTGGCCTTCTTCGAGAAGACCACCGGGCTGCGCATGAACCACAACTTCATCCGTCCGGGGGGCACGGCGGCGGACCTGCCCGACGGGTGGGAGGACGACGTCAACCTCATCTGCGACACCGTGGTCCGGCGCCTCGAGTCCTACGACGAGCTACTCACCGGACAGCCCATCTTCCGCGAGCGCACCGAGGGGGTGGGGGTGCTCACCGCCGAGGAGGCCCTGGCCCTGTCGGTGACGGGGCCCATGCTCCGCTCGACCGGGCTGTCCTGGGACCTGCGCCGCGCCATGCCGTACCTCGCCTACGACCAGGTCGACTTCGACGTCATCGTGGGCACCTACGGGGACAACTTCGACCGCTACGCCATCCGCCTCAACGAGGTGCGGGAATCTGTGCGCATCATCCGCCAGGTCCTGAGCCGCATGCCCGCCGGCGACTACCGGGTCCAGGACAAGAAGGTGACGCCACCTCCTCGGGCCCGCATCGACGAGTCGATGGAAGCACTCATCCACCACTTCAAGATCTTCACCGAGGGCTTCAAGGTCCCCGAGGGAGAGGTGTACGTGGGCGTGGAGTCCCCCCGCGGCGAGCTCGGCTGCTACCTCGTCTCCGACGGGTCGTCCAAGCCCTACCGCCTGCACATCCGGGCTCCGTCCTTCGTGAACCTGCAGGCCCTGCCGGTGATGATGCGGGGCGGCCTGGTGGCGGACGCGGTGGCCACCATCTCGTCCGTGGACCCGGTCATGGGTGAGGTGGACCGGTGACCATCGGCCACCTTTCCGACGAGGCGCGCCGGCGGGCCGAGGAGCTCGTGGCGCTCTATCCCCATCCCCGCTCGGCGCTCATCCCCATCTGCCACCTGGCCCAGGAGCAGGACGGGTGGCTCACCCCCGAGGCCATCGCCGAGATCGCCGAGCTGGTGGGGCTGGCTCCGGCCGAGGTGGTGGGCACCGCCACCTTCTACGACATGCTCCACACCGAGCCGGTGGGCCGGTACGTGATCACGGTGTGCACCAACATCGCCTGCATGCTGCGCGGTGCCTACGAGCTGCTCGAGCACGCCGAGGATCGCCTCGAGGTGCGTTCCGGGGGGACCACGGCCGACGGGACCTTCACCCTGGAGGAGGCGGAGTGCCTGGCCGACTGCGGTGTGGCGCCGGTGTGCCAGGTGAACCACCGCTTCTTCGGGAACCTGTCCCCGGCGTCCTTCGACACGCTCGTCGAGGACCTCCGGGCCGGGCGTCTCGACGGCGAGGTCCCGCCTCACGGGACGTTGGTCCGGGTGCGCCGCCAGGGCGGACTGCGCGTCGACCCTGAGACGGTCACCACCGAGCGCCGGCAGATGGCCGAGGCGATCGCGTCGCGAGCCGAGGCGAGTGGGGACAGCCAAACGTGAGTCCGGCCAGCGTGCCCCGCATCGTGACCTCGCGCCTCGGTTACGAGGACTCCCACACCTTGGAGCGCTATCTGTCGAGCGGCGGGTACGAGGGCTTGCGCAAAGCGTTGACCATGCACCCCGAGCAAGTGGCGGCCGAGGTGGACGCCGTGAGCCTGCTCGGCCGGGGGGGCGCCGGGTTCCCGGCCGGGCGCAAGTGGTCGATGCTGCGCAAGGGGCCCGTGCCCTATCTGGTCGTGAACGGCGACGAGAGCGAGCCCGCCACCTTCAAGGACCACCTGCTCATCGAGCGCGACCCGCACCAGCTCATCGAGGGCATCGTCATCTGCGCCTACGCCATCCAGGCCGCCCAGGCCTTCCTCTACATCCGAGGCGAGTTCGCCCTGGGGCTCGAGCGGGTGACCGCCGCGCTCAACGATGCCTACGAGCACGGGGCGGTGGGACGCGACATCTTCGGGTCGGGCTTCAGCCTCGACGTCGTCGTCCATCCTGGTGCGGGCGCCTACATCTGCGGCGAGGAGACGGCGCTGCTCGAGAGCCTCGAGGGCAAGCGGGGCTTCCCCCGCATCAAGCCGCCGTACTTCCCGGCCGCCGTGGGCCTGTTCGGCGAGCCCACGGTGGTCAACAACGTCGAGACGCTGTCCAACCTCCCCTGGGTCATGGTGAACGGATCGGCCGCCTTCACCGCCCTGGGCGCCGGGCGCTCGACGGGCACCCGGCTGTTCGCCCTGTCCGGTCACGTGCACAATCCCGGGGTGTACGAGGTCGAGATGGTGAAGACGACCTTCCGCAACCTCGTCTTCGACGCCGAGCTGGGCGGTGGCGTCCCCGGCGGGCGCCAGGTCAAGGCCCTGATCCCCGGCGGCGTCTCGGCGCCGTGGTTCGGCCCCGATCTGCTCGACCTCCCCCTGGGCCAGGACGAGGTGGCCGACAAGGGGTCGATGCTGGGCTCGGGCTCCGTGGTCGTCATGGACGACACCACCTGCACGGTGCGGGCCGCCTGGCGGATCACCCGGTTCTTCCGCCGCGAGTCGTGCGGGCAGTGCACCCCGTGCCGTGAGGGGAGTGGCTGGCTGGAGCGGATCCTGTTGCGCATCGAGAGTGGTTCGGGACGCGAGAGCGACCTCGACCTGCTCATGGACGTGTGCGACAACCTCTCCCCGGGGCTGGCCTGGCCGCCCCAGCAGACCACCATCTGCGTGCTCGGCCCATCGATCCCGTCGTCCATCGCCTCGGGGATCCGGATGTTCCGCGACGAGTTCCTCGTCCACGTGAAGGACGGGCGCTGCCCCTATGCCTGATCCGACCGTCGTCTCCCACCACGCCATCGCCCCCCGCGCCGAGCCCGGGGCGGCGGTCACCTTCACCGTCGACGGCAAGGAGGTCACGGCGCCGGCGGGCACCTTCCTCATCGCCGCCGCCGAGGAAGCCGGCGTGTACATCCCCCGCTTCTGCTACCACCCCCGCATGAAGCCGGTGGGCATGTGCCGCATGTGCCTGGTCGAGGTGAGCGGTCCCCGGGGCTTCTCCTTGCAGCCGGCGTGCTACCTCCCGGTCGCCGACGGCATGGAGGTGGTCACCACCTCGGACAAGGTGCGCAAGGCCCAGGACGGGGTGCTCGAGTTCCTGCTCGTCAACCATCCTCTCGACTGCCCGGTGTGCGACAAGGGCGGCGAGTGCCCGCTGCAGGACCAGGTCCTCGCCTACGGGCCGGGCGAGAGCCGTTTCGTCGAGGAGAAGCGTCACTGGGCCAAGCCAATCGCCTTGTCCGAGCTCGTGCTCCTCGACCGGGAGCGCTGTATCCAGTGCGGCCGCTGCGTCCGCTTCGCCGCCGAGATCGCCGGGGAGGCCCAGATCGACTTCCTGGCCCGCGGCGACACCATGGAGGTCAACATCTTCGAGGAGGTGGCCTTCACCTCGTACTTCTCGGGCAACACCGTGCAGATCTGCCCGGTCGGGGCCCTCACCGCCACCCCGTACCGCTTCACCGCCCGGCCCTGGGACCTCGACCAGGTCGAGTCCACCTGCACCACGTGCGCCTTCGGCTGCCGGGTGGCCGTGCAGTCGTCCGCCAACCGCGTCACCCGCTTGCTCGGCATGGACTCCGATCCCGTCAACCAGAGCTGGCTGTGCGACAAGGGCCGCTTCGCCTACGAGGCGGTGAACTCCGACGACCGGCTGACCGAGCCCCTCGTGCGAGCCGACGGCGGAGATCTCGACGTCGTGTCGTGGGCCGAGGCCCTGTCCGAGACGGCCTCACGCCTGGCTCGCGTCAGGGAGGAGCACGGTCCCGGGTCGGTCGGGGTGATCGGCGGGGCGCGGCTGTCCAACGAAGACGCCTACGCCTGGGCCAAGTTGGCCAAGGGCGTGCTGCGCACCGACAACGTGGATGCCCAGCTTGGTGACGGCCTGCCCGCCGAGGTCGTCCTCGGCTTGCCCCGGGCCACGGTGGACGAGGCGTGCCAGGCCCGGTGCGTGGTCACCTTGAGCGGGGACCTGCGAGAGGAGCTCCCGGTGTTGTTCCTCCGGCTGCGGGGCGCCGTCGACGCCGGCACGACGTCGCTGGTCGAGATCTCGCCCCGCCCGAGCGAGCTGAGCGCCTTGGCCGCCGCGTCGCTGCGTTACCGCCCCGGCGAGCTCGGCGCGCTGGTCGATGTCCTGGCGCAAGGCGGCTCGGGGGACGCAGCGCCCCGTGGCCTCGATGCCCGTGCGCTGGCCGCAGCGCGCGCCGCCCTGGCCGAGGGCGGAGACCAAGGAGAAGGTGTGGTCCTGGTGCTGGGCCGGCCGTCGCTGGCCGAGCACGGCGCCCTCGTGGCCGAGGCGGCCCTGGCCTTCGTACGCGCCCTGCCCCGGGCCAAGGTGCTGCCCGCTCTTCGCCGGGGCAACGTGATGGGCGCCCTGGACATGGGCCTGGCCCCGGGCCTCCTCCCCGGCCGGGTGTCGCTCGAGGAGGGACGGGGCTGGTACGAGGCGGCCTGGGGAGGCGTGCCCGAGGCGGCCGGACGCGACACCACGGCCATGCTCGAGGCCCTGGCCTTGGGGCAGATGAAGGCGGTCGTGCTCCTCGGCGCCGACGTCCTCGGCGACTTCCCGGACCGGCGCCTGGCCGAGCGCGCCCTCGACGCCGCCGACGTCGTGGTAGCGGTGGACACCTTCTTGTCCCCGTCCTCGGCGCGGGCCCACGTCGTGCTCCCGGCATCCGGGGCCCACGAGCGCACCGGGACCACCACCAACGTCGAGGGCCGGGTCACCCGTCTCGGCCAGAAGGTGGTGGCGCCGGGCCAGTGCTGGTCGGACTGGATGATCGCGGCAGAGTTGGCCGCCCGGCTGGGCGGGGACCTGGGCGTGACCGGCGTTGCCGAGCTGTGGGACGAGATCGAGCGTCTCGCCCCGTCGCACGCCGGCGTCACCCGCGCCGTGCTCGAGGGCAACGCCGGTCGCGACGGCATCGTCGTGCCGCTGCCGGCGACGCCGCTGCCTCGGCCCACCCGCCGGCCCAGACCCTTCGACCCCATGGCCACCCCCGGCATCGAACAGGTCGAGCGCCAAGGCGCCCCACCTCGTGCCGGCTTGGCCGAGCCCCTGGGCGGCGAGGAGCCGCCGGCACCGCTGGCGCCCTCCACCGGAGGACGCCCCCCCATGCTCCGGGCACCTGCCCACATCGACGCTCCGCCGGTGCCGCGTCGCGACGGGTACGCGCTGCTCCTGGTGAGTGGGCGCCGCCTCTACGACGGCGGGGTGGCGGTCGAGACGTCGGAGTCGCTCGCCCCGCTGGCCGGGACGGCGGCGGCGCGCCTGCACTCCTCGGAGCTCGAGCACGCGGGGGTGCCGGGCGGCGGGCGGCTTCGCCTGCGCTCGGCGACGGGCACGTTGGTCGTCGACGCCCACGCCGATGACGGCCTGCCCGTCGGCGTGGTGTGGGTGCCGTTCAATCTCGGCGCCGACTCGGACTCCGACGTCGGGGTCGTCCTCGACGCCGCTGCGGCGGTGAACGACGTGCGCCTGGAGACGCTGTGATCTCCGTGCTCCGCGCCCTCGACCCGCTGTACAACCCCGGCGTCCACTGGGCCGAGCTGGTCATCGCCGTCATCAAGGTGGTGGTCGCCTTCGGCGTGCTGCTCGTTTCGGTCATGCTCATGATCTGGTTCGAGCGCAAGGTCATCTCCGACATGCAGGCCCGGGTCGGGCCCAACCGGGCCGGCCCCTTCGGGATCCTCCAGACCATGGCGGACGGCGTGAAGCTGTTCTTCAAGGAGGACCTGCTCCCCGAGCGGGCCGACCGCTTCGTGTTCAAGCTGGCGCCGTACCTGTCGCTCGTGCCTGCCTTCGTGTCCTTCGCCATCGTCCCGATCGGTGGCGTGGTCACCGTGGCCCACCACACCTTCGAGCTCCAGGTGGCCGACCCGCCCATCGGGATCCTCTTGCTCCTGGCCATGTCGTCCATCTCGGTGTACGGCGTGATGCTGGCCGGGTGGTCCTCGGGGTCGAAGTACCCCCTGCTCGGCTCGGTGCGCGCCTCGGCGCAGATGATCTCCTACGAGGCCGCTCTCGGGATGACGGTGATCATGGTGGTGCTCCTGGGCGGGACCCTGTCGACCCGGGGCATCGTCGACTCGCAGGCCCACACCTTCTTCGCCAGTTGGAACCTCATCCGCACCGGGATCGTCCCGTTCCTCTTGTTCATGATCGCCATCACCGCCGAGATGAACCGTCCCCCCTTCGACCTGGTCGAGGCGGAGCAGGAGCTGGTGGGAGGGTTCCACACCGAGTACTCCTCCATTCGCTTCGCCATGTTCTTCCTGGCCGAGTTCATGAACACCATCACCATGTCGGCCGTGATCGTGACCCTGTTCCTGGGCGGGCCCGACGGGCCGCGCTTTCACTTCGTGACGTGGCTGTGGCCGGTGTTGTGGTTCCTGGGCAAGACGCTCATCTTCTTGTTCGCCTACGTGTGGCTCCGGGCCGCTCTGCCCCGGCTGCGCTACGACCAGCTCATGGACCTGGGCTGGAAGGTGCTCATCCCCTTGTCCCTCGGGTGGGTCCTGGTGGTGGCGGCCGTGCTGGTGGGGCGGTGGTGGGGGGTGGCCGTGATCCTCGCCCTGGTCGCGGCGGCAGGCCTGCTCATGCGGGCCGTGCGCGTGGGGTCGACCCGGCGCGCCCAGATGGAGGAGGTGGTGGGCTGATGGGTCTTCTCGACAGCCTCAAGGAGGACCTGAGCTTCCTCGGCGGCTTCAAGGTGACCCTGGAGCAGATGACCAAGCCCAGGGTCACGTGGCAGTACCCGCTCGAGAAGAAGCCCAAGCCGGCGCGCATGCACGGCCGCCATGTCCTGAACCGCTACGAGGACGGCATGGAGAAATGCATCGGCTGCGAGCTGTGCGCCGGCGTGTGCCCGGCCGACTGCATCTACGTCCGGGGCGCCGACAACCCGCCGGGCGACCCGGTGTCCCCCGGCGAGCGCTACGGGTTCGTCTACGAGATCAACTACCTGCGATGCATCCACTGCGACATGTGTGTCGAGGCGTGCCCGACCGAGGCCATCACCGAGACCAAGCTCATGGAGTTCTCCTTCACCAACCGGGCAGACGCCATCTACACCCGTGACGAGCTCGTGGTCGGCGACGACGGGCGTCCCAAGCAACTCCCCTGGGAGGACTGGCGGCCCGGCGACGACGCCCACACCTCGGCGTGGATGCGGGCCACCGCTCCGGGCGGGGCGGCCGACTACGAGGGCCGGGTGCAGTGGTCGGGCGAGCTCGGCTACGGCGTGCGTGCCCCAGAGGGTGGCCAGAGCCCCAACCGTGACGACGCCGCCACCGGGATGCGCCCCCTGCGTGAGGTGCTCACCTTGCACCTCGACGACGACGAGCGCACGGCCGAGCAGCGCGGGCTCCAAGGAGCGCTCCGACGGCTGCGGCACCGGGTGGAGCTCCAGCGCGAGCTGTTGGCGCGCCGGGGCCGGGGCGGGGAGGCGTGAGCGTGCTGGCGAGCGCCACCGCCGTCGACAGTGCCGTCTTCGTCTTCGGGGCCATGATCATCCTGGGTGGCGCCTTCGGGGTGGTGTTGTCGCGCAACCCCGTCCATGCCGCGCTGATGCTGGTGGCCACGCTGTTCGGCGTGGCCGTGCTCTTCATCGAGCAGCAGGCCAACTTCCTGGCCGCCGTGCAGGTGATCGTCTACGCCGGCGCCATCGTGGTGCTGTTCCTCTTCGTCATCATGTTCCTGGGCGTCGACCGCCTGGAGAACCTGGCCGAGGAGCCGCTCCCCGCCCAGCGCCCGCTGGCCGCCGCCATGGCCGTCCTGGGCCTGGCCGGCTTGGTCGCCCTGGGCGTGGAGGGACGGTGGTCGGTCGGGGCCCATCAAGTGGTGGGGGCGGCCCGGGGTCAGTCGGGCGGAGACGTGGAGGCCCTGGGTCGGGCCGTGTTCACCACCTACCTGTTCCCCTTCGAGGCCACCGCCGCCTTGTTGGTCATCGCCGTGGTGGGGGCGGTCGTCTTGGCCCGGCGCCCGTCGGGCCGGATGCCGGGACCGTCCGAGGCGGGAGGGGAGCCGGCCGGCGCACAGCCGTCGCCGCTCCCGGTGGGCGAGGGCGAGGACTCCTCGAGCGGCGGGCCCGGGGAGCTCGAGGTCGAGGAGGTGGCGAGATGAGCGTTCCCGGTGGGTGGTACCTGGCGCTGGCCGCCATCCTGTTCAGCGTCGGCGCCGTCGGCCTGCTGGTGCGGCGAAACGTGCTCGTGATGTTCATGTGCATCGAGCTCATGCTCAATGCCGCCAACCTCACCCTCGTCACGTTCTCCCGCATGCTCGACGACATCGGCGGCCAGGCGTTGGTGTTCTTCGTCCTGGTGGTGGCGGCCGCCGAGGTGGTGGTGGGCCTCGGGCTGGTGGTGGCCATCTTCCGGCGCCGTGAGAACGCCACCGCCGACGACCTGCACATCCTCAAGGGCTGAGACCAGCCGGGACCGACGCGCCATGATCCACGCCGCCTTCCTCATGTTCCTCCTGCCGCTGGCCGGCTTCGTCGTGCTGGCGCTGTCCGGGCGTCGCCTGGGGGACCCGCTGGCCGGGTGGGTGGGAACGGCCACGGTGACGGGGTCGTTCGTGGTGGCGTGCATCACGGCCGCCGGTCTCCTCGGGATGCCGGGCCCGGCCCGGCACTTCGACCAGACCCTCTTCACCTGGATCCCGGTGGGGGGCCTGAACGTCAAGGCGGCGCTGCTCGTCGACCCGCTGTCCATGACCATGGCGCTGTTCGTGACGGGGGTGAGCGCCCTCATCCACCTGTACTCGATCGGATACATGAAGGGCGACCGGGACTACCCCAAGTTCTTCCTCTACATGAACCTGTTCGTCGCCTCCATGCTCTTGCTGGTCCTGGGCGACAACCTGCTCTTCACCTTCGTCGGCTGGGAGGGCGTGGGCGTCTGCTCCTACTGGCTGGTCGCCTTCTGGTTCGGACGGCCCTCCGCCGCCAGCGCCGGGAAGAAGGCGTTTCTCTACAACCGGCTCGCCGACGTCGGCTTCCTCGTCGCCATCTTCCTCGTCTTCGAGCGCACCGGGACGCTTCAGTACCAGGGGATCTTCGCCCACGTCTCCTCCATCGACCCCGCGTCGCGCACCGCCATCTGCCTGCTCCTGTTCGCCGCTGCTGCCGGCAAGTCGGCCCAGCTCCCTCTCTTTCCCTGGTTGGCCGACGCCATGGAAGGCCCCACTCCGGTGTCCGCCTTGATCCACGCCGCCACCATGGTGACGGCGGGGGTCTACCTCATGTGCCGCATCAACCCCATCCTGGGGCTGTCGCACCCGGCCCAGCTGGTCGTGGCGTCGGTGGGAGTGGCCACCGCCTTCGTCGCCGCCACCATCGGCTGCGCCCAGCAGGACATCAAGAAGGTCCTCGCCTACTCGACGGTCTCACAGCTGGGCTACATGTTCCTCGCCGTCGGCACCGGGGCGTACGAGGCGGCCATCTTCCTCATGGTCGCCCACGCCTTCTTCAAGGCCGAGCTGTTCCTCGGAGCGGGCTCGGTCATCCACGGGCTCGACGACGAGCAGGACTTGAAACGCATGGGCAACTTGCGGCGGTGGATGCCGCTCACCTTCGCCACGTTCATCTTCGGGTGGCTGGCCATCGCCGGCATCCCCCCGCTGGCCGGGTTCTGGGCCAAGGGCGACGTGCTCGACAACGCCTACGTCCGCTTCCCCGCCCTGTGGTTCGTCGGGCTGGTGACCGCGGCGCTCACCGCGTACTACATGAGCAGGCTGAGCGCGCTGGCCTTCTGGGGCGACGACCGCTGGCGAGACGTGCTGAAGGCGAGGCCCGGCCAGCACGGGCAGGGCGCCGAGCCGCACGATGCACCTCGGGTCATGGCCGTCCCCCTGGTGGTGCTGGCCGTCCTCTCCTTCGTGGGCGGCGTGCTGCTCCTTCCCTGGCACCCGGGCTGGGCACCGCTCTCGTGGTTGGGGCCGGTCTTCGGTGCCCGGCTGTACGACGCCCATCTCTCGGGCACCTCCCTGTGGGTCCTGGGCCTGGTCGACACCGTCGTGGCACTGGGCGGCCTCGGCGTGGCCCTTCCGCTGTGGTCGGCGCAGGCCCATCGCCCCGAGCTCGAGCCGGCCGTGCTCCAGCGGTCCTACTTCCTGGACGACATCTACGACGCCGTGATCGGGCGTCCCGGCCAGGCCCTGGCCCGCTTCTCCGCCGTCGTCGTCGACAACCGGATCATCGACGGCGCCGTGAACGGCGTGGGACGCCTGGCCCGGCTGTCGGGCACCGGGCTGCGCCGCGTCCAGACCGGGTTCGTGCGTCAGTACGCGCTCGGGATCGTGATCGGCGCCGTGGGCCTGCTCGCCTTCATGGTGGCCAGGGCCTGGTCGTAGGAGCGAGCCGGCCGTGACCCACGACAACGCCTTCCCGTTCCTCACCGTCCTGGTGCTGCTGCCGGCCGGGGCGGCCCTCGTGACCGCCCTGGTCCCGGACGGGATCGACGAACGCCTCCGCCGCCTGGCCGTGCACGTGCTCGGGCTGGGGGCGAGCCTGGCGACGCTGGCGCTGGCCGTCACCGTGGCGGCGCGCTACCGAGCGGGCAACGGCGGGTTCCGGCTCGTGACCGACCACATCTGGGCGCCCCAGCTCGGTATCTCGTGGCACCTCGGCGTCGACGGCATCTCGCTCTTCTTGGTGCTCATGGCGGCGGTGCTGTTCCCGCTCGTGATGTTGGTGGGGGGCTGGTCGGGTGACAAGGCGGCCACCGCCTGGCTCTTGTTGCTCGAGGCAGCGTGCCTGGGCAGCTTCGTCGCCCTCGACCTGATCCTGTTCTTCCTCTTCTTCGAGCTCACCTTGGTGCCGGTGTACTTCCTCATCAACGGGTGGGGCTTCGCCAACCGGTCGTACGCGGCCATCAAGTTCTTCCTCTACACGTTCTTGGGCTCGGCGTTCCTGCTGGTGGGCATCGTGGCGGTGGCCTTCATCCACGAGCACCAGACCGGGCACCTGACCTTCGACCTGGTGGCGCTCTCGAGCACCCGTCTCGGGACCGCCTCTCAGGTCATCCTGTTCCTGGCCTTCACCGTCGCCTTCGCCGTGAAGGCGCCGGTGTTCCCCTTCCACACCTGGTCGCCCGACGCCTACGCCGAGGCGCCGACGGGCGGCGCCGTGGTGCTCGCCGCCGTCATGGCCAAGATGGGCACCTACGGCATCATCCGCTTCGACCTGACCCTGTTCCCCCGGGCGGTCGTGGACCTGGCGCCGCTGCTGCTCACGCTGGGTGTGGTGGGCATCCTCTACGGCGCCATCGTGGCCTGTGCCACTCGGGACTTGAAGCGCCTGGTCGCCTACTCGTCACTGGCGCACCTCGGCTTCGTGGTGCTCGGCACCTTCGCCCTCACCACGCAGGGCGTCACCGGTGGCGTGGTACAGATGGTGAACCACGGGCTCATCATCGCCGTGCTCTTCATCGTGATCGGCTGGATCTACGAACGCCGGGGCACGTGGAGCACGAGCGGGTTGCGCGGCCTGCAACGGCCCGCTCCCGTCCTGGCCGGGGTGTTCACCGTGGCCATGATGGCGGCGCTCGGGCTTCCGGGCCTCAACGGCTTCGTGGGTGAGTTCCTGGTGCTCCTCGGCACCTTCCTCACCCATCGGTGGTGGGCGGTGGTGGCCACCTTCGGGGTCGTGCTGGCCGCCCTCTACCTGCTGTGGGCGTACCAGCAGGCCTTCCACTCGGAGCCCGACGAGCAGACGGCGGCCGTGCCCGACCTCACGTGGCGCCAAGGCGCTCTGGTGCTGCCGCTCGTCCTCATCATCGTCTTCCTCGGCATCTACCCCAAGCCCGTGCTCGACCGGATCACCCCGTCGGTGCAGCGCCTGGTCGAGCACGTCGACCAGGCCACCGGGACCCACGAGCCCGCCGTGGCCCGGGGCACGACGGTGTCGCACACCACCAAGGGCTCCCGGATCCTCGTGACCGCCCAACACGACACGGTGGGTCCATGACCGAGTTGTTCGCCGCCGCCGGCCACCTGGCCATCCCCAGGATCTCGTACCTGTCGATCATGCCGGTGCTCATCCTCCTCGGGGGCGGGGTGGGCCTGCTCGGGATCTCCGCCCTGTGGCCCCGGCAACTTCCCCCCTCGGCCGGCACCGCCGTCGGGGTGCTCGTGGCGGCGGCCGCTCTGGTGGCGTCGCTCGTGCAATGGGTCGACGTGAGCAACCACGGTCCGC
This sequence comes from Acidimicrobiales bacterium, assembly GCA_030040015.1. Lineage (GTDB taxonomy): Bacteria > Actinomycetota > Acidimicrobiia > Acidimicrobiales > UBA8190 > UBA8190. Next base: position 14,981 of record JASHUM010000020.1, read on the forward strand.
ACGTGGCCATCGCCGGCGCCGTCGTGCAGGACGGCTTCAGCGTGCTCATCTCCATGCTGGTGAGCATCTCGGTGTTGCTGGCCTTGTTCGTCTCCGACACGTGGTTGAAGCGCGAGCGGGTGGGCGGGCCCGAGTTGCAGGTGCTCATGCTCGTGTCCGCCTCGGGCGCGGTGATCATGGGGGAGGCCAACGACTTGATCGTGGTGTTCCTCGGCCTCGAGATCATGTCCATCGCCCTGTACGTGCTGGCCGCCTTCAACGCCCGGCGTCAGGAGTCGGGGGAGGCGGGACTCAAGTACTTCGTCCTGGGCAGCTTCTCCTCGGCCGTGTTCGTCTATGGCATCGCCCTCGTCTACGGGGCGACCGGGACGAGCAACCTGCCTCAGATCGCCGACTACCTGGCTCGCAACGTGCTGCTCCACCAAGGGCTGCTCCTGGCCGGTGTGGCCCTGCTCCTGGTCGGCTTCGCCTTCAAGGTGGCGGCTGTGCCCTTCCACTTGTGGACGCCCGACGTCTACCAGGGGGCGCCCACCCCGGTGACCGGCTTCATGGCCGCCATCGCCAAGGCCGGGGGGTTCGCTGCGCTGCTGCGCGTGTTCGTGTCGTCCTTCGGCCTGCTGCGCAGTGACTGGCAGCCGGCGGTGTGGCTCGTCGCCGTGCTCACTTTGGTCCTCGGATCCGTGGTGGCCTTGGTACAGCGGGACGTGAAGCGCATGCTGGCCTACTCGTCGATCAACCATGCCGGCTTCGTCCTTCTCGGCCTGCAGGCGGCCACGGCGAGGGGGGTGGAGGCAGCGGCGTACTACCTCTTCACCTACTCCTTCATGGTGGTGGGCAGCTTCGCCGTCATCACCCTGGTGGCCGGGCCCGGGGACGCCGCGCACGACCTCGAGAACTACCGAGGTCTGTCGCGCCGCTCGCCCTGGCTCGCCCTGTCCTTGACCGTGCTCCTCCTGTCCCAGGCCGGCGTGCCCTTCACCACCGGGTTCCTGGCCAAGTTGGAGGTCGTCTCGGCCGCCGTGGGCGCCGGCTCCGACGCCCTGGCCGTCATCGCCATGGTGTCGGCGGCCATCGCCGCCTTCTTCTACCTGCGGGTGGTCTTCACCATGTACAGCGGGGCGCCTGCCACCGCCGGCGCCCACGTGGATGGCGGGGGCGGGATGCCGGCGGAGCTCCCCCGCCCGTCGGGCGCCTTGCTCCTGGCCGCCGATGTCTCCGTGGCCCAGGCCCCGACCGCCGTCTCCGTGCTCGGCGAGCAAGGAACGGGACAGCCGATCCCGTCGGGAGCGGTCGTCGCCATCTCGTTGTGCGTGGCGGTCACGGTGCTCTTCGGTGTGTGGCCTGCGCCGCTCACGAGCTTCGCCCACCTGGCTCGCCTCATCATCCAATAGGCGCGTCGCTCCCCTCGGACCTCAGAGCGCTCGGGCGTAGCGGACGTCGGTGGCCGTGAACGCCACCCAGTCGTGCTCCTTGGTGGCCCCGTCGGCTGCCCAGCCGTGGTGCTCGTAGAAACGCCTGGCTCGGTCGTTGCTGTGCAACACCCACAGGGTGGCCCGGCCGAACCGACCTTCGGTGAGCGCCGCCACCGCCTCCTCCAGGAGCGCCGCCCCGACGCCTCCTCCGAAGGACGGCGGCTCGAGGTAGATGGTGTAGAGCTCGCCGACCGTCTCAGGGTCTGCGTCACGGTCGCGGGTCGGGCCGACGGTGGCGAAGCCGAGAAGCTGGTTGCCGTCGTCCTCGGCGACGAGCACGACCGGCCACCGGCCCGGCCCGAGCGCGTCCTGCCACTCGGCCAACCTGTCTTCGGGGGCCAGGGCGTCCAGGTAGTCCTGGGGGAGCAGGCCGGGAAAGGCGGCCTTCCAGGACCGCACGTGGACCTCGGCGATGCGCTGGGCGTCGTCGAGGTCCGCTCGCCTGATGTGCACGGCGTGCGGGGGCGCGTTCAGTGCCGGGGCGTCGTCGCCATGGCCTCGTCCCGCTCCCTGTCGGACGAGGCAGGTGGCGTCGGCGGGACGCCGGGGCCCGTCCCGGTCCGGGCGGCTCGGCGCTGGGAGCGCACCAGCACCCGGCCGATGACTGGGACCTCGGCCAGCGACTCCGCCCGCAAGATGGCCAGCACCGACGGGACCAGGTGCTCGGCCCCGTCGTAGACCACGTAGCGGGGCAGCCAGTCGGGCTGGTACTTGGCGTTGAAGCGCCACAGCGTCTCGATCTGCAGGAAGCTCGACATCTTCTGCAGGGCCCAGCGTTCGGCGCGCTGGGTGAGCCCGTCGCCGCGCTCGCCCTCGAGGATGGATCGCATGGCGGCGAAGTTGAGGCTGAGCCACCGGCACCCCTCAGCGCGGAAGTGCTCGATGCTCGAGACGAGAGCGAAGTCCACCAGCCCGTTGGGGTGCTCGCCCCTGTCCCGGCGCATGAGGTCGAGGGAGTAGCCGTCGTAGCCGGGAGCGGGCACGAACTGGCACATCGCCGCCGGCTGGCCCTCGGGACCGGTCACGACGCACAGCACCAGGTCGGTGTCGCGCTGGTCGAAGATGCGCCCGAGCATCATCGAGAACCCCCGCTCGAACTCGCCGCGTCGGCTCTGTTCCATGATGGGGATGAGGGATTCGGCCACCGACGGGTCGAGGCGGCTGGGGTCGTGGAAGTCCGCTCGGTACCCGTACTTGGCGATGCGGTTGTAGGCCTGGCGCAGCCCCTTCATGTGCCCGCCCGCCAAGGAGAACCGTTGCAGGTCCACCAGCGCCTCGTCGCCGATGTAGATGTCGTGCATCCCGGTGGCCCGGTACAGCGACAACCACTGGTCCGACGCGCCCATGACGGCCACCGTCCACCCCCGCTGGTCGGCGTAGCGCCGAAAGGCGGCCCACACCTGGCTCCGCTCGGCGCGCGGCCCGATCGGATCGGGTGAAACCAGGCAGACACCGCCGTAGATGCCGTAGGCCACCAGGCTGTCGCGGTGGAAGAACCACCGCTTGTCGCTGCGCAGGGCGAAGTAGTCGAGCGTGCCGCCGCCGTGCCGACGGACCACGTCGCGCGCCCTGAGCTCTGCGGCGCGCCCCGCCACCAGCCGGCGGTCGACGACGGGACGGGTGGCGAGGAGCACGGCCACGATGGCCAGGCCGATGCCCAGTCCCAGCAGGCTGGGACCGAGGAAGTTGTCCAACCGCCTGGGGAAGTGCACCGTCGCCACGCCGACCAACCGGCCGACCACGCCGTAGGCGGCACGCCACAACGGGATGAAGCGGTGCCGGTGCGTGCCGAAGCGCAAGGTGAGCTCCACCGCGATCGTCGTCACGACGGTGATCCCCACGATCCCGGCCAGCAGGGCCACCACGGCCGAGCGGGTGGAGGGCATGTCGGCCGGCGCTCGGAACTCGGCGCGGAACACGATCAGGAGCGTCAGCACGACGGCCGACAGTGCCGACTCCTCCACGTCGCCCCCCCGCACGAGGTGCAGGAACAGCGTCAGGGAGAGGAGCACCACCGCGATGAGCCAGGCGCGGTGCTGGCCCCGGCGCACGCCCCGGGCCAACGCCAGCAGCCCGATGCCGGCCAGGGCGACGATTGCGCCGGCGGCCTGGGTGGCGGCCAGGGGAAGGATCTGAAGGACCAGGTGCAGCCGCTCACGCAGTGGCGGGGTCAGTGCCGACACGAGGTCGACCACCCCGGCCAGGGCGATGGCCAGTGCCACCCAGCGCCGCACCCGTCGGCGGCGGCGCTCCACGAGCCCGAGGTCGGGAGCGGGGGGCCACGACTCACCGTGCGGGTGGGCGGCCACCATCACCGGGTGGGTGTCGTGGACGGGCCGGTGCCGGCTGGCGATCCGTTCGAGGAGGGTGGCGGGCGCACCGTCGTTGCGAGCGAGAAGGAGACGGGCGTGCAGCTCGGCGCCGGTCTCGAGCTCGATCCACGACATCTGCCGGTGGTCCACGAACACCGGTGGCAGGCCCAGACGCGCCGCGTGCTCCTCCACGACCTCGCCCACCGTGCCTGGTGAGGCGAAGAAGCTGCCGCCCAGGTCGGTCAGCTCGGCTTGCAGCGTGGCCCCGTTGACCACGCCGGCTCGTCCCTCGGCCACCAGTTCGCGGGCCCGGTCTCGCCAGGGATCGTTGGCGGTGGCTCCCGGTGGGGGCTCCTTGGAGAAGGGGGCGGCGAGCGCCCCGCCCCCGAGGGCCTTCCAGGCCTGGCGGCTCAGCCAGGCGAGCACGGCCACCAGCACCAGGACCTCGACACCGGTGACGAGGGCGGCGACGCCGAGGCGGGGGCCCCACGCCGCGCTGTGGGCGCGCACGAAGGCGCGCCCCGGCGGCGAGCCCCGCACCAGCCGGTCGATGAAATCGCCGGCACCGGGGAGCCGGAGCACGAGCGCGACTCCCAAGGGGACGAGCAGCCACCAGGCGAAGCGGGCGAAGCGCCGGTAGAGGAGGCGGGAGGTGAGGAAGCGTTGTGAGCGCCCGGGGTCGGCCAGGCGGTCGAGCCCGTGCTGCCACACCGCTTCGGGGTCGGGGTGCAGCACGCTGCCGGCGCCGGCGCTGCCGGCACCGGTGACGGCCCCGGGTTCCCGCCCCGACGAGACCTCGACCACGCGCTCTCCGGCGCTGGTCTCGAGACGGAGCTCGAGCTCTTCGGCCATCTCGGTCCCGATGGCGGCGAGCGGGCTCGCCGTGGCGGGATCGGTCAAGGCGGCGTCGAGCGCGCCGGGCAGGCACACCACACGCCGCTCCTCGCCCGAGGCGAAACCCGACAGCGCCGAGGTCAGTTCGGGGTTGGCCCCGAGCACGGCTCGCACCCGGGCGGCGTCGGCCGGCCCGCCCCCCAGGTCGAGCAGCCCCCCGGCGATGACCACCAGGCCCGGGCCTGTCCAACGCTCCAGGGCGCGTGCCAAACCGGACGCTGTCCACGAAGAGGCGGGAGCGACCGGTTCGCCGAGTCCGAGATTGGCTGCCACGAGGACGCGCCGGCCCACCGGCACGCGCACCGTCAAGGTTCCCGGACGACCGCTTCGGCTCCCGTCGGAAGCAGGGGAGAGGGCCTCAGGGGCTCCGTCGGCCATGGCCCTTCATCATCCCATCTCCGCCATCGCTCGGGACTCCCCGACGCCGGCGTGCCTGGATAGGCTCGCCACTACCGGCGGTTCTCTGGCGCCATCTGGTGAAGGGGGACGGAAGAGCCATGCCCGACGACGGCCGAGGCGGAACCGATCGAAACCGGGCCGCCATCGACGACTTCTATCTCGAGGACCGTCGCTTCCCGCCGTCGGAGGCGTTCCGGGCCCAGGCCGTCTGTCCCGAACCGGCGGTGTACGACCAGGCCGCCAAAGACCCGGAGGCCTTCTGGGCGCAGCAGGCGGCGTCGCTGGAGTGGTTCTCGCCGTGGGACCGGGTGCTCGAGTGGGAGGTGCCGTTCGCCAAGTGGTTCGTGGGAGGCACCCTCAACGTGTCCCACAACTGCCTCGACCGCCACGTGGCGGCCGGCCTCGGCGACCGGGTGGCGTTCCACTGGGAGGGTGAGCCGGGTGACACCCGGACGATCACCTACGCCGAGCTGCTGGCCGACGTCCAGAAGTTCGCCAACGTGCTCAAGTCGCTCGGGGTGGGCCGGGGCGACGTCGTGGCCATCTACATGCCCATGGTCCCCGAGCTGCCGGTGGCCATGCTGGCCTGCACGCGACTCGGAGCTGCGCACTCGGTCGTGTTCGGCGGGTTCTCCCCCGACGCGCTCCGCGACCGCATCAACGACGCGTCGGCCAAGGTGCTCGTCACCGCCGACGGCGGCTGGAGGCGGGGCCAGGCCGTCGGGCTCAAGGTCAACGCCGAGGTGGCCCTGGCCGCCACGCCGTCCATCGAGTCGGTGGTGGTGGTCCGCCGGGTCGGTGAGGCGGGTGGGGACGTCCCCATGGCCGAGGGCCGGGACCGGTGGTGGCACGAGCTCATGGAGGGCGTGCCGGCGCAGTGCGCTCCCGAGGCCATGGACTCCGAGGACCTGCTGTACCTGCTCTACACGTCGGGGACCACGGCCAAGCCCAAGGGCATCATGCACACCACCGGCGGCTATCTCACCCAGGTGGCCTTCACCCACCGGGCCGTGTTCGACCTGCACCCCGACACCGACGTGTACTGGTGCGCGGCGGACATCGGCTGGGTGACCGGGCACAGCTACATCGTCTACGGCCCGCTGGCCAACGGCGCCACCAGCGTCATGTACGAGGGGACCCCGGACTTCCCGGACAAGGACCGGTGGTGGGACATCATCGAGCGGTACAAGGTGACGATCCTCTACTGCGCGCCCACCGCCATCCGTACCTTCATGAAGTGGGGCGCCGAGTACCCCGGCCGCCACGACCTGTCGTCTCTGCGCGTGCTCGGTTCGGTGGGCGAGCCCATCAACCCCGAAGCGTGGATCTGGTACCGCGACACCATCGGTGGCGCCACGTGCCCAGTGGTCGACACGTGGTGGCAGACCGAGACCGGAGCGATCATGATCTCGCCCCTGCCCGGCCAGACCGTGACCAAGCCGGGGTCGGCCACCTTTCCCCTGCCCGGTGTCGGCGCCGAGGTGGTCGACGAGGAGGGCCGCCCCGTCACCCGGGGCGGGGGGTACCTGACCCTGGTGCAGCCCTGGCCGTCGATGCTGCGGGGGCTCTACGGCGACCCCGAGCGCTACGAGCAGACGTACTGGAGCCGGTTCCCGGGCCGCTACTTCGCCGGTGACGGGGCCAAGATCGACGACGAGGGCTACTTCTGGTTGCTCGGCCGCGTCGACGACGTCATGAACGTCTCGGGGCACCGCATCTCCACCACCGAGGTCGAATCGTCGCTCGTGACCCACCCCGCCGTCGCCGAGGCGGCCGTGGTGGGGGCCAAGGACGACACCACCGGGCAGGCGATCGTGGCCTTCGTGACGCTGCGGGCGGGGCAGGAGCCTTCCCCGGCGCGTGGGGAGGAGCTTCGCGCCCACGTGGCCGGGCACATCGGTCCCATCGCCAGGCCCAAGACGGTGATCTTCACCGAGGAGCTGCCCAAGACGCGCTCGGGGAAGATCATGCGCAGGCTGTTGCGCGACGTGGCCGAGGGCCGGGACCTGGGCGACACCACCACCCTGGCCGACCCGCGCGTCGTCGAGGAGATCCGGCGCCTGTCGGCCGCCGCCCCGGGCGAGGACTGAGGGACCGTGGCCGGGCCCGGAGACGAGCGTCCCTTCGCCGGGCACGCTGGCGCGGGCCCGTGGGGTTCGGGGTTCGACCTCGACGACGAGGAGGACACCGCGCCGAACTGGTGCTGGCGAACCGAGCCGGTGCAGCCGGGGCCGGCGGTCATCTTCGACATCGACGGGGTCCTCTCCGACGCCGCCTCCCGCCAACACTTCCTCGAGTGGGGACGGCGCGACTGGGACGCCTTCTTCGACGCCTGCGGCGACGACCCCTTGGTGGACGAGGTGGCCCGCCTTCTCGAGCTCCTCGAGCCGTCACTGCGGATCGTGCTGCTCACCGGCCGTCCCTTGCGGGTCCAGCCCCAGACCCTGTCCTGGTTGGCCCACAACCGACTGCGATGGGACCTCCTGGTGATGCGCAACCGTGGCGACTACGCCCAGGTGGCCCGGTTCAAGCGGGCGGTGATCCACGACCTGCGCTCGTACGGACTCGTTCCCCAGCTCGCCTTCGAGGACAACCCGCGCAACCGCGACATGTTCCACGCCGAGGGCATCCCCTGCATCTACATCCACTCGGGCTACTACGACTGACCTAGCATTCTGCTCTGCCAGGCAGGAAGGGCAATGCCGATGACCCAGGCGAGTGGGCACACCGAGATGCGGTCGGTGCTCTTCACGGACCTCGTCGGCTCCACCGAGCTGCGGGTGCGCCTGGGCGAGGAGCGGGCCGACGAGCTGCGCCGGGTCCACGACCGGCTGCTCTCCGAAGCCGTCACCGCCCACGGAGGCGAGGTGGTGAAGGGCCTGGGCGACGGGATCATGGCCACGTTCACCTCGGCCTCGGACGCCGTGGCCGCCGCCGTGGCCGTGCAGCAGGCTGTCGACCTGCACGGCCGACGCTCTGGACAGGCTGCGTACCGCGTGCGGGTGGGCGTCTCGGTCGGCGACGTGGCCCTGGAGTCGGGCGACGTCTTCGGAGTCCCGGTGGTCGAGGCCTCCCGGCTCTGCGCCACGGCCAACGCCGGCGAGATCCTCGTCGCCGAGTTGGTGCGCAGCTTGTGCCGGGGTCGAGGCGGCTATCAGATCGAGCCCTTCGGCGACCTGGACTTGAAGGGCCTGGCCGAACCGCTGGCCACCTGCAAGGTGTTCTGGGAACCGGCCGAGGAGCCGTCCGCCGCCACCGGGGGCACGCTGCGCTTCCCTCTCCTCCTGGCAGGGGGCACGGCCTACGTCGGTCGCGACACCTTGCTCGAGGACCTCGAGGGGACGCTCTCCTCCGTCGTGGCGGGCGGGTGCCGCATGACGCTTCTCGCCGGGGAGCCGGGGGTGGGCAAGACCCGCACCGCCGCCGAGCTCGCTCACCGGGCGCACGCTTCTGGAGCGGTGGTCCTCTACGGACGGTGCGACGAGGACGTGGGCGTCCCGTACCAACCGTTCATGGAGGCTCTCGACTTCTACACGTCCGAGTGCGCCGAGCCCAGGCTCGGACGGCTCCGGGGCGAGTTGGTCCGGCTCCTGCCCGAGCTGGCCGAGCGGGTGCCGGACCTGGGGCGGCCCATCGCCTCCGACCCGCGCTCCGAGGAGCACCTTCTCTTCGAGGCGACGGCCTCCTGGCTGGTCGAGCTGGCCGGGCCGACCCCGGTCGTCCTGGTGCTCGACGACCTGCACTGGGCGGACAAGCCCACGCTGGTGCTGCTCCAGCACGTGCTGCGCGCCGGGGTGGCGGCGGGTGACGCGTCCCGGCTGCTCGTCCTCGGCACCTACCGCGACACCGATGTCGACCGTGCCCACCCGCTGTCTGGCGTGCTCGCCGACCTCCGCAGGATCCCGATCGTGGACCGGCGCCCCGTCACCGGGTTGAGCGAGGCCGAGGTCCAGCAGTTCATCACCATGGCCGCCGGCCACGAGCTCGACGACGAGATCCTGAGTCTGTCCCAGGCGGTCTACGACGAGACGGAGGGGAACCCGTTCTTCGTGGCCGAGGTGCTTCGCCACCTGGTCGAGACGGGAGCCGTCGTGCGTCGCGACGACCGTTGGCACGTGGCCGACCCGGGGACGGTCTCGGTTCCCGAGGGTGTGCGCGACGTGATCGGCCGAAGGCTGTCGCGACTGTCGCCGGCGGCGAACGAGCTCTTGTCGGTGGCCGCCGCCATCGGGCGGGACGTGGACGTCGACCTGCTCGCCGAGCTCAGCGACCTCACCGAGTCGACCCTTCTCGACGCCCTGGACGAGGCGGTGGCGGCGCGCATCATCGACGAGACCGGTCCCGACCGCTACCACTTCTCCCACGCGCTGATCCGCTCCACCTTGTACGGGGAGCTCTCGGCCACCCGCCGCCGCCGCCTGCACCGCCGGATCGCCGACGCCCTGGAGAAGCTCAGGCCCGACGACGTCGTGGCGCTCGCCTACCACTGCGTCGAAGCCGGCCCCGAGGGAGGGCTGCTCACCCGGGCCGTGCGCTACTCCCTGTCCGCTGCCGAGCAGTCGTTCGCGACCCGGGCCCTGGCCGACGCCGAGGCTCGTTTCCGCCAGGTGCTCGAGGTGATCGAGGACGCCGAGCTCGACGACGAGGCGCTCAGCCTGTCCGCCTGGTGCGGGTTGGGGGAGTGCCAGCGTGACCAGGGCAACCCGGCGTTTCGCGACACGTTGCTCGACGCCGCTCGCCGGGCACGCGCCGGCGGGAACACCGACATGTTCGTGCGGTCGGTCCTGAGCAACTCCCGGGGCTTCAGCGTCATCGGCGTGCTCGACGCCGAGCGGGTGGAGATGACTCGGCTGGCGCTCGATGTCGTGGGCACCGACCCGAGCCCCGACCGCGCCAGGCTGCTCGCCCTGCTGGCCTCGGACCTGGTCTTCGAGCACACCTGCCTGGACGAGGCGTGCCGGCTGGCCGCGGAGTCAGAGGCCATCGCCCGCTCGCTGGGTGACCCCGATCTGCTCGCACGGGTGCTGGTGGACACCGCCTTCGCCGTGGTCTCCCTCGACGGGTTGGACGTGCAGCTCTCGAGAGGGGAGGAGGCCACCCGCCTCGCCGACGCCAGCGGCGACCCGGCCCTGCGAGCGCTGGCCCGCTACCACCTGTCGGCCACCCTGCTCACGATGGCCGACGTCGACAGGTCGCGCCAGGTGCTCTCCGACGGGATCGCCGTCGCCGCCGAGGCGTCGCCCAGCGTGCAGTGGGTGATGCAGGCGACCGGCATCCGGCTCCTCATGCTCGACGGCTCGATGTCGGGGGCCCTGGCCCGAAACGACGAGTGCATGGCCATGGGACAGGACCTCGGCGAGCAGGACGCGGCGTCGTGGTGGGCGGCCATCGTGACCAACGTCGCCTGGCAACGCGCCGACATCGACTGGATGGTCGACCAGACCAAAGCCTTCGCCGACCACTTCTCGGGGACGCTCGTGTGGAGGAGCGCCTACGCCACCGTGCTTTCCGAAGCCGGCCGCCACGAAGAGGCGCACGCCGTGCTGCGCGACTACGGGATCACCCCGGCCACGGTCAACAAGGAGAAGTTCCCCGCCTGCGGTCCGCTGCAGCTCTCGGTCACGGCGCGGAACGCGCGCGACGCCGAGCTGGCCCGGGCGGTGGCGGAGACGCTGCGTCCCTACCGGGGCTTGTGGGCGCACTTCTACCTGGCCGCCTTCGCGCCGGTGAGCACGGGCCTGGGCAATTGCGAGTGGGCCATGGGCAACCTCGACGCCGCTGTGGAGCTCTACGAAGAGGGGCTTGCTCAGGCACAGGCCGGGGGCGTCGTGGGGCTCGTCCCGGTCTTGTGCACGTACCAAGCCGAGCTCCGCATCGAACGGCGCGCCCCGGGCGACCTGGAGCGCGCCACCGAGCTCATCGCCGTCGCCGCCGAAGGCGCCGAGCGCATCGGGGCGCCGAGGGTGGCGCAGCGCTGCGAGGGGCTCCGGGCCCGGCTCTCGTCCTGAGCCCGCCGCACCGGCGAGCGGCGCTCAGTGCTCGCCGACGAAGTAGCCCCGCCGCTCGCGCATCGCCTCCTGGCTGTGGCGCCCGACACGCCGCCGGCGACGACCGGTCATGTCCGAGGGCGCGCCGAGCGCCGCCAGCCAGCCACCGGCGACGGCGAGAGCCGCCGCCCCCAGCACGGGCAGGTCGCCGAAGCGCTCGTAGACGGTCCGGCCCCGCCGCATGGCCAAGGTGCCCACGACCAGGGCCCGGCTCCCCAGGTTGCTCCGCTCGAGCACCCTGCCGTCGTTGTCGACCAGGTCGCTGAACCCGGTGGGCGCCGCCTGGACCAGGTCCCGACCCTCGGAGAGGGCCTGGAGACGGTCGGCGGCGACCTCCTGGGTGGGCACCTGGGCCGTCGAGTACGAGGAGGTGTTGGTCGGCACCACCAGCAACGTGGCGCCCGCCCGGGTGGGGATGCGGCCCCGGTCGGCGAAGAACACCTCGTAGGACACCATGGTCCCGAGGGACCCCGCCGGCGTGTGGAGGACGCCGTCGCCGTGACCGGGGATGGCGTCCTGGGGAACGGCCGAGATGTCGGCCAGGTGCTTCACGAGCCCCCGCCACGGGATGTACTCGCCGAAGGGGACCCGGTGCACCTTCTCGTAGGTGCCCACCACCGCTCCTTCCGGGGAGAAGGCGACGATCTCGTTGCGGAAGTGGGCCGTCCCGACCGGCTCGGTCACCCCGGCCAGGAGCGTGGCACGGGCGGCGACGGCGAGCGAGGCCACCGTCGCCTCTTCGGGTGACCCCCGAAGCGGCTGGGCCAGGGCGACCACGTCCTCGGGCCAGACGATGAGCGCAGGCGACGCCCCCGACGCCACCAAGGCGCGTGTCGCCGCCACCTGGGCCTCGAACACGGTGTCGGGGTCGACCTCTTCTTTGGACAGTCCCCGCACCCCGCCGCCCTGGACGGCGGCCACCTCGACCGTCGACACCGCCGGGCCGCCGTCGGGGGCCGGGCGCCCGGCGCCGGAGATCCCGGCCGAGACGACCAGGGCCAGGACCCCGGCCACCACCTGCCCTCCGACCCGCACGGGGACGAGGGTGCGGATCCCGGGGGGCGGGGCGTCGCCCGTCAGTTGGCGCCAGCCGGCAGCCTCCTGGCCCGACCGGCGGCGGTGGAGGGCCCAACGTCCGAGGGAGAGGGCGATGGCGCCCAGACCCCCTCCGGCCAGCCACACCAGGCCCACCAGGACCAGCGGTCCTCCCAGACGGGCGGCGTCGGCCAGGGGACCGGCGGCCTGTCCCAGGGCCACCCCGCCGAGGGGCAGACCCCCGAGAGGCCACGACGAACGCGCCGCCTCGGCCAGGACCATGGCCCCGGCCAAAGCGGGCGTGCGGCCCCGCCCCCGGGGGGTGACGGCCGACGCCAGGGCCGGGGCCAGGGACTCCACCACGATGAGCAGGAGCCCGCCGTAGACGTTGAAGTCGGTCACCCACCACAGCCCGATCCCGTAGCACCCCAGGCCGAACAGCCATCCGGCCCCGAGGCGTCCCCAGATCCCGAGGGCCTCGAGGCGCCACCACAACAGGCCGGCCGCTGGGAAGGCCAGGACCCAGAAGCCGAAGGGCGGCAGGGAGAGGGCCATCACCACCCCGGCGACCAACGCCGGAGCCCCGAGCCGGGCCAGTCGGGCCGAGCCGCGGGCGTTCGGGAGCCTCACCGCCCCACCGTCTGCTCCAGCTCCCCGGTGAGCGCTCTGGCCGCCCTCCTCCCGCTGGCGATGCACGCCGGGATGCCCACCCCCTGCAAGGCCGCCCCGGCCAGCGCCACGCCACCGAGGCGCGCCGCGTCGCGCTCCATCGCCGCCACCAGCGAAAGGTGGCCCACGGCGTACTGCGGGAAGGAGTCGGGGAAACGGGCCACCATGGCCTCGGACGGGGGGCCGTGCAGCGCCATCGGCCCGGTGAGCTCCCGACACGCCAGTCGGACCAGGGCCTCGTCGTCGAGGTGCCGGGGCCGGTCGTCCCCGTGGCGACCCATCGACACCCGCACCAGCACCTCTCCGGGCCGCGAGAGCGCCGGCCACTTGGACGACATCCACGTGCAGGCGGTGACCATGCCGTCCCCGCCACGCGCCAGGAGCGCTCCACTCCCCGGTGGCAGGTGTCCGACGTCACCGGCGGCGAAGCGCATGGTGACGAGCGTCACCGAGGCGTAGGCGATGGAGGAGAGGAGCTCGGCGAGGTGAGGCAGGACCTGGCGCAGCACGTCGGCGGCGGCGAAGGCGGGGACGGCCACGACGACCTTGTCCGCCTCGCACCTCTCGCCGTTGGGACCGGAGAGGACCCAGCCCCGGCTTCGGTGCAGGGCGCCGACGGGCCAGCTCGTGCGGATCTCGACACCGCCGTCGGACAGCGTGCGGCCCAGGCGTTCGACGAGCCGCGCCATCCCACCCTGCACGCCGAGGAACACCGGTGCCGGCGCCGCCTGTGCCGGCGCGCCCGGCGTCGGGGGCGGGCGGAGGTTGCGCATCAGGCTGCCGCGCCGGCGAGCGGCGCGCAGCAGGTCGGGGAACACGGCCGCCGCGCTCATGTCACGCACGGACCCGGCGTGGATGCCCCCGATGAGCGGATCAGCCAGTCGCTCCACCACCTCTCGGCCCAGCCGATGCCCGACCAACGCTCCGACGGCATCGTCGTCACCGCTCACCGATGCGCCCCCGCGCCCGGGAACCAGGTCGAGCGCGGCCCGGGCCAACCCGAACGGGGAGAGGACGCCCGAGCGTGCCAGCGGGCCCAGGCGGGTGGGGACGCCGAGGGCCAACCCGGCAGGAAGGGGTCGCAGCCGCCCTCGGCTCCACACGTAGGCGGCGCCGGTTGCCGGGGCAACCAGCTCCGGTTCCAGCTCGAGCTCCCGGCACAGCTCGACCGCCTCCGGCCGGCGAGTCAGGAAGGCGTCCGCCCCCACGTCGATCGTCCGTCCCGCGAACGCCGCCGACTGCAGCTTTCCTCCCAGGTCGGGGGAAGCCTCGAGCACGGTCACGCGGCAGTGCCCTCGCTCGTCCGCGTCGGGACGGGTCAGCTCCCACGCTGCCGACAGCCCGGCGATCCCGCCTCCCACCACCGCCACGTGCGTCGTCGAGGAAGTCGTCACTCCCGCACCGGACGTCGTGCCCGGTCGCGCACCACGCCGGCCAGCACGGCGCACAGCTCAGGGTCGTCGTTGAAGGAGGCGGTGCGGGTGAAGGCGACTCCCACCTTGCCGGCGACGGCGCGGGCATCGACGTCTATGTCGTAGAGCACCTCGAGATGGTCCGAGACGAACCCGATGGGGCAGACGACCACCGCTGGCGTCCCACGGTCGGCCTCCTCGGCGATCACCTCCCGCACGTCGGGACCGACCCAGGGCTCGGGTGTCCGGCCCGCGCTCTGCCAGGCCACCCGGATGCGGGGGAGGGCCTCGACGTCGGCCACCAGCCGCGCCGACTCGGCCAGCTGATCGGGGTAGTCGTCGCCCGCCTCGACCAAGGCGGCCGGGATGGAGTGTGCGCTGAACACGACGCAGGCGCCGTCGCCGCCTCCGGGCAACCGGGACAGGGCATCGCCCACGCGCCGGGAGACGAGCTCGGCGAAGCCGGGGGCGTCGTACCAGTGGTCGACCATGGCCAGCTCCATGCCGCGGGCTTCGCTCGCCTCCCGCGCCCGCCGGGCGTACTCCGCGACGCTGGCGCGCGACGAGTGGGGGGCGAGGACCAAGCCGACGACCTTGCGCACCGTCGCGTCGGCCAGCTGCTTCACGGCGTCCTCGATCCTCGGGTCGGCGAAGCGGCTGCCGTGACGGACGACGAAGCCTCCCGGCTGGGCGCCCTGCAGGGCACCGGCGATGCCGTCCGCCTGGGAAGCGGTCACCGCGTTCAACGGCGACAGGCCGCCGATGGCCAGGTACCGGCTCTCGAGCTCGGCCAGTTGCTCGCTCGAGGGAGGCCGGCCCCGGCGGATCTCGGTGTAGAAGCCCTCCAGGTCCTCGATGCGCGCCGGCGTGCCGTGGGCCATGACGAGGACCCCGACGGCCCCGTCCTCGTCGGTCGTCACGGCCCGGGCTCCGGCCACGGAGGTGGGGAGGGGCTCTCGTGGACGAGCTGGACCAGGCGCGCCAGCGTGTCCGGGTCGGTCTCGGGCAGCACCCCGTGGCCCAAGTTGAAGATGTGGCCCGTGCCCCCGCCCCGGGCCAGCACCCCGCGGGCGGCGCGCTCGACCACGTCCCATGGGGCCAGGCACAGGGCGGGGTCGAGGTTCCCTTGTACGGCCACCTGGGGCCCCAGGCGTCGACGGGCCTCGTCCAGCGGGACCCGCCAGTCGACGCCGACCACCTCGGACCCGGCCTCGGCCATCAGCTGGAGCAGCTCGCCCGTTCCCACCCCGAAGTGGATACGCGGCACCCCGCTCGCCTCCAGGCCGTGGAGCACCTTGACGCTGGCGGGGAGCACCGACCGGGCGTACTCGTCGGGGGCCAGGGCGCCGGCCCAGCTGTCGAAGATCTGCACGGCCGACGCCCCCGCGTCCACCTGGGCCAGCAAGAAGGCCAGCGAGAGCTCGGCCAGCCGATCGAGGAGGGCGGACCACAGCTCGGGGTCGCCGTGCATGAGGGCCTTGGTCCGTGCGTAGTGGCGGGAAGGTCCGCCTTCGACCAGGTAGCTGGCCACGGTGAAGGGTGCTCCGGCGAAGCCGATGAGCGGAACCGGGCCCAGCTCGGCCACCACGAGCTTCACCGTCTCGGTCACGAAGCCGAAGTCCTGTTGCGCCGAGACGGGGCGCAGCCGGGACAGGTCGGCGGGCGAGGCGAACGGTTCTCGGACGACGGGCCCCCGGCCCGCCTCGACCTCGACACCGAAGCCCGACACGGCGACGGGGACGACGATGTCGGAGAAGAGGATGGCGGCGTCGACGCCGTAGCGCCGCACGGGCTGCAGGGTCAGCTCGGCAGCCAGATCCGGTTGGCGAATGGCGTCGAGGATGCTGCCCGAGCCCCGGGTGGCCCGGTACTCGGGGAGGGAGCGGCCTGCCTGGCGCATGAACCACACCGGGACGTGGTCCACCGGCTGGCCCCGACACGCACGCAGGAAGGCCGAGTCGGCTGCGGACACCCAGAGACGCTATCGCCGCTCCTGGTGCGCGAAGGGGCCGGTCCCGGCAGGAGGGTGGTTGCGCGGCGCGGGATAGGATCGATGGTTCGCCGCCAGCGGGTGGTGGGCGATGAGGAGCGGCTGTGGGCGATCATCCCGAGCTCGAGGCGGAGCAGGCGTTCGTCGACAGGGCCTATCGGCGCCTCGACCAGCTCCGCTCCGACACCGAGGAGCGCCTGCGCTCGGTGCTGGACCAGGGACGGGGCGGCACCCACCAATTCCGCGAGGAGCGCGACGTCATCGTCCGCACCAGCCTGGCCCGGCTCGACCAGCTCGACATCGGCGACCAGGCCCTGTGCTTCGGCCGCATCGACCGCCTCGCCGAGGCCGACGGGACCGAGAGCTTCCACATCGGGCGCCTGGGCATCTCCGCCGAGGACCTCGAGCCCCTGGTGGTGGACTGGCGGGCCCCGGTCGCCGAGCCCTTCTACCGCGCCACCGGGAGAGACCCCATGGGCCTCGTCCTGCGCCGTCACCTCGCCGCTGAGGGCAGGCGCATCGTGGGCCTCGAGGACGAACGCTTCGGCCGGCCCGGCGCCGGGGGCGCCCCGGACACCGCGAGCGGCCCGGACGGCAACGGCAGTGAGCCCGCCCTGGCCGACGATCTCGAGGTGGGAGGGCCCGGAGCCCTGCTGGCCGCAGTGGAAGGGGCCCGCTCCGGCCACATGCGCGACATCGTCGCCACCATCCAGCGGGAGCAGGACGAGATCATCCGTTCCCCTCTCCCCGGGGTGCTGGTGGTCCAGGGCGGCCCCGGCACCGGCAAGACGGCGGTGGCCCTGCACCGCGCCGCCTACCTGCTCTACACCCACCGATTCCCCCTCGAGCGCCAAGGTGTCCTCGTCATCGGGCCCAACCCCCTGTTCCTCCGCTACATCGAGCAGGTGCTGCCCTCGTTGGGCGAGACGGGCGTGACCCTGTCCACCATCACCGGCCTCGTCCACGGCATCGCCCCGCGCGCCGAGGAGCGGGCCGAGGTGGCCCGGCTCAAGGGAGAGGCGCGCATGGCGCGCCTGGTGTCCAAGGCGGTACGCACCCGCCAGCGGCCGCTGCGACACACGGCCGAGATCCCCTACGGCGCCGGGGTTTTGCGGATCACGCCGGAGATGTCCGCCGAGGTGGTGACGGCGGCACGACGCCGTCCGGGCACCCACAACGCCAGGCGGCGCTTCGTCGAGCAGCTCGTGACGAGGAGGCTGGCCGAGGAGCATCTGCGCACGCTGGGTCTCCACGGCGTCGAGCACAACGGCCCCGTGCAGGGGAACGGGAGCGTCTCCGGCGCCAGTGGCGGGCCGGAGCTCGACGACGTCGACGGGTTCGACCTCGGCGAGTTCGGCGCCCTGCTTCGCCAGCGACCCGAGATGGTCGAGGCGCTGGACCGCATGTGGCCCCGGCTCAGCGCCGAAGAGCTCCTCCACGACGTGTTCGGCTCACCGGCGCTCCTGGGCCTGGCCGCTGCCGGTGTGCTGCGTCCAGAGGAGCAGCGCATGCTCCTGCGCCCCCGCTCCTCCTCACTGGCCGAGATCCCCTTCACGGCGGCCGATCTGGCCCTCGTCGACGAGGCGCGGGTCCTCCTCGGAGCGCGCCGGGCCCGTCGCCCGGCCAACGGCACCGAGGCCGACGAGCCCCGCACCTACGGCCACATCGTGGTCGACGAGGCTCAGGACCTCTCTCCCATGCAGCTGCGGATGATCTCGCGGCGCTCGCTCTCGGGGTCGGTCACGGTGGTGGGCGACATCGCCCAGGCCACCGGGCCGTGGGCGCCGGGCAACTGGGACGAGGTCACCGCCCATCTGCCCGCCGGCCGGCCCCCTCGTCTGGTCGAGCTGACCGTCAGCTACCGGACCCCGGCCGAGGTGGTCGACGTGGCGGCGCGCATACTGGCCGAGGCGGCGCCGGGCATGTTGCCACCCCGGGCCGTGCGCCGGACCGGCGTGCCGCCGCGCTATGTCCGCGTCGGTAGGGAAGACCTCGCAGCGACCACGGCGTCGCTGTCGCGCCAGCTGGTCGACGAAGTTGGCCCGGGGACCGTGGCCGTGTTGGCCCCGGCGTCACTCGTGGCGGAGGTGTCGTTGGCGCTCGACCGAGCCGGCGCTCCCGCCAGCGACCCCCTCGTCGACGGGCTGGGGGCGCCGCTGAGCCTGCTCCCGGTGGACCTGGCCAACGGCCTGGAATTCGACGCCGTCGTCGTCGTCGAGCCGGCCACCGTGGTCGACGAGTCCCCGCAGGGCCTGCGCGCGCTGTACGTCGCCGTCACCCGTCCCACGCGCCGTCTGGCCGTGGTGCACGAGCGGCGTCTTCCTGGAGCTTTTGCGCGCTGAACCGGGTCAGTCCCGGTGTTGGCGCGAGATGGCCGCCGTCCGCTAGGAAGGGCGCTGTGACGGAGGCCCTGACGGTCGAGCCCACCGCGCCGGGCCGCCGCCACGTACCCGAGCGGCCCCCCCTGCTGGCCGTGGGCGTGATGATCTGGCTCGGCTCGGAGCTCATGTTCTTCAGCGGCTTGTTCGCCGCCTACTTCACCATCCGGGCCCATTCGGCGACCTGGCCCCTGCTCGACGGCAAGCATCTCGACCTCATCCAGGCCGGCATCTTCAGCGTCGTCCTCATCGCCTCCAGTCCGACGTTCCAGATGGGGGTGTGGGCACAGGAGCGCGGTGAGCGGAGCAAGGCGCGCTGGTGGATCGCCATCAGCTTCCTCATGGGCCTGGCGTTCATCGCCAACACCCTCTACGAGTGGCACGACTTCGCCTCGTCGGGCCACGGCCCCGCCCTGAACGCCTACTGGTCGCTGTTCTTCATCATGACCGGCATCCACGGTCTGCACGTGACCCTCGGACTCGTCGCCATGATCTTCCTCTCGGGACGGATGCGGGGCTCGGCCGGCGACCCCGGTGAGACCAACGTGTACCAAGCGGTCGGCTACTACTGGCACTTCGTCGACTTCATGTGGATCGGCATCTTCAGCTGCCTGTTCCTGCTCAAGACCGGATGACGACCCAGGACGAGGCTCAGGCCCGGACGGGTGGGCTCAGGGCGCGGGTGCTGCTGCTCCCCGCGCTGGTCGTGGTGGGTGTCGCCGTCACCGGGATCCTGACCTCCGGCATGGGGGCGGCGGCCAGCACCTCGCACCGGGCCGCCGCCACCACCGACGCAACCCAGCCCGCCGACCCCATCACCTATTCCCTTCCGCCGTCGAGCGACATCGCCACAGGACAGAACCTCTTCGAGGCCAACTGCGCCAGTTGCCACGGCCCCGACGCCTTCGGGACGGACCGGGCGCCCAACCTCGTCGGGCTCGGAGCGGCCACGGTGGACTTCTGGGTGTCGACGGGGCGGATGCCACTGGCGAGCTCCTCGATCCAGGCCCTGCGCAAGCCGCCGCGCTTCGACCGCAAGCAGACCCTCGAGATCGTGGCCTTCGTCGCTTCTCTGGCGCCGGCGTCGGTGAGCGGGCCCGCCGTCCCCCACGTCGACCTGCAAGGCGCCAGCCTGGCCACGGGCAACAACCTGTTCGTGCTCAACTGTGCCGGGTGCCACACGGTGACGGGCGCCGGTGACGCTCTCGCCGACGGGTACTTCGCCCCCTCGCTCCACAGGGCCACCCGCACCCAGGTGGCCGAGGCGGTGCGGACGGGACCCGGCAACATGCCGCGCTTCGGCCCGGGCACACTGAGCGACCAGCAGGTGGCCGACATCGTCGCCTACGTGACCGGTCCCATCCAGCACCCCGACAACCGGGGCGGGCTCGGCCTGGGTGGGATCGGGCCGGTGGCCGAAGGGTTCGTCGCCCTGTTCGTGGGCGTCGGGGCGCTCATGTTGATCGCCTTCTGGATCGGGGACCGGGCATGACCCAGCTGCCTCCGCCCTCTGTCGGTGGCGACGGCGCCGAGGACGTGCCCGTCGCCGCATTCGACGACGCCCATCTCCAGCCCTACGCCAAGCACCCTCGGCGGGCCGAGATCGTCGTGGGGGCGTGCCTGTTCGTGGGGTTCCTGGGATTCGTGGCGTACGGCGCCACCTACTGGGTCGGCGGCCAGACGCAGGTCGAGGCGGTCACCCTGGGCCTCGGGTTCTTCGGCTTCGGCTTCGCCATGTCGGCCTGGGGGAAATACCTCATGCCCAAGGGCCCCTTCACCGAGGACCGGCACCCCGTGGAGGGCACCGAGCCCGAGGTGCAGGCCCTCGCCGCCGCCGTGAGCGAGCGGGGGAAGATGGTGTTCCGCCGCCGCGGCGTCCTGGGCGGCTTGCTCGGGCTGGCCGGGGCGGCCATGGGTGTGGTCCTGGCCTTCCCGCTGCTGCGCTCGCTCGGCCCGCAGCCGATGAAGGCCCTGGACACCACGGATTGGAAGCCGGGCGCGTACCTGGTCGACATCAACGCACGGCGGATCACCGTCGACGACCTTGAGGTCGGGGGTGCCCTCACCGTGTTCCCCGAGGGCTTCGTGGGATCGGCGATCGACCAGACCATGCTCATCAGGCCCTCCTCGGTCAACATCGTGACCAAGCCGGGGCGCGAGACGTGGGGGCCGCAGGGATACCTGGCGTACTCGAAGGTGTGCACCCACGCCGGGTGCCCGGTGGGGCTGTACATGGAGCAGACCCAGCAGCTCCTCTGCCCGTGCCACCAGTCGCTGTTCGACGTCCTCGACGGCGCCCAGCAGGTGTTCGGCCCGGCCCCCCGTCCCCTTCCCCAGCTCCCCCTCTACATAGACTCGCTCGGCTACCTGCGGGCGCAGGCTCCGTACGACCAGCCGATCGGACCGGGCTTCTGGGAGCGATCGTGAGCAGCACCACCACACCACCGCCTGGTCCACCCGCCGGATCGGTCCCGGGCGTACCGAGCGCGGACGGGAAGCAGAAGAAGCTGGACCCCGTCGACGCCGGCGTGAAGTGGCTGGACCAGCGGCTCGGGATCGCCAAGGGCGGGCGGACCTTCCTGGACAAGATCTTCCCCGACCACTGGTCGTTCCTCCTCGGGGAGATCGCTCTCTACTCGTTCGTGATCCTGATCCTGACGGGGATCTACCTCTCGCTCTTCTACAACCCTTCCACCGCCACAGTCGTCTACCACGGCGCCTACGCCCCGCTGCGGGGGGTTCGGATGTCGGCGGCCTACGCGTCGACGGTGAACCTCTCCTTCGCGGTGCGCAGCGGCCTGGTCATCCGCCAGATGCACCACTGGGCGGCGGACGTCTTCGTCGGCTCCATCGCCGTCCACATGGCCCGGATCTTCTTCACCGGTGCGTATCGCAAGCCCCGCGAGCTCAACTGGATCGTGGGCGTCACCCTGCTCATGCTGGCCATCGTCAACGGCTTCATCGGCTACTCCCTGCCCGACGACCTGGTGTCGGGGACGGGGATCCGCCTGGCGTTCTCGTTCGTCCTGTCCATCCCGCTCGTGGGCAGCTATCTGGCCTTCTTCGTCTTCGGCGGGAACTATCCCGGCAACGGCGACATCATCCCCCGCTTCTTCATCCTTCACGTGGTGGTACTGCCCCTCGTCATCCTGGGCCTGATCGCCGCCCACCTCGGGCTGTTGGTCCGCCAGAAGCACACCCAGTTCCCCGGCCACGGGCGCACCGAGAAGAACGTCGTCGGCACCCCCATGTACCCGGCCTTCATCGCCAAGACGACGGGGTACCTGTTCATGATCACCGGGGTGCTGTGGGCCATGGGCGGGTTGCTCCAGATCAACCCCATCTGGCAGTACGGGCCGTACGAGCCGTACAAGATCAGCTACGCCGTGCAGCCGGACTGGTACATGGGCTGGCTCGACGGCGCCCTGCGCATCATGCCCAGCTGGGAGTTCGTCGGGTTCGGCCATACCATCCCCTTCGAGGTGTTCCTCCCCGCCATCATCTTCCCCGGCGTCACCTTCACGCTCTTCTACGCCTGGCCCTTCATCGAGGCCAAGCTGACCGGTGACCGTGCCGTGCACCACCTGCTGGTCAGGCCCCGGGACCGGCCTCTCATCACCGCCCTGGGAGCGGGCATGCTGGCCTTCTACTTCACGCTGTTCTCGGCCAGCTCCACCGACGTCCTGGCCAACTTCTTCCAGATCTCGCTCAACAGCGTCCTGTGGTTCTTCCGCTTCGCCGTGATCTTCGTCCCGATCATCGTGTTCTTCGTGGCCTGGCGGATGTGCATCGACCTGTCGCTGTCCGGGGCGGGCAAGCGCAAGCGGGCCAACATCGTGACCCGCTCCGCCACGGGCGAGTACGCCATCACCAAGAGCGACCGGCGGCCGGGCGACGGGCACGAGGAGCTCGATCCCGAGCTGGTACCCACGTTCATCGAGGTGCCCGACACGGTCGGCATGGGAGAGACCGTCGGCGTGCGCCGGATCCCCCGGCGAGTCTGAGCTCGCCGCCGGTCGTCCGTCCGGCTCGGCCCGGCGACGGGCCCGAGGTGGCCCGGCTGGCCGAGTCGATGTTCCGGTCCCTCGGGGCAGAGCTCTCCGACCCCGCCTGGCAGGCGTGGCGGGAGGCGGCCACCGCCGCCGTGGTGGAGCGGGACGAGACCCGGGTCGCCATGTTCGTGGTGGACCACCCGGGACAGGTGGGTGTGCTCGTGTCGTGCGGAGCGGGCATCGTCTTGGAGCGTCTTCCCAACCCGTGGCACCCCAACGGGCTGGCCGGATACGTGCAGTGGATGTCGACGGAGCCCGAATTCCGCCGGCGGGGGATGGCTCGGGCCGTGCTCCGGGCCGTGCTGGCGTGGTTCGAGGAGCGGGGAGTGGACAACGTCGAGCTGCACGCCACCGAGCAGGGTGCGCCGCTCTACCGATCCGAGGGATTCTGGCGAGGCAGCGGCGGTGAGCCCATGCGCCGCCGGCCCTGGGACCCGCCGCCCGAGATGCGCGGATAGGACGTGAGGGACACTGCCGGAGGGGTGATGCTCGGTTGAGCCCAGGTGACGCGCCAGAAGGAGGATGGAGCCTTCGGCCCACGGAAGTGTCCGACGCCGAGGGCGTCACGGCGGTCGTGGAGGCAGCCAACGCCGAGGCCAACAGGCAGGCGGGCCGGCCCGTCGCCGAACGCACTCCCGAGCGCCGCCAGCTCGATCTGCGATGCGCGGAGCGCTTCGTCGAGCGCGACCCCGAGGGAGCCTGGGTGGCGGCGTCCGAGGACGGCGGCGTGGTCGGGATGGCCCAGTCCATCCGACGGGGGCCGTTCTGGGGGTTGTCCATGCTCTTCGTGGACCCCGGGTGGCAGAGCCGAGGGGTGGGGCGGGCGCTCATCTCTGCCGCGCTCCGCTATGCCGAGGGCGCCACGGCGCGCATGATCATCTCCTCCTCGGACCCGAGAGCCATGCGCAGGTACTGGTCGGCCGGGTTGCGCCTCCACCCGGCGGTGCAGGCATCGGGCCCGGTCCTCGCCGGCGCTGCGCCCTCCCAACCCGCCGGGAGGCCGGGCAAGGAGAGCGACCTCGACCTGGTCGACGGCGTGGACTCGGGCCTGCGCGGCTCGCGCTCCGAGGACGTGGCCTTTCTGCTCTCCGTGGGCAACGAACTGGGCGTGGTGGACGACGGAGGCGGTCGGGGCTACGTCGTGTGGCGCGACGACCGGCTGCAGATGCTCGGTGCCACCGACGAGGAGACGGCCAAGGCGCTGCTGTGGCGGTTCCTGGCCTCGTGCTCCGGCCCGGCCACCCTGCCGTGGATCACTTCGGCCCAGCAGTGGGCCATCGACGTGGCCATGTCGGCGCGGATGACGTTCCGGGTGGAGGGGGCGCTCTTCGTCGACGGGATCGAGCACCCACCCGGCCCGTGGCTGCCCTCAGGGTGGTTCTTCTGAGTCAGGCGGCGGGGACCCAGCTCCCGTGGAAGCCGTGGGGGACGCGACCAGGCAGGTGGACGGCGGCGACCGTCTGCAGCGTCCGGGCATCCAGCACGAGCAGGTCGCTTCGTCCCGTGGTGCGGTCGTAGACGAAGCCCACGAGCGCGCCGTCGTCCTCGGGGGCGTCCGCCGCCCGGGGCACGAAGAGGAATTCGTCCACCTCGTTGCCGGGTCCGAAGGAACGGGCCTGTGACGTCCCGGCGACGAGGTCGTGCTTGACGAGCCCGTGGGCCGTGGCGCCTTCGTCCCCGATCCCGGCGTCGCCGAAGTCCACGGCGTAGCCGAAACGGTGTCTCCGGCCGATCAGGCGTTCGTCGATGCGGGGGAACTCCAGGCCCCTGTCGTCGAGGCGTTCCTCGATGACCTTGCCCGCCGGGAGATCCACGCTCCAGCGGTCCAGGGTCGGCGGCCCTTCATTCGGGCCTCTGTGCTCGGTGGCGAACATCTGGGGGTGGCGTGCGACGTCCAGGACGACCCGGTCCCCGTCGTCGTAGGCGCCCAGGGGGTGGTACACGTAGCAGGGCTCGATCTCGAACCACCGCACGTCGGCCGAGCTCCCCTGGCGGGGCATGACCCCGATGCGGGCGGGATACGTCGGGTCCCAGGAGTAGGGCAGCGAGCCACGGTCGTTGCCGGCCCCACCGGTGGCCATCATCATGGCCACCAAGCGGTCGGGGACGCGCCGGCGTCCGATGGTCCTGGCCATGACTCGCTCGGTGGCCTTGCGGAACAGCGGGGGTGCGGAGCGGGCCGCCTTGGCCGGATCGAAGGTCACCGGCAGGTCGTAGAGGACGACGTGGCGCTCGGTGAGCGAGAAGGCGTGCATCATCGGGCTGCCGTTCACCTCGATGTCGACCGTTCGCCGCACCCGCCCGTCGACGCCCAGGACCGAGTACTGGACCGTGTTGGCCCAGCCGAAGAAGTACGACACGGCGTGCAGCTCACCGGTCTCCGGGTCGCGAAGCGGATGCGCCGTGTACCCCCCCGGCAGCGTGCCGTCGAAGTCGCACGATCCGATCGTGTCGAGGTCGAAGGTCAGCTCGTAGGGCCGGGCCCCGCCCTCCACCAAGGCGAAGGTCCGTCCGGCGTGGCCGATGACGTGCGTGTTGGGGGAGAAGTCGAACCCGGCGTAGACCCGGTCCTTCGGGCTCGACGCCTTCTCGCCGAGCGCCTTCTGGACCGAGGCCGAGCGGACGAATCGGTTGCGGTACCACTCAGCCCTGCCGTCGCGGACCCGCACGCCGTGGACCATGCCGGTGCCCATGAACCAGTGGTACGTGGCCGGGACGGCCGAGATGGGGTTGGGGCCGATGCGCAGATAGCGCCCGTCGAGGAATTCGGGGAGTCGGCCCTCGGTGTCGAGGACCGTGTCGGTGCGCTCCTCGTGGACGGGGGCGAAGTCCCCCTCGAGGTAGGGGTTGGTGGGGACGGCCATGGGGGGGCCTCCTGTCGTTGGCATAGCAGCGCTATGGACAATCCATAGCAACGTTATGGCATACTGTCAAGGGTGAGTCCCAGGCCCCCCGACCCCGCCGTCCGGGCTGCGTTGATCGAGACGGCGGCGAGGATCGTGGCCACCGAGGGCCGGGCCGCACTCACCTTGCGGCGGCTGGCCGGCGAAGTGGGCACGTCGACGATGGCCGTCTACACCCACTTCGGCAGCATGGAGGAGCTGCGCCGTGAGGTGCGACGTGAGGGGTTCGCCCGTCTTCGCGCCCGTCTGGCCGCCGTCCGGGACAGCAAGGACCCCATGGCGGATCTGACGCTCCTGGGTGCCGCCTACTACCTGAGCGCCACCGCGTCGCCCAACCTGTACCGGGCCATGTTCCTCGACGGCCCGGTCGACGACGGCGACCTCGGGACCGGCCTCGACACCTTCATGTACCTGGTGAAGGCAATCGGCCGCTGCCTCGAAGCGGGTCGCTTCCCCGAGGCGGGCGGCACCGACCCGGCCGAGCTGGCCCTCGAGGTGTGGGGCATGACCCACGGGTTCGTCAGCCTGCAGCTGGCCAACCTGTTGCCTGCCGACCAGGCTGCCGAGCATCTGTCGTCCGGGGTGCGGAGCCTGTTCGTCGCCTGGGGGGACGACCCGGCCAAGACCGGCGCGTCGGCAGCGCGGGCACGACGGCGCCTGGCCGAGCTGTCGCCCGGGTGACCGCGATCGGGCCCACCGAGCCCGTAGCTTGGCCGGGGGAGGTGAGCGACGGTGACCGACGCGTACGAAGACGTTCTCGGCGAGACCCGCCGGCACGTGGCTCGTCTCCAGGGTGAGCTGGCCGCGGTGCGAGACCAACTCGCGTCGGCACTGGCGGCCGAGATCCAGCTCCGTCAGGAGATCGAGGCGTGCCGGACGGAGGCGGCGCTCGCCGCCGCCGAGTTGACGCACGCCCAGCGGGTGGCGGCCGAGCGTGACGAGTCAGCCCGTCATCGCGTCGCCGAGCTCGACGAACGTCTGGATGAAGCGCGGCGCCTTCAGGGGGACGCCGAAAAGGAGCGTGCCGCCGTCATCGCCGCGCTGGGGATGCGCGCTCGTCGGCGCTTGGGACGGGCCGGAGACTCCGAGGAGTGATCGAGGCTCATGCAGCTCATGCAGCTCACGCAGGTCCGGCGCATGTGGTGGTGCCTCGAGCATCTGCACGCCGTCACCTACTTCGACGAGAGGTGCCGACGGGCCAACCGTGAGGCGGGGCTGCGGGGATTCTGGATGGGCTACTTCGCCACCAGAGCCGCTCCTCTCGGCCCGGTCGGCCCCGGTGTCGTCGAGGCGCTCTTCTCCAACTTCGCCCCGGCCATGGTGCGCCGTGCCCTCCCCGATGCCTGGGAGCTCTGCGAGCCCGCCGCCCTCCTCGGCGTTCGCCGGAGCGCCGCCGCCGAGGCCCTGCGCGCCCTGGTCCCCGACGTCGCCGACGCCGCCAAGCGCTCGCTCGAGGTGCTCGAGTCCTGCGTCCGGCTGGCTCCGGGCTCGGGCCGGCCCCTGTTCTGTGCCAATCGCGACCTTCCGCCCGGCGAGGACCCGGTGGCGGAGCTGTGGCAGCTGGCGACGACCCTGCGCGAGCACCGCGGCGACGGGCACGTGGCCGTGCTCGCCAGCGAGGGTCTCTCCGGGTGCGAGCCCCACGTCCTTCTCGCCGCCGACCACCGGATCCCGGCCGCCGTCCTCCGGGACAGCCGGGGATGGACCGAGGAGGAGTGGGAGCGCGCCTCGGTGCGACTCGGGCGTCTCGGCCTCCTCGACGACTCGACGGCGCTGACCGAGCGCGGGGCGGCGATGCGGGCACGCATCGAGGAAGTCACCGACACCCTGGCCACCCGGGCCTACGAACCGATCGGTGAGGATGGGGTCGACCACCTCCTGGACGTCCTGGGCGGGGCGGCGCGGGGCGTCTCGTCGTCCGGGGTCGTTCCCTACCCGAATCCCATGGGGCTCCCGAGGTTCCGATGAGCGGGGACGCCGGTTGTTGTGCCCAGTGCGGCTTCGCCTTCGAGCCCTTCGACCGCGACGGCGCCTGCAAGACGATCACGGCGGGATCCGGCGAGCTCGCCGGGCTTCTCGTCGACACCCGGGCAGCCGATCTCGGTCGGCGGCGCGAGCAGGAGACGTGGTCCGTGATCGAGTACGGCTGCCATCTCCGCGACGTCCTCCTCGTGCAGCGTGAGCGGGTCCTCCTGGCCCGACGAGTGGACGTCCCCGTGTTCGAGCCCATGGGTCGGGACGACCGCGTCGAACACGACGGCTACGACGAGCAGGAGCCCCACGACGTCGCCAGGCAGCTCGCCGACGCCGCCGCCATGTTCGTCAACGTCGTGCGCCGCTTGTCACCGGCCGACCTGGAGCGGCGAGCCGTCTACCCCTATCCGGAGCCGACGGAGCGCACCCTGGCCTGGGTGGTGGCCAACACCGGGCACGAGGTCGTCCACCACCTGGGCGACGTCCGGGCCCAGCTGGGCTGACCTACTTCGCCGGCCAGGCTTCGACGGGTCCGCTGGCGTTGACCACGACGCTGGAGCCGGGTGCGGCCGTGAGCCTTCCCGTCACCCTGGCCACGAGCGGGCCGGAGAGACCGGGCAGCTCGGGCTCGAGGTGCACGGTGGCGTCGTGGCCGTGGAAGTCGACGTCGATGACCTTGGCGCGTACGCCGGCGGTCGAGCCGTTCGTGTCGACGGTGAGTTGCTCGGGACGGACGAGGACGGTCACCGGCAGGTGCCCGGTGTCGGGCACGGGGTGGCACAGGGGGACCGTCCCGAGGGCGGTGGCGACGTGGTCGCCCTCGGCGACTCCCTCGACGAGGTTGGCCTCGCCGACGAACGTGGCCAGCTCGGCGTCGAGAGGGTGGTCGTAGAGGTCGCGCGGCGTGTCGACTTGGGCGATCCTGCCCTTGCGCATGACGGCGACCAGGTCGGCCATCGACAGTGCCTCATCCTGGTCGTGGGTGACGATGAGGGCCGTCGTCCCGGCGTGGCGGAGGGCGGCGGCGACCTCGGCGCGCACGCTGGCCCGCATGTTGGCGTCGAGGGAGGCGAAGGGCTCGTCGAGCAGGACCACTCGGGGGCGGGTGGCCAGCGCCCGGGCCACGGCGACGCGTTGCTGCTGCCCGCCCGAGAGCTGGTGCGGGTAGCGATGGGCGAGGTCCTCGAGCCCCACCACGGCGAGCAGGTGGTCCGTCACCGGTCCGTGGCGCTTGCGACGCGACAGACCGAAGCCGATGTTCGCTCGGACGTCGAGATGGGGGAACAGGCTGCCCTCCTGGGACACGTACCCGACCCTGCGCCGCTCGACCGGGACGTTGACATGGTCGTCCGCCACCAGCAACTTCCCGATGGAGACCGTGCCGGAGTCGGGCCGGTCGAAGCCGGCCACGATCCGCAGCAGGGTGGTCTTGCCACTCCCCGACGGGCCCAGGATGGCCGTGATCGAGCCGGCGGGCACGGTGAGGTCCACGCCGGTGAGGACGGCCGTCGAGCCGAAGGCCTTGTGGATCCCTCTGATGACTACGGCTTCGGGCTCTCGGGTCATGCCGGTGCTGCCGCTCGGGTCGGGAGGCGGTCGAAGTACCTCCCCAGCACGTAGCTTGGCACGGCCGCCACGCCCATGATGACCAGGGCGAAGGGAGCGGCCTGCCCGTACGACAGGTTCTGCTGGTACGACCAGAACTGGGTGGCCAGGGTCTGGACGCCGGTGGGAACCAGGATGAGCGTGGCGGTGAGCTCGGTCACCGCCGCCAGGAAGACCAAGCAGAACGAGGCGGCCAGGCCGGGGCCCACCAGCGGGAGGGTCACCCGGCGCAGCACCGACAGCCGGCGGTGTCCGAGGGCGCGTGCTGCCTCCTCGACCCCGACCGGGGCGTGGGCCACCGAGGCGCGCACCCCGACGAGCGCCAGGGGAAAGAACAAGATGGCGTAGGCCAGGATCAAAAGCGGTGCTCCCTGGTACCCGAATCCGCCGGCATAGCGCTCACAGAAGTAGCTCAGGGTGAAGGCGACGACGATGCCCGGCACGGCCATGACGATGTAGGTGCTCCGCTCAAGGAGCCAGCTGGTCCACGACGGATGGCGCACGGCCAACAAGGCGATGGGGAGCACGGCGACCGTGTCGACGGCGGCCGCCGATCCGCTGTAGAGGGCGGTGTGCCCGCCGGCACTGGCCAGTGTGACACCGCCGATGGCGTGGGCCCCGCCCTGGAAGATCCAGTACACGCTGGCGGCCACCGGGACCCCGAGGGCGAGGCCGACGAGCGCGGTGAAGGCGGCGAGGACGGGGACCTTGGCTCGGCCCAGACGGTGGCGGCGGATCACCCGCTGTGCCAGTGGGCCGGTGCGGGCCACGCGGCCCTTCCCGCGGGCAGCGGCCTCCCCGATGAGGACGAAGGCGCCCAGGACGACGAGGACGAGCGAGAGTGCGCAGGCCGTCGGCACGTTGAACGAGACCTGGAACTCCGTGAAGATCTCGGTCGTGAACGTCTGATACCCGAGGATCTCGAAGGCGCCGTACTCGGCCAGCAGCACCAGGGCGACGAGCACGCAGCCCCCGAGGATGGCCCAGCTTGCTTGTCCCAGCGTCACCCGCAGAAAGGTCCGGACCCGGCCCACACCCAGGCTGCGCGACACCTCTTCCAGCCCCGGGTCGGCGGCACGCAGGCTGGCAGCCACCGGGAGGTACACGAGGGGGTACACCGCCAGCGTCATGACCAGCACCGCCCCACGAAAGCCCTGCACCCAGTTGGTCAGCGACGCCCAGCCGAAGCTCACGACGAAGTCGGGGATGGCGAAAGGGACGACGACGAGGATGGCCCAGACCCGCCGTCCGGGCAGGTCGGTGCGCTCGACGCACCACGCCGCCAGGGTCCCGATCACGGCGCACAGGATGGTGACCACGACGGTCAGGCGGACGGTGTTCCACAGCAACGTGCCGGTGAGCGGGCGCCACATCAGCCGGGCCACGGCCCCGAAGCCCACTCCCGACGCTTCGAACACCAGGAAGGCGAGAGGAGCGAGCAGCCCGGCGGCCACGACGACGCTGGCGGTGAGCATCCCCCACGGGGGCATCCGCCGCCGGGCCGGGACGTGCGGCATCCGCGCCTCGAACTCCTTGCCGAGGACCGTGGTGGTCGCCGCCCCCGTGGTCATTACCGGATCGGTGCCGGGTGTCCGGCGCCGGCCGCTGCGTCGCTCACAGCAGCCCGACCTGTCTCAACAGGGAGATGGCTGTCGACCCGTCCCCGAGCTCGGCGATGGTGATCGGATAGGGCTGGAGCTGATCGAAGGGGGTCTCCGGCGACTCGGTGGTCACCCCGGAGGCGATCGGGTACTCGAAGCTGATCGACAGGTTGGGGTTGGCGATGATCTCCTGGCCCTGGGCGCTCACGATGTAGGCCAAGAACCTCTGGGCCGCGGCCTTGTGCTTGGACGACTTGAGCACGGCGGCACCTGAGACGTCGACGACGTAGCCGGGGTCACCGGGGGCGAAGTAGGTGATGGCCGAGTGGATGTTCGCCGTCCCGATCTCGGCCCGCATCCGGTACCAGTAGTACTGGTTGACCACGCCGAACGCGACCTCGCCCCGGTTCACCTCGTCGGCGATGGTCTCGTTGTCGGGGTAGACGTGGCTGCCGGCGTTGGCCTTGATGCCCTGGAGCCACGACACCGTCTCCGCCGTCCCGTAGGCGCGGTCCACGGCGGTGACGATGGGTTGGAAGTCCGTCTCACCGGCGGCGAAGGCCAGCTTGCCTCGGTACTTCGGGTCGGCCAGCGCCAGCACGGTGGTGGGCAGCTGGCTGGCAGCGATGAGGCTCGGGTTGTAGATGATGACGCTGACCCGCGCCGAAACCCCCACCCAGTCGCCCTGGGTCGAGTCGTACTGGCTGGGTGTCCTGGCCAGGGTGGCCGGGTCGACCGCCGCCAGGAGGCCCTTTCCCTGCAGGTACTCCAGGGCCGGCGAGTTCTCGGTGTAGATGACGTCCGCCGGTGAGCGGGAGCCCTCGGTGACGATCTCGTCGGCGAGGGTGTCCTCGTCGTCACTACGCACGTTCACCGTGATCCCCGTCGCCTTCTCGAAGCCGGCCACGAGGGCGTCCGTGGTCTGTTCGTGCTGACCGTTGTACAAGGTGATCGACTGACCCGACCCGGACGACGAGCTGCAGGCACTGAGGACGCCTCCCGCCACCACCGCCGTCGCCACCGCCGCCATCCACCGTTTCACGCTCATGGGGCGGCTCCCGGGCAGAGGGCGTTCAGGTCGTTGCTCGCCTTGTCGACCGCCGTCGCGGCTGCCTTCCCGCCGTCGGTCGAGTACAGCTGGCGGTAGGCGTCGTCGAGGCGCTCGACAGCCGATTGCAACGTCTGGTCGCCGGTGTGCTCCTGGCCGAGCGGGAGGATCTGGGCCTCGGCGTAGCCGACCGGGTCGGCCGTGGGGTCGGGGCCGTCGGAGAGCACGGCACTCACGCTCTGACATCCCTTGTCGAGCGCGGCCGACGACGGGGACGCAGAGGAGCAGGCAGCGAGAAGGAGCGACGAGGACGCCACGGCGGCGACGCCGAGCGCCACCGCTCCGCCCCGCCCCAGCCGGGTCCTAAAGTTAGGGCTGCCTAACTTCATGGCACAGAATGAGGCACGCCGAACTTTCCTGTCAAGCCGGGGGTGCCGGGCCGGAGGACACGGCGAGGCGAGAGGCCTCTGAGCTGGGCTGACGCGATCGGGGCTGGGCTAGAGCGCGGGCAGCCGCTCGGCCACCCAGTCTCCCGAAGAGAGCTCGGTGACGAGGGCGGTGGTGTTCCCGAAGCCGTTCACGTACACGCTCCCGACGGCGAGGCACGTGGAGGCCGTCGGGCAGGTGATGCCCTGGACGTTGTCGGAGAACCCCGGCGAGGCGAGCGCCTGCCACGTCGTGGGTCCCACCTTACCGACGACTTTCTCCGCCGATTCCAGAGCCTGTCCGGCGACCACGCAGTCGTCGGGATCGGCACACCCGAGGGCGGTGAGCGACGGGTCGCCGGTTTGCCCCGACGCCGCCTGGTCGACGCTCCAGGTCGTCCCGGCCATGGAGAGCACCAGGGCGGTCCCGGATCCCTGGCCGGTGACGGCGTTGCCGACCGTCACGCATCGACCGGGGACCGGACACGCGACGTCGTAGAGGATTCCCCGACCACTGCTCTGGGAGGGCAGGGTGGGGGCCGTCCACACGCCGTTCTCCATCTCCTCGACGAGAGGTGCGGTGTCGGTGGGACTCGAGACCGGGGCGGCGTCGCCCACGGCGACGCAGGTGGAGGAAGTCGGGCAGGAGACCGAGTTGAGCTCCGAGGTGGTCCCGGCAGCCGGCGACAGGGGAACGAAGCTCCATGAACCGGCTTCGAAGCTCTCGACGAAGAACGACTCCACAGGAGTCCCGTCGGATTGGCCGACGGTCGTGTAGCCCACCGCTACGCAGGCCGACTCGGTCGGGCACGACACGCTCGTGAGCACGCTGTTGGCGCCGGTTGCCGGACCGTCCACGACCTGCCAGCGCCCGCCCGAGTCCGATTCGATCAGTGGAGAGTCGGGGGGAGCGATCGTGGCCGAGGCGGGGAAGGGGTCGGGTCGGTAGAAGCCGACGGCGACGCAGTCGGTCGTGGTCGGGCAGGAGACACTCGACAGCTGGGCGCCGCCCCGTCCCTCGTCGGGACTCGCCTGGCGGGCCCAGGTCGAACCGTCTGACGTCTCGACCAGGGTGTGCGTCGCCTGACCGTCCCCGTCGGGATCACCGATGGCAGCGTCCTTGTCGATGGGGAGCACGTCGCCAACCGCCACGCAGTGGGCAGCGTCGGCGCAGGTGACGCCGTAGAGGGTGGCGAAGAGGATCTTCGCCGACGCGGCCACGGGCCGCGGGGGCGGTGAGGACGAGGGCAGGGTGACGGCCAGGACCACACCGAGAGCGACGAGCAGCCCACCGGCGCCCAGCCACAGCTGACGTCGGTGCCGTCGTGACGCAGCCTCAGCCGGCCTCGGGGGCCACAGGACGACGGTCATCATCGCCACGAAGTAGACGAGCCAGACGACCACCTCGATCAGCGTGGGGTAGGGCTGAAGGCCGAACATCCCCGTCGTGAACGACGACAACACCGACCCGGGAGGGGCGAGCCAGGACAGGTCGAACTGGGGTCGCTGCCCGAAGGTGATCCATCCGGCCGCGTTGGCGGTGTGCACCGTCGTCATGGCGATGCCGGCTGCCGACAGCACGAGGACCACCGCGGTGACACGGAAGAACCGAGCCACGTCGAGATGCCTCGTCCCCCTGACCACGCCGATCCCGACGGCGAGGGCGGCGACGACACCGAGCAGTGCTCCCCCCGTAGACAGCCAGGCGGTCGTCCCGGTCAAGCCGATGGTGGCTACCACGAAGACGGTGACCTCGAAGCCCTCCCGCAACACGGCGAAGAAGGCCAACAGCACCAACCCGCGTCCCGATCCCTGCGTCAGGGCGGCCGAAGCGGCGGCGTCCGTGTCGCGGCGCAGGTCCTTGGGGAACCTTCGCATCCACACGACCATGTAGGTGACCGTGGCCACGGCGACCAGGCCGACGATCGTCTCGAACCGTTCCTGTTGGCGCCAGGGGAGGTTGACCTCGACGTACCGGATCACGAGTCCGATGGCGACGCACACGAGTGCGGCCGCCAAGCAGGCACGCCAGATACGAGGGAGAAGATCGCCGCGCCCTTGTGCCCTGACGAACACGACGATGGCACCGATGACGACGACCGTCTCCAGGCCTTCGCGCAAGCCGATGACGAACGCCGGCAGCACGGGCCAATCCTACGAGGTGACCACCAAGGGCCATTGTTCGCGGGCGGCGCCCGGGCAATTCACGACGTAGCGCCCCGCCTCGAGCCGGATGTCGAAGCTTCCCGAGAGCCCTTCGATCAGGTTCTCACGCTCGCCGAGGACCTGTGACAAGTTGGCGGTGCGGATCTCGATCTCCGACACCGTGGGAGCGTTGAGGTTGGTGACGACGACCTCGACCGTCCCGGCCCCCACTCGGTCTGGTGAGGGTTGGCACCCCGAGGGAGTGGCCGAGATCCTGACCACGGTGGCATGTTCCGCATGGGCCGAGGTCACGGAGTAGCCGCACGCCGCAGCGGCGCACAGGCCCATCAGGGCGGGAACGAACCGAGGGTTTCGCACCACGGCGCAGAGTATCCCTGAGCAGTTGGCATGATGACGCGGTGGAGGAAGAGCCCGACGCGCCGATGCCGGCGGCCGGTTGGTCCGATCGCGGCAAGGTCGAGTGGTACACGAAACGCATCGGGGGGCTCGGCGCCCGTCTGGCCGGGGAGCAGATGGTGGCCGAGGTCCTGCCACCACGTCCGAGACGGGTGCTCGATCTCGGCTGCGGTGACGGCCGCCTGGCTGCCCTCGTACTCTCTCTCCGGCCGTCGGTCGAACACCTCGTGGCGATCGACTGCTCGCCCCCCATGTTGGAGATGGCGTCGAAGCGCTTCGCCTCGGATCCCAGGGTCGAGCCGCGCAGCTGCGACCTGCGTGACCCGCTCACGTCGTTGGGCCGGTTCGACCTGGTCGTGTCCGGCTTCGCCCTCCATCACCTCGAGGACGATCGCAAGCGTTCGCTCTTCGCCGAAGTGGCCGCCCAACTCGATGCTCCCGGGGCCTTCGTCAACCTCGACGTGGTGGCGTCGGCGACAGCCGAACTTCACGCCCGGTTCCTCGAGGCAATCGGTCGCACGGCCGACGATCCCGAGGACCGGCCGGCTGGGATCGGTGACCAGTTGCGGTGGATGCGCGACGCCGGGTTCTCCAACGTCGATTGCCTGTGGCGCTGGAGGGGCTTCGCCCTTTTGGTGGGGGAGGGCCGCGGCGGTGGGTCGGTGAGCCCGGACTGACGAAAGGCACGTCATCGGCAAAGCTGGCGGCCATGGCACTGCACGCTCACCGAGCCGACGACAGCCCCATCGCTACCCGCCCGCAATTCGCCGAGGCAGCGGGATCCCACACGGTGCCGCGCAACCGCCTGCCGGCCCGGGGCATGCCGCCCGAAGTGGCCTACCAGGTGGTGCACGACGAGCTGCTCCTCGACGGCAGCTCCCGGCTCAACCTGGCCACGTTCGTCACCACGTGGATGGAGCCGGCCGCCGGCCAGCTGCTCGCCGAATGCGC
>JASHUM010000021.1 GCA_030040015.1 Acidimicrobiales bacterium
GGAGGAAGGCATCGTGCAGGGTGCTGAAGGCGTCCTCGCCGGTGGACGACCAGCTGTCGCCGGCGTCGCCGGGAACTTCGGGTCGGTCCGACGCCGAGGGGCCGGCGCCCGCGACCGACACCAGGTCGGGTGGGCATCCCAGCTCGAGCTCGACGGCGGTGACGAATCCCTGCCTGGTCACCACCAGGGCGCTGCGAGGGCCGAGCTGGTCGGCCACGGCCCGGGCCTGGACGAGCCCGTCACCTCCGGGAGCCGCTGCGGCCGGAGCGAAGGGGACGAGGTCGAAGTGGTCGATCCCGCTGTAGCGCCAGATCTCCTCTGCCTCGGTGGGAAGGGCGAGGGGCTCGAGGCGCTCGGCCGCCGAGGCCCGGGCGCGCCTGAGCCACGGCGGGCCCCCCAGGGCAGCGCTGGCTTCGGGCGTGAACCGGCTCACCGGACCTCCTGGCGTTCCGCGCGCCGCGCCGATCGGCGCAGCTCGAGCGGTGATCGGGATCCTACCGGCGGCCGCCCGCCGCGGCCGTAGGCTGACCGGTCATGGCCGACGACTCCGTAGTCACCATCGAACGCCAAGGGCACGTCGCCACCTTGTGGCTGGATCGTCCCGAAGCACGCAACGCCATGGGGCCGGCGTTCTGGGAACAGCTCCCCTCGGCCATGAACGAGCTCTCCGCCGACGACCAGGTGCGCGCCGTGGTGGTGGCGGCCCGGGGCCCGCACTTCAGCGTGGGACTGGACCTCAAGGCGGTGGGCGAGATGATCCCCACACCTGGGCGCGCCGACGGAGGAGACGGGTCGGGTCCCTCCATGGCGGCGCGCGCCAATGCGGCGCGCGCCGGGATCCTCAGGATGCAGCGCTCGGTGACGTCGGTGGCCGACTGCCCCAAGCCGGTCATCGCCGCCGTGCACGGATACTGCCTGGGCGGCGGTGTCGACGTCATCAGCGCCTGCGACATCCGGTTGGCCAGCGCCGACGCGGTGTTCTCGGTGCGCGAGACGCGCATCGCCATCGTGGCCGACCTGGGCAGCCTGCAGCGGTTGCCCGGCATCATCGGCCGGGGGCACGTGGCCGAGCTGGCCTACACCGGCAAGGACATCGACGCCGAGCGCGCCCGCGCCATCGGGCTCGTCAACGACGTGCTGCCCGACGCCGCGTCGGTCCAGGCCGCGGCCCGGGCCATGGCGGCCGAGATCGCCGCCAACTCGCCCCTGGCCGTGCAGGGGACCAAGGCCGTGCTGCGGGCGGGCGAAGGCAAGACGGTGGCCGAGGGTCTCGACTACGTGGCCACCTGGAACGCCGGGTTCCTGCAGTCCGAGGACCTGACAGAGGCGTTCTCCGCCTTCGTGGCCAAGCGCCAGCCGGAGTTCCGCGGCCGCTGAGGCGTTGCCTCGGCGAGCGGCGAGCCCCGGGTCAGCGGCCCCGGCGCCAGGGCCAGCGGCGGCGGCCCCCGGTCGAGCGCTCTTCGCGGGCCCGATTGCGCTCCGCCTCGGCCAGCGCCTCGGGAGCAGCGGCGTTGACGATCTCCTCGGCCTGGTCGAGCAGCTCGGCCACGCCGGCGCCGCTCTCCGGCTCCTCCTCGATGGCCGGCTCCACCAGCGTGCCGTGCACCCAGCCGGCGTCGGCCAGGCGAGGCTCGTACGAGGGGCAGTTCTCGGGGCACCGCCACGGCGCCTCGGGAGCGAGGTCGAGCTCACAAAAGCGCGCCACCTCGCCGGTCGAGTAGGTGCGGCTCTGGAAGTGCTTGCACTCCTCCCGCATGGGCACGGCGCCATCCTCCCATCCCTCGGGCGGTCCCGGTGGTCGACGCGGGCGGGCTCAGCCGACAGCGCCCTCCATCTGCAATTCGATCAGCCGGCTCCACTCCACGGCGTACTCCATGGGCAGGGTCCGGGTGACCGGCTCGATGAAGCCGTTCACGATGAGGCTCATGGCCTCACCCTCGGACAGCCCCCGGCTCATCAGGTAGAAGAGCTGGTCCTCGCCCACCTTTGACACCGTCGCCTCGTGACCGATCTGGGCGTCGCGCTCCTCCACCTCCATGTAGGGCTTGGTCTCCGAGGTCGACTCCTCGTCGAGGATGAGGGCGTCGCAGCGGACGAAACTCTTGGCGTGCTTGGCCCCTTCCTCGACCCGGACCAGACCGCGGTAGGTCGAGAGGCCGCCGTCCTTGGAGATCGACTTCGACACGATGGTCGAAGTGGTCTCGGGAGCAGCGTGGATCATCTTGGCGCCGGCGTCCTGGTGCTGACCGGGCCCGGCGTAGGCGACCGACAGCACCTCACCCGAGGCCTTCGGGCCCACCAGGTACACCGAGGGGTACTTCATGGTGAGGCGGCTCCCGATGTTCCCGTCGATCCATTCGACATGAGCCTCGGCCTCGGCACGGGCCCGCTTGGTGACGAGGTTGTACACGTTCGTCGACCAGTTCTGGATGGTCGTGTACGTGATCCGAGAGCCGGGCAGGGCCACGAGCTCGACCACGGCGGAATGGAGCGAGTCGGTGCTGTAGACCGGAGCCGAGCAGCCCTCGACGTAGTGCACCTTCGATCCTTCGTCGGCGATGATCAGCGTCCGCTCGAACTGGCCCATGTTCTCGGCATTGATCCGGAAATAGGCCTGCAGGGGCATCTCGACCTCGACCCCAGGCGGCACGTAGATGAAGGAGCCACCTGACCACACGGCCGAGTTGAGAGCGGCGAACTTGTTGTCGTTGGGTGGGATCACGGTGCCGAACCACTTCCGCACGATGTCGGGGTAGTCGCGCACACCCGTGTCCATGTCGCAGAACAGAACGCCTTGGTTCTCGAGGTCCTCACGGTTGCGGTGGAAGACGACCTCGCTGTTGTGGACCACAAAGCCCTCGGCAACGAAGTTGTGGTGCCCAGCGACCTCGATGTCGTAGACGGGCTCAAC
>JASHUM010000022.1 GCA_030040015.1 Acidimicrobiales bacterium
GTCCAGGAACACCTCGTTGAACGAGGCGTGCCCGTTCATCTGCCGGAGTGGCCGTACTTCCACCCCCGCTTGGCGCATCGGAAGGACGAAGTAGGTGAGACCGGCGTGCTTGGGCGCGTCCCAGTCGGTGCGTGCCAAGAGCAAGCCCCACTCGGCCTGGACGGCGCCCGTGTTCCACACCTTCTGGCCGGTCACCACCCACTCGTCGCCGTCTGGGTCGGCGCGGGTCGTCAAGCCGGCCAGGTCTGACCCGGCACCGGGCTCGCTGAAGAGCTGACACCAAGTCGACTCCCCGGTCGCGATGGGGCTGAGGAACAGTGACTTGAGACGATCGGACCCGTGTTCGAGAAGAGTCGGCGCCGCCAGGTGTGTGCCGACGCTCTCGGGAGGTCCGGGTACGCCGAGATCGCCCAGTCCCGCCGCCACTGCTTCCGTCGCGCCTGCCGAGAGTCCTCGCCCACCCCACTCCGGCGGCCAAGCCGGACACGCCCACCCAGCGTCGAAGAGCCTCCTCCGCCAATCGAGAAGAGAGATCTCAGGGTCCCACGCGCTGTCGACCCACTGACGCAGCTGCTCGCCGACGTCGGTTGCGTCATCCAGCGCTGGTGTGGTCAACGAACCTCCTGGCGTCACTCTACGGTCCGTCTCGACGCTCCTCCAGATCGTCTCCCGGAGCGCCCGGGCTGCCGGGGTCGGGTGCGAGCGACGGCACGGGCGTGGGTATGCTCACCTGATGACGCAGGTCGACGACTGGAATCGCAAGATCATCGAGGAATTCCGGGCCAATGGGGGCAAGGTGGGGGGCAACTTCGCCGGTGCGCCCCTGCTCTTGCTCCGTACCACCGGTGCCCGTAGCGGCGAGACGAGGATCAACCCGGTGATGTATCAGGACCTCGGCGAGGGTCGCGTGGCCGTATTCGCCACCAAAGGCGGCGCGCCCACCAATCCGGACTGGTATCACAACCTGGTTGCCAATCCCGACGTCACCGCGGAGATCGGCACCGACACGCGCTCGTTCCGAGCCCGCACCGTCACGAGCGAGGAACGAGAACCCATCTGGTCCAAGCAAAAGCGTGACTATCCGGGATTCGCCGAATACGAGAGGAAGACCGCCCGGCGGATCCCCGTCGTCATCCTCGACCCAGCCTGACTTGGTCTGGAGGCCACGAGGATGGCAGCACAACGGCTGCACAACGGCGTCCTCCGCACCGGACGATCCCGCCTCGGGGGAGGTTCCCACGCCGCCTGGCACGAGCATTGCGGCCATGCGCTACTCGGGAGGACGGCATGGAAATTCCTGCGGAACCATGTCCGGAAGAGATCTCACATCTCGTCGCCGTCTGGAACAAGGCCGGATACAGCCTGTGCTCGGCGATCGACCTCTGCCTCGATCAGGGGCAACCCACCCGGTTCGACGTCTTGCACGACCCGCCGGGAGGAACGGAGGCCGGGGTCGTCTCATTGCCCGGCGGGTAAAGGGTGCGGACAAATGGGGAAGCGTTTGCCGAGACAGGCGTCGTCGGTGGCGTCAGAGACGGCTTGCCTCCGGAAGTCAGGAGGGCGGTTGCGGCCAGTGATGCGACAAACACGACGACCAAAGCGATAGCCACCAGCAAAGACTGCAGGCGTCTCACTCCATCCAAACGTACCCCGACGTCTGGTGTCTGGCCGGTCGCCAGGCAAGGGGCGCAGACCCTGGACGAGGGGATCGACTCAGGAGACGGAAATGAGCACTCAGGTCCGAATCGGTTCGTTCTCCGATTTCCCCAACGGCGGACTGACCGCGGTTGACGCCGACGGGCACCGGCTCATCGTCGCCCGCGTGGGCGATGAAATCCATGTCGCCCGCAATCGATGCCCGCATCTGGGTTTCTCGCTGACGCGTGGACCCGGCGGACTGAAGTACGAGGACGGCGTAATTCAGTGTCCGTGGCACAACTCGCGGTTCAACGTCTGCACCGGGGAGAATCTGGACTGGGTGACCGGCTTCGCCGGACGTCGGGTGCCGAGCTGGTCGCGGTCGGTGATCTCGCTCGGTCGCAGGCCACGGGGCCTGGACACGCTCGAAGCGGTTGTCCGCGACGGCGAGGTCTATGTGACCGTGGCGGGCGATCGGTAGAGCCGTCGAGGCTGGTCCCTGGTTCGGGGCCACCCGGGCGTTCGTCACAGGCGTGAACGCCTTCTCGACCTGGCGAGTGGCCCCACGGTCTTCCCAAATTCTGGTGTCCGCCCTTGCCACGGCGGCGAAATCCCGGTTCAAATCGCCCCCGTTGTTGTGCTCACGAATGATCGGAGAAGGCGATGGCCGGGAACGTGGTTCGACTGGACGGTGGGGCGACCGTTGCCGATGAGGCCCTTCGGATCGCCGAGCAAGCTCATGACGAAGCATTGAAGGCAGCCGAGGAAGTTGCCGACAACGAGCGAGCACGTGCCGAAGCAGTGCGTTCTGCGACCGTGGCACGTGCGGAGGCGATACGGGCCGCGACCGTCGACCGTGCCCAGGCACTCCGACGCATATCGTCCGACCACGACGGTGCGATGCGCTCCGCCGAGGCTCGACGGGCACAGGACCTTCGTGAGGCCGAGGAGCGATACGGCAAGGCACTCAAGACGGCCGAGGAGAACGCGAGCCGCGCCATCGAGCAGGCCTATCAGGAAGAGATGGACGCGGCTCAACGTGCTCACGAAGAGGCGATGAAGGCGGCGGAAGTCGCCGCCGAGAGCGCCAAGGCGCGAGCCGACGCGATCAGCAAGGCTGGGTTCGCACGTGCGGAAGCGATCAAGCAGGCCGGCATGTTCAGAGCTACAGCACTGCGCGACGCGATTTTCGCCTACGAAGAAGCCCTGCAGGAGGCGTCCCGCAAACGCGTCGAGCACCTGAAGGACACGACCCAGAACCACGACGACGCCATGAAACAGGCCACGTTGGCTTATGAGTTCTTCCTGCAGGCGTCTGGACCGGAGACGGTCGGTGAGACGACCCGGCCAGAGAAGCAAGGAGAACAGGAGACCGTAGAGCCGTACGGCGTCGACAGACCGACGGATCGCAAGCACGTTGACGCAAAGGGAGGCACGGTCGCTTCATGAAGGTGGCTCTGCGCTGAGCCGCCGCCGGCTCCTCAGGGGGAGGGCGGCTCGGCCGAGGTGGTGGGGTGCATCCGTTCGTGCCGGGGCGAGACGGTCTTTGACCGTGGGCCCGGCACCGGCCTCTTGAATCCCAATACCCTCAGGATGACAAGGCCGACACGGTTCGGTCTCTTCCTGCGCTGAGCAGCTTCGGCCTCTGCTTCGTGCCCTCCCGTGACGTGGTAGTTCCGGCCCGAGTAGCCCCTTCTGTATGGCCACCGGGGGTATGGCCAACGGGAGGAGGTCACGTCCGAACAGTATTGAGTCGAAGGATCGCTGTCATAGTCTGCGTGGGGAAAGGACCCGAAAGGGCTGGTCCGCCGAGAGGACGGTCATGAAGAGCATCTTGGTCACGGGGGCGTCGACGGGGATCGGGGAGGCGAGCGCCCTTCGCCTGGATCGTCTCGGGCACCGGGTGTACGCCG
>JASHUM010000023.1 GCA_030040015.1 Acidimicrobiales bacterium
CCGCTTCGCCGACCAGGCGCCCGTGGTCACCTCACGCGACGACGGCACGGAGATCTGGCGCTTCGACGGCAAGGAAGCCACCAACATCGGGCTCAACGCCGTGGCCGGCCGCCCGGTCGAGGAGTACGGCATCGAGCCCACGTCGTTCGCCGAGATCCGCTCCGGGTGTTACGACATCCACGACCGGGTCCGGGACATGGACGCCAACGGCGTCGTCGGGTCGATGTGCTTCCCGTCCTTCCCCAACCTGTGCGGCCAGCTCTTCTCCAAGGCGTCGGACCCCGAGCTCGGCCTGGCCGTCCTCCGGGCCTAC
Source organism: Acidimicrobiales bacterium (assembly GCA_030040015.1). Lineage (GTDB taxonomy): Bacteria > Actinomycetota > Acidimicrobiia > Acidimicrobiales > UBA8190 > UBA8190. The sequence goes on from JASHUM010000023.1 coordinate 314, forward strand.
AACGACTGGCACATCGACGAGTGGTGCGGGACCTATGCGGGCCGGTTCATCCCGCTGGCCCTCCCACCCATCTGGGACCCGCACGCCATGGCCGACGAGGTGCGGAGGGTCGCGGCGAAGGGCTGTCACGCCTTCTCGTTCTCGGAGAACCCGGCCAAGCTCAAGCTTCCGAGCTTCCACTCCGAGCACTGGGACCCGTTCTGGGCGGCGTGCTCGGACGAGGGGACGATCGTGTGCCTCCACATCGGCTCGTCGTCGACGCTCGTGGTCACCGCTCCAGACGCGCCCATCGATGTGCTCATGGGCCTGCAGCCGGTGAACATCATCCAGTGCGCCGCCGACCTGCTCTTCTCGCCGGTGCTGCGCAAGTTCCCCGACCTGAGGATCTCGCTCTCCGAGGGCGGCATCGGCTGGATCCCGTACTTCCTCGACCGCATGGACTGGACCTACAACCGCCACCACCGTTGGACCGGTCAGGACTTCGGCGACCGGCTGCCGAGCGAGGTGTTCCGCGAGCGCATCGTCGCCTGCTTCATCGACGACCCGTCGGGGGTCGAGCTGCGCCAGCGCGTGGGGATCGACGGGATCTGCTGGGAGGCCGACTACCCACACTCCGACTCCAGCTGGCCCACCTCTCCCGAGTTGCTCTGGGAGTCGATCGGCGGGCTGCCCGAGGAGGAGATCGAGAAGATCACCCACCGCAACGCCATGCTCCACTTCCGCTTCGACCCCTTCGCGTCGAGGCCGAAGGAGGAGTGCACGGTGGGAGCGCTGCGCGCCGGTGCCAGGGACGTGGACACCGCGCCCAGACCGGCCGTCCGCGTGGACGGCCACGATGCGGCTGAGCGCCGGCGCCACACCCGGGCCAGCGACCTGCTCCAGCCCGGGATCGCCGGCAAGCGCTGATCCACCCCGCCCTCCGGCGGTGGCGTCGTCACGCGCCGGTTACCCGGTTCACCCGCCGGTTACCCGGTTCACCCGCCGGTCACCTGAGCAGGGGTGCTGCCGCCCGTCCAGGACTCGAGCCCTTGCGTTGCCGGCTCAATTTGGGTCAACGTTGTCAGAGCCGAGCGGACCAGGGAGGTAGCCGGCAGGCGGGGGGCGTTCGAGGAGGTGCCATGAACGTCCGTAGCTTCTGGACCCGCCTGGCGGGAGCCACCGTAGGGATCGCGGTGGTGGCAGCCACCCTGATGGTGACCACACCGCTGGCCGGCGCATCTTCGGCGACGCTCTACGTGAGCCCGTCGGGGACCGACACCGGGAACTGCCAATCGTCGACAGCGCCGTGCGCCACCATCGCCTACGCGCTGACCCAGGCGTCGTCGGGTTCGACGATCAGAGTGGCCGGTGGCACCTACGCCCAGCAGCTGGTTGTCCCGGGTACCGAGAACGTGACCATCGCCGGGGGATGGGCGCCCAAGGGCACGAGCGTCTCTCCGGTCGTGGTCGACCCATCCGCGCTTCCCGTCGCCGAGCCGGACACTGACAGCTCGTATCCCCAGTACGCCATCGTCGACGCCCTGCCCGGCTCCCAGGTCAGCCTGCAGGACCTCACCATCAACGGAAGTGGCGCCGAGGGACAGTTCACCAGCTGTGCCGACGACTTCGTCGGTGTCTACTACCGCGACGCGTCGGGGGCCTTGAACGACGTCACCGTCACCGGCGTCGAGTTGGCCCCCGACTTGTTCGGGTGCCAGGACGGCCTCGGGGTGTACGTGGCCACCAACTCCGGCAAATCGTCGAACGTGGGCATGAGCTCGCTCAACGTCAACAACTACGACAAGAACGGCATCACCTGTGACGACGCCGGGACGAGTTGTTCGGTGGCGAGCTCGACGGTCGCCGGGATCGGACCCACCTCCGCCATCGCCCAGAACGGTGTGCAGATCGCATTCGGTGCGGTCGGCTCGGTCACGAACGACGTCGTGACCGGCGACAACTACACAGGAGTCAACGATGCGGACTCAACCGGGATCCTCGTGTTCGGGGGATGCGGCGAACCTCTGGATGCCAACGTGACCGCGGCGGGGAACTGGTTGCAGGGCGACGACATCGGCGTCTACTTGGGCAACTACAACGCGGCGTGCACCGCCGCCTCGTCGACTCCGAGCCGGGACACGGCCCGGTCGAACACCATCAGCAACGCCAACGGCCTGGGATCAGCAGACGCGAACGTGAGCGGTTCGGGTTATCCCTACGGGTACCAGGCGGGGATCACCGACTGCGGGAACCAGGACTCGATCGTCGCCAACGCCATCAGCGGAGCCGGCTACGCCACGGTCGGGACCGTCTCCGATCCGGAGCCTGCCTTCTACCGGCCCATCGACGTGATCTCGTGCCCGGCGGTGTCGCCCGTCGTGGCGTTCAACACCTACGACGGAGCCCCCTACAACCCGTCCCCGACTTCGCCGCCGGGGAGGCCGCACCGCCCGTTCTTCTGGCTGTGACCGCCCCGGCTGGGCCGGACCTAGGCGATGCCGTCGCGCACGAAGGCTTCGTCGTCGTCCCCGCCCTGACCGACTGGCCGGCTCTCCCAGGTGTCGAGGCAGCTGTCCGAGCAGAACAACCAGCGTCCCTTCCCACCCGCCGATCGCCAGGCGGCTGCTGTCGTCTCGGCCAGGGGGATGCCGCAAACGGGATCGGCGCTCGCCTCCTCCTCAGGGCAGTGCAAGGCAAGCTCGGCAACCTCGATGGGTGACGTCACGCCGCGCACCAGGACCTGCCGGCGTTCGCCGGCCCGGGCCCAGAGGGGCAGGAACGGCTCCACCGCCGGGTCGGCCAGCAGCTGGCCCCCGGCAGCCATGTCGCACAGCCGGGCGGCCACGTTGACGGCGTGGCCGATGTAGTCGTCGCCTTCGAGGAGGATCACCGGCCCGGTGGTGACGCCGCACTTCACCGCCACCTGGTCGACGGAGAGTTGGGGAACACACATGACCTCGAGGACGGCGCACAGCACCGGAGTCGCTTCGACACCCACGAGCATGGCTCCGTCGCCGAGCCACTTGGCGATGCGCACACCCCGACGCGAGCACGTCCGGCGCAACGTCCCTCGGAACCGCTCGAGCACGGCTACCGATCGCTCGTCGCCCTCGGTGGCGGTCAGAGCGGTGAACCCCGACAGGTCGAGGAAGGCGAACGTCCGCCGTACCCTCACGCAAACGATCGTCCCACGCCGACGTGACGATGGGCGAATCGGGGCGCCGCCGGAGCGGGTCGAGTCACTGCAGGGTGACGAGGGCGTGACGGAGCGCTCGGGCCTGTTCCTCGAGGGCCTGACTCCCCACCGCGGTCCGGGACCCCACCAGGTCGAAGCCGTGGAACGTCCGGGGATAGAGGTGGAGCTCGGTGGGGACGCCGGACTCCACGAGCTTCCTGGCGTAGTCGATTCCCTCGTCGCGCAGCGGGTCGTGCTCGGCCACGAGCACGTAGGCGGGAGGAAGACCTTCTAAGCGCGTGGCCCGACCGGGGGCAGCGAGATGGTCGGCGGGTCTTCCTGCCAAGTAGTGACCCCAGGCGTCGGCAGCAGCGTCGCGGCTGAACAGAGGGGTGCCCTTCATCCGCATCGACGGTGTTTCCAGGCGGTCGTCGAGCATCGGGTAGACGAGCATCTGGAAGCACACCGGAGGACCGTCGCGCTCGTGGGTCAGGAGCACGAGGGCGGCGGCCAGTCCGGCGCCGGCGCTCGACCCTCCGACGGCGATGCGCGCCGAGTCGACGTGCAAGGTCTCGGCCTCGCCCGCCAGCCAGCGCAGGGCCGCATAGGCGTCTTCCAACCCCGCCGGGAAGGGCTCCTCGGGGGCCAGGGCGTAGCCCACCGATGCCACCAGGCAACGGCCGCCGGTCGCCAGCTGGAGGCAACGTTCCTCCTCCACGTACACGTCGCCGAGGACGTACGCACTGCCGTGGAGGAAGACGAGGGCGCCACCTTCGTGCTCGGCGGGGCGGTACAGGCGAACGAGCACCTCGGCGCCGGGTTCCCGTCCGGGAACCCAGACGTTCTCCACTTCGACGCGTTCGTTGCTCGGCAGCTGGGCCCCCAACATGTTCAACATGGTCAACGTGTCGCGCAGCGAGCGGATGACCTCCAGGTCGTCGAGACGCGTCTCCGTGCCGACCGAGGGGATCCCGGCCAGCACCTGGGCCAGCTCGGGGTCGAGGTTTGTTTCCGCTGGCGTTCCCCCTCCGCCGGAGCTCACCTGACGCATCCTAAGCCCGTCCATCCCGGAGACCCCGCGGAAATAGACGCGCTGCGGTCGGCGTTACCCGGAGAGTGCAGGTGGAGATCTGGTCCGACGTCGTCTGTCCCTGGTGCTACATCGGGAAGAGGCGATTCGAGGCCGCATTGGCCCGGTTCGAGCACGCCGATGAAGTGGAGGTTCGCTGGCGGAGTTACGAGCTCGATCCCCAGGCACCTCAGCGGCGCTCAGGGACGATGGGTGAGCACATCGCCGCCAAGTACGGGATGAGGGTCGACCAGGCGAACGAGCGCCTCGAGCAGATGAACCGTCTCGCCGCCGCCGAAGGGCTGGTATACGACCTGGCCCACACCCAAGGGGGAAACACGTTCGACGCCCATCGCCTGGCGCACCTCGGGTGGACCAAGGACGCCGACACCGGCGTCGCCATCGAAGAGGCGCTGTTCAGGACCTACTTCACCGAGCTCAAGCCTATCGGCGACCACGACGTCCTGACCGAGGCCGGGGTGGGAGTCGGCTTGAGCCGGCAGGAGGTCGCCGAGGTGCTCGCCTCTGGCCGCTTCGCCGACGACGTACGGCACGACGAGCGCGAAGCGGCTGCGCTCGGTTGCACCGGTGTGCCGTTCTTCGTGATCGACCGTGGCCTCGCCGTGCCCGGTGCCCAGGACCCCGATGTGTTCCTGGCCACGTTGAGGCGAGCCCGGGAGAGGTCGAGCCCCAGCCCCGATGCCGGCAACGCCTGCACCGACGGCGCCTGCGCCGTCTGAGCACTTGCTCCGGGCGCCCCTGGGCTCCGGTGCCCGGAATGCCGTGCCCGGTGCTGGCGTTGACCCCTGCCCGAGGTGACGACCCGAGAGGTGACCGTGTGAGTGTGCCAGGTGCGATCCCAATCGACAGGCCTGTCCTGTCGGACGGCCCGATTCCGGGTTCCGGCCCGGAGGAAGGCGGTCGGGGGGCCCCCGAGTCGGCGGCTCTGGACGCCTACTCCCAGGTGGTGACCTCGGTTGCGGCCGAGCTCACGCCGCGCGTGGCGGCGGTCCAGGTGTCGCGTCGGCGCCCGGACGGCAATTTCGCCGCCGGCTCGGGCTCGGCGGTCGTCTTCACCGAGGATGGGTTCCTGCTGACGAACGCCCACGTCGTAGGGCGAGCCGACGCCGGAAGGGCGTCGTTCGCGGATGGGACCGTCACTCCCTTTCACGTGGCGGGAGTCGATCCCCTCTCCGACCTGGCCGTCCTTCGAGCCGACGGCCCTACGCCGTCGCCCGCCCGATTGGGTGAGGCGTCGGCGCTCCGGGTCGGCCAGCTGGTCGTCGCCGTCGGCAACCCGCTCGGCTTGGCCGGCAGCGTGACCGCCGGGGTGGTGAGCGCCCTGGGCCGCTCGTTGCCCACTCGCTCGGGCCGGGCCGTGCGGGTCATCGACGACGTCATCCAGACCGATGCCGCCTTGAACCCCGGGAACTCCGGAGGTGCGCTGGTCATCGCCACCGGCGAGGTGGTGGGCATCAACACGGCGGTGGCGGGGGTGGGGCTCGGGTTGGCGGTGCCCATCAACTCGACCAGTCGCCAGATCATCCAGGCGTTGCTCAGCAACGGCCGGGTGAAGCGCGCCTACCTCGGCCTGGCCGGCATGCCCGCTCCGTTGCCGCCCAGACTGGTGGAAGGACCTGGCCACCAGGGCCTGCGCATCGTCGAGGTGGTCCCGGGAAGCCCGGCCGACCGGGCCGGACTACGCACCGACGACATCCTCGTGAGCGCGGCGGGACAACCGGTGTCAAGCGCCCAGACGCTGCAGCGGCTCATGCTGGGAAGGGCGATCGGCCAGCCGCTCGATCTCACCGTCGTGCGGTCGGAGGCGTTGGTCGACGTGGTGGCGGTTCCGACCGAGCTCGCCGGGGAGGAGTGAGTGGCCAGCGCAGCGCCCCGCCGGCGCGACTAATGCGCGTTCCGTCCCTCGAGCATCCGAACAGCCGCTTGTCGGTCGGCGACGCCGAGCTTGCGGAGGATGGCCGACACGTGCGTGCGGACCGTCGTGGTGGAGACGAACAGCCGTCCGGCGATCTCCGCCGTCGAGGCGCCGCCGCGCAGCAGCTCGAGCACGTCCCACTCCCTGGCGGTGAGGAGGGCTGAGCCGCCTTCGGGCAGGAGGACGCGGCGCTGCTCACGGTCTCTGAACTCCTCGATGAGCCTGGCGACCAGGAGGCCGGGAAGGCTCGCCTCCCCCTCGACCACTCGCTCGAGCGACTCGACGAGGGCATCGCCGGGGAGTCCTTTCAACAGGTACCCCCGGGCTCCGGCGCGCAACGCGTCGAAGAGGTCGTCGTCTTGGTAGGACACGGCGAGGATCACCACCGCCGTCGATGGCAGCGCCGCGGAGATCCGCGCCGTCGCGGCGATCCCGCTGCCCGGCATCTCGATGTCGAGCAGGCAGATGTCGGGCCGCTGCGCGATCGCCGCCGTCACGGCGGAGTCGGCGTCCGCCGCTTCGGCGCAGACGCCGAAGCCGGGCGACCGCTCGAGGATCTCCCGGACCAGGGTCCGGGTACGGACGTCGTGGTCCGCTACAAGGACCCGCGCCCGCCGGCCCACGCCGCCTCTCCCTAAGCCGCTTCGCCCGACGCCGATGGCTCGTCGCCCAGCTGTTCGCCCGCGTCTCGTCCCGGGTCCTCCCAGACCCCCATGACCCTCCACAGCACGCGGGCGGGGCGGGTCATGAGCCCGAGCTCAGCGCACAGGCGGCGGGGCTTGGCCACCGACCCGGTGAGCAGTTCCCGGCCCTCGGGGGACCGGAAGGCGTGGCGGAACACCTGACGGGGCATGGCGAAGGTCCGTCGCGTCTGACGCGACGGGTACACCATGACCCGGGCCATGGCGCCGAACATCAGCGGAGCGACATCGGCCAGGATGCGCCTGCGGACCACTCCCAGCTTGGGGACGTTGTGCTTCAGGTACTGACGGGCGAAGGAGAGATGGCGCGCCTCCTCGGTGACGTGGATACGCATGATGCGTTCGACCAGGGGATGGGCATCACCGGAGCGGAGCTGGCGGCGCTGGAGGTAGTCGACGGGGTCCTCGCCGCCGAGCACGAAGAGGAAGAACAGCTCCGGGAACACCCGGCTCATCCAGATCACCAGGCGCGACAGCACCTTCATCCCCCTGGGCATGCCCTTGACGTTCATGCCGCTTCGGTTGACGAACTCTTGGAACATCATCGTGTGTTGCGACTCCTCCACGATCTCGTGGTGGAGGTAGCGGAACTCGGGACGGAAGTTGGGCATCCAGAAGGCGTGCTCGAGCAGCCCGCGCTGGAGGATGTTCTCGAACTCCCAACCTGTGCGCATGGCGGTGGCGACCCGGTGCACACCGAGGCGGGACCGGACCTCCGATGGCAACGAGCGGTACCACTCCGTGTTGCCCACCGGATCGAAGCGCCAGATGCCGAAGCGAGGATCGGCAGGGTCGAGGGCCAGCTCAGGCTCGTCCCAGGCCACGTCGGCGTAGGCGTCGAAGTGCTTGTCGACAGACTGACGGCTGAGTCGCTCGACCGTCCGGGTGAAGGTGTCGCTGGTCACGGCGAATTCCTTTCGTTGTCCTGAGGAGGCAGTCCGGCACCTGCCGCCGCCTCGGCGAGAAGGCGGGCCAGGAGGTCGGGAGCCTCGTACGGGAGCATGTGGCCGGCATCGGGCTCGACCACGAGGCGGGCGTGGGGAAGGAGCGAGACGATGTGCATGGCCTGGTCCGGAGGTGTGTGACGGTCCCGGGTGCCGACCACGACGGTGACCGGGATACGGCGGAGCACCTCGAGCCCGGGTGTCAGGTCCAGGACGCGCATGTCGGCGAGCAGTTGCATGCGTACCGGCCCGGGCGTGGCCCGGAACGTCTCGGTCAGGGCGCGCAGATGGGACAGCTGGGGATTTCGCCCGACGAAGTCGCGTACTGCCCGGGGGCCGACCCAGGGTCGGGCCAGCAGAGCATCGACCCGGCGCCGTCCCACCACGCTCGGACCGAAGCGGCGCCGGACGCCGCGCAGGAACGGCGTGCTGGCCGTGGAGGCGAGGAGGGCGGCGGCAATTCGGTCGGCGACCATGTCGGGATGGCGAGCGGCGAAGGACTGCACGGCCATGCCCCCCATCGAGTGGCCGGCCAGGACCGCCCTTTTCGCATCGACGTGCTCGAGCACGAGCGCCAGGTCGTCGCCGAGTGCCTCGAGGGTGCAGCCGGCCGTTCCCACCGTCGATCGGCCGTGGCCGCGTTGGTCGTAGAGGACCACCTCGTGTCCCGACGAGACCAGTCGGCGCGCCACCGGGCCCCAGACACGGCGGTCACCGGTCCAGCAGTGGGCGAGCACGATCCTCGGCGTGCCGCCGCCGTGCCCGGCGACGAGCACGGCGAGCTCGGTTCCGTCGGGGGCCCGCACGGTCTCCTCGCGGCGGGGCAGATCGTCCAGCGCGTCGAGGGGACTGCCGCCGGTGGGATCGTTCCCGGCACGCCTTCGGAGCCGGTTCCTGCCAGGGCGGTGTTCCATGACGTCGCGCAAGGCGGCTGCTCCGTCAGAGGCCGCCCTGGCCTCGCCGGATTCCTCGGCCACGTCCCTCACAGCCAGGACCGTACCATTGCGTGATGTAAATGACAACCTCGGATGGTACAGTCGTCGATGTGGACGTGGTGGACGTCGAGTATCGGATCGACGACCTGGCCCGCCAGGCCGGGATGACCGTCCGCAACGTCCGGGCCTACCAGGACCGGGGACTGCTCCCCCCGCCGAGGCGCCAGGGGCGGATCGCCATCTACTCCGAGGCCCACCTGGCTCGGTTGCGGCTCATCAGCCAGATGCTCGAGCGGGGCTATGGCCTGGCCAACATCAGGGAGCTGGTGGATGCCTGGGAGTCGGGTCAGAACGTGGGTGACCTTCTGGGACTCGAGGCCGCCCTGTCGGAGCCGTGGTCGGCCGAGACCCCGCGGGTGCTCTCGGTCGACGAGCTCGCGGCCATGTTCGGGGCGGGCGAGGCCGATCAGGGGGCGGTCGCCAGCGCCGTCGGTCAGGCCGTGGCGGCCGGCGTCCTCGAGCTGACTGACGCTGGCTACCTGGTCAAGTCCCCCCGGTTGCTCGCCATCACCGCGGAGCTGATCGGCACAGGGATCCCGATCGACGCCGTGATCGAGTTGGGACGTGGTCTCTTCGCCGACGTCGATCGCATCGCCCGCCGATTCGTGGACGTGGTCGCTGAGCATCTCTTCGACCCGGTGGGAGAGCCGCTCCCCGCCGAGGAGGTGCCCCGGCTTGCCGAAGCCGTGCGCCGGCTGCGTCCTTTGGCCCAGGATTCGGTCGACACCGTCCTGGCCGAAGCCATGGAGCGCCACGTGGGCGAGGAGTTGCGAGCCCGTCTGGGTCGCGTGCTCAAGGGACGGCGCAGCGAGGCGTCCTGAGCACCCTCCAGGAGCGGCAGGCCGACCGGTGGGACCGGAGGGCCGGCCGACGGGCTCGAAGCGTCGGCCGGGACCCACCGGCTCACCCCACCGGGTGGGGCCATGCCCTTCGAAAAGGAGGGCTGTTCCTCATTCTGGCAGCCCGGGCCCGTGCCGCGCGACGCGAGACGCGTGTTTTGTGCCTGCTTCCCCCGCGTTGTCGGCTCATTCCCTCCTCGTTGTCACAAAAGAGAAGCCCCGTTACCGTCCTGGGCCATGTAGGCGGACCGAGGTGCTTGCTGCAGTATCGGTACGGGTGACGGCGCTATGACCCTCCAGGACGACGGAGCCGGTACCTGGACCGAGCAGGCGGCCCGGGACGTCACCTTGGAGCACCCAGCCAGGCTCTTCGGAGGCCGGCTGGCCGTGGTCCGACCGGGGTGGAGGCGGTGCACTCCTGCGACGTGTTCGACGTGTTCGACGTGTTCGACGTGGACGGCCGGGGCGGCATCGTCTCGATGCGCGTCTACATCCGCTGAACAGCCGCTTCCTCGTTCTCGATGTCGGTGATCTCGGCGAGACGAGGCACGTGGCGCCCACCCTCGAACGTCCCGCCCAGGAAGGTGTCGACGATGGCCAGGGCGAGCTCCGCGCCGAGGATGCGCGCACCGAGGGACAGGATGTTGGCGTCGTTGTGCAGCCGGGCCAGCCTGGCCGTGGTCTCGTCGTGACACAGTGCGGCTCGAGCGCCCCGGACCTTGTTGGCGGCGATCGCCTCACCCTGGCCGCTGCCCCCGATGACGATCCCGAAGTCGGCGCGCCCCCCGACCACCGCCCTTGCGGCGGCGGCACAGAAGGGGGGATAGTCGACCGGCTCCTCCGAGTCGGTGCCGAGGTCCTCGATCACGTGCCCGGCTGACCGGAGGTGGTCGGCGACGTACTGCTTCATCCTGTAGCCGGCATGGTCAGAGGCAATGGAGATGCGCACGGCGCTCAGCCAAGCCGTTCGAGAAGGGCCGGACAAGCCCTCTTTGCAGCCCCCATTGCACCGCCTGGGACAATCCCACCGCAAGCAGTGAGGTATCCGGGACGTTTCCCACCGGGGGGCGACGGGACGGGGCCCGAAACAGCGGGCACACGGCTGGACGCCGATGGCGCGGCGAACAGCGGTGTCGGCGAGGCTCGAGTCGGGGCCCCGGCTCGCCGCCCCTCGCCATGGGACCGCTAGGTTGCCCGTATGGCACCTGCGCCGAAGGGGGAGCGGGCCGCGAGCGGCGAGGGTGGCGCCCGGCGCCGCGCTGAGCGCAGTCCCGGTCCGGACACGGGCGCTCCGGTGTCCCCCCGCGACGAGGTCGACGAAGCCAGCGAAGAGTCCTTCCCGGCGAGCGACGCACCGGCCAGTTGGAGCGGCCCGCCCGGCACCTGATGCGAGTCGGGGTCACGGCCTTCCTGACCGACCGCACCGTCGGCGCGCCGGTCTTCGCTTCGGCGGCCGAGGAGCGAGGGTTCGCCTCGGTCTATCTGCCCGAGCACACTCACCTGCCGGTGGCAGAAGCCGAGCCACCCGGTCTGGTCGAAGGGGTCACGCTCGAGGATTACCGCCGCAGCCTCGACCCGTTCGCGGCGTTGGCGGCGGCAGCCGCCGTGACGACCCGCATCCGCCTCGGCACCGGGGTGTGCCTCGTGGCGCAACACGACCCGCTCGTCCTAGCCAAGCAGGTGGCCACGATCGATCACCTCTCGGGAGGTCGATTCGTCCTGGGCATGGGGTATGGCTGGAACCGCCGCGAGGCGGCTGACCATGGCGTCGACTTCTCCCGGCGCCGGCAGATCGCGACCGAGAAGCTGCGGTGCATGCAAGCGCTGTGGAGTATGGAACGAGCCGAGTTCCATGGCGCCTATGTGGAGGTGGCTCCCTGCTACTGCTGGCCCAAGCCCGTGCAGCAGCCGCGTGTGCACACGCTGATCGGGGCCGGCGCCGGCACCCGCACGTTCGAGGAGGTGGCCGCCATGGCCGACGGCTGGATGCCCATCGGCGGAGCAGGGATCGGCACCGCGCTCCCTCTCCTGCACCAGGCGCTGGAGGAGGCCGGGCGGGACCCGGGCGCCGTCGACGTCGTACCCTTCGGCACCGTTCCCGACGAGGGGAAGCTCGACCACTACCGATCGCTCGGGGTCACCGAGGTGGTCCTCCGTGTCCCGGGCGGGAGCACGTCCGCCATGCTGTCGTGCCTGGACAGCTACGCGCCCTTCGCCGCCGCTGACTGACTCCGCCGTTGACTGACTCGGCCGCTGGCTGACGAGGCGCCGGCCGGCGAGGGCTCAGTCGGCGACGAGGCACCAACCGAACGCGGGTCAGCCGGCGAAGATGTCGGTGTACGCCTCGATCCCCTTCACGTAGGTCTGGGTGCTCGGGAGCATGCCGAACACGCGCACTGCGGTGAGACCTTGGTAGTAACCCGCCAACGCCAGGCCGACGTTGTCACCGCTGGCCCGGAGGAGATCGGCGAGATATGCGGCGCTCATGGCGATGTTCTCCGTTGCCACGCCGGGATCGAGCGGAGAGGACACCAGGTACTGATCGACGAACGCGGCGGTTGCTGGTTCGATCTGGCACACGCCCAGAGCGCCTGTCTTGGAGACGACGCTGTTCTGCCATCCCGACTCCCACCAGCACAAGGCCTCGAGCAGGGCAAGGGGAACGTCGTATCGGGAAGCTGCAGCCGCGAAGGCAGGTTGCAGCGCCAGGCGACCGGGATTGGCGAGCAGCCCCGAAGGAAGGTCGCCACTGCTCGGCTCTGGAACAACGTTCGTGGGCACGCTGTAGGCGAGCAACTGCATGTCGGGCGCCGACGGTGACGCCGGGACGACCAACAGACTGCCGGCCAGCACGAGATTGGGGTTGGCGAGGTGGTTGGTGGCGACGATGGCGGACACGCTCACGCCGTAGTGGGCGGCGATCGACGTGAGCGTCTGGCCGATACCCACGACGACGGTGGTGGGCGCCGCGCTCGCCGCGCCGGCACTCGTGATCGCCGACGGTGCCGCTGTTGCGACGTTCACGGCAGCACCGGTCGCGCCGGTGCCGGGGACGATCAGCACTTGCCCGGCCAACACCCGGTTGGGGTCGGCGAGGTGGTTGGCTTCGACGATGGCTGCCACCGTCGTGTGCAGCTCGGCGGCCAACTGACTCAGGGTCTGCCTGGGCCGAACCGTCACGGTGGCCGCCCAGGCGTCGGGTCCCGTGGCCGCGGCCCAGGCGGTTGTGGTGCACACCACGGCTGCGGCGAACGCTGCCAATCGACGGGTCCGAGTCACTTCCGCCACGCAAGCAACATCGACATCAGCTGTCCCAGGCTGGAGCGCTTGCCACAGAGGGGGGCAGCCAAACCCCCGCTCTTCGTCGCCTCAGGGTCCGGCCGGCGCCAACCAGTCGAGAATTTCCCCTGTGACCTGGGTGTCTTTTCCTCGGAGGCCGTGGTCACCGCCCTCGATCCAGG
>JASHUM010000003.1 GCA_030040015.1 Acidimicrobiales bacterium
AAAGCGGCCGCCCCGCCCCGGACCGGCTCGGGGAGACGGAAGAGCGCCCAGGCCAGTGGGAATGCCGCCAGCGCCAGGATGACGAAGGCCGCCCGCCACGAGAGGGCAGAGATGTCGCCGGTGACGGCGAACCCGAAGCCCGCCCCCACCAGTTCCCCGGTGAGGATGTAGCTGTAGATCCTTCCCCGCTCCGCGCCGGGGAAGTAGTCCCCCACCAGTGAGGCCACGGCCGGGCCGGCGGCGGCCGTCACGATTCCGAGCCACAGACGCCAGAACAGCAGCCCCCCGAAGGTGGTCGCGGTGGCGCTCAGCAACATCGCCACCCCCCACAGCACCACGGCACCGCCGAGCGTCCACGTCCGGCGCACGCGGTCGGCGAGCATGCCGAAGGGGATCGAGGCCACCGCCCCGACGATCGAATTGACGGCCACCAACAGGCCGATGTCGGTGTTGTCGATGTGCAGGCTCTGTCGCAGCGCAGTAGCCGAGGCGCCCACGGTGGCGATGTCGGCGCTGGCCAGAGCGAGCAGGCATGCCAGGACCACGATGATCCGCGTGCGGTCGGGGCCGCCCAGCAGCACGGTGAGGCGCTTGCGCCCGGTCGACGCCGTGCGCCTGCTGAAGGACGCCGTCCGGGCTGCGAGCTGGGCGCCGGTCGAACGTTGCCGGCGTCCGGGGCCCTCGCCGGGCGGCGGACCGGAGAGGCGGTCGTCGCGTGGCCGGGTCGGTCCCGTGCTGCTCACTGTGCGAGCGTAGGCATGCGCCACCCCGAATCGGAACGAGCCGCATCGTCCGGTTCTCCGGCTTCTCCGGCTTCTCCGGCTTCTCGAAGCTGACCGATGATGATCAAGCGGATGCTATGGCCCCGGTGCATCGCCACCCGTCACCGCTACGATGGCCGGGCCGGGCCGGGAAGGCTCGGCGTGCGAGGGAGGGAGGGATCATGGCCGTCACCGCCTACGTGCTCATCCAGACCGAGGTCGGAAAGGCCGCCAACGTGGCTACACAGGTCGCCGCCATCTCGGGCGTGATCTCCGCTGAGGACGTCACCGGTCCCTATGACGTGATCGTGCGCGCCGAGGCTCCGTCGGTCGACGAGCTCGGGCGGATGGTGGTGAGCCACATTCAGCTCATCGAGGGCATCACCCGAACCGTGACCTGCCCGGTGGTCAACCTCTGAGGCTCGGAGGTTTAGTCGATCGCTCCCGTCTTGCGCAGGGAGGCGATCCGCTCCTCGTCGATCCCCCAGGCCGCCAACGCCTCGTCCGAGTCCTGCCCGGCCACTGGAGGAGGGCGGCGAACGGCGCTTGGAGTCCGGCTGAAGCGTGGTGCCGGGCCGGGCTGGACCACCCCTTCCACCTCCACGAAGGTGCCCCGGGCCACGTTGTGCGAGTGACCGGGCGCCTCCCAGGGGGAGAGCACAGGTGCGCCGCAGGCGTCGGTCCCGGCAAAGCGCTCGGTCCACTCGTCGCGCGACGCCGTCTTGAAGATGGCAGCCAGGCGCTCCTTCATGGCCGGCCACTGCGCCCGGTCCTGCTGTGAGGGCAGGTCCTCGCCCTCCAGCCCGAGGACACGCACAAGCTCGGCGTAGAACTGGGGCTCGATGGCCCCGACGGCGAAGTACTTGCCGTCAGCCGTCTCGTACACCTCGTAGAAATGGGCCCCGGTGTCGAGGATGTTCACCCCTCGGTCCTCGGTCCACATCCCCAGCTGCCGAAAGGCGTAGGTCATGGTGAGCAAGGAGGCCGCACCGTCGACCATGGCGGCGTCCACCACCTGGCCCTGACCCGACGTCCTCGCCTCGAGGATGGCGGCCACCAACCCGAAGGCGAGCAACATCCCGCCGCCGCCAAAGTCACCGACCAGATTGAGCGGCGGGACGGGACGCTCCCCGGCCCGACCGATCGACCACAGCGCCCCCGACAGAGCGATGTAGTCGATGTCGTGGCCTGCTTGTTGGGCCATGGGCCCGTCCTGGCCCCAACCGGTCATGCGCCCGTAGACAAGGCGGGGGTTCCGTGCCGAGCAGTCGTCGGGCCCGAGACCGAGGCGCTCGGCAACACCCGGGCGCCAGCCCTCGACCAGAGCATCGGCGCTCTCCACCAAGTCGAGCACGAGCTCGACGCCATCGGACGACTTGAGGTCCACCGCCACCGAGCGTCGGCTCCGGTTGAGGAGGTCCCAATGAGGCCCGGCGCCGGCCGTCGGGGGACGGCCCGTGGCTCGGTCCACGCGCAACACGTCGGCCCCGGCGTCGGCCAGGAGCATGCACGTGTACGGACTCGGCCCGATGCCGGCCAGCTCCACCACCTTGAGTCCGTTGAGCGGCCCGCTCACCGCACCTCCTCGGTCCCCTGCTCTCGCCCTTGCTGCCCGGTTCGTCGTTCCGATCGGCGGGCGTTGGCCACCGCTGCGCTCACCAGCTCCGGCCACACCGCCGGAGGCAGCTCGTGACCGAGGCCGGGCACGACGAGCAACTCCGCCCCGGGGATGGCCGCCGCGGTGGCCCGGCCCCCGCTCACGTCGATGAGCGGATCGGCTTCGCCGTGCACCACCAGGGTAGGCGCCGAGATGGACGACAGGTCCTTGGTCCGGTCTCCCGACGCCGCCACGGCCATGAGCAGCCGGCCCGTGCCCCGGGGGTGGACCCCGTGGTCCCACAGTCGCTCGAACTTCGCCCGTCTCCAGGATTCGTCCACGAGCTCCTGGCGCGTCGACCCGATGAGGCGGCTGTTCTCGAGCTCGATCTCGAGGAAACTCTCCCGGTCGGTGCCGGGACGACCGGTGAGTACCGCCCCCACGCCCGGCTTGGGCAGCCCGACGTCCGGCCCACCGGTCGTCGACATGACCGAGCACAGGCTCAGCACCTTTTCCGGATGCCGCACCGCCGTCGTCTGGGCGATCATCCCCCCCAGTGAGACACCGAGAAGATGTGCGCCCTCGACGCCAACCGCGTCGAGGAGCCCGGCGGTGTCGTCGGCCAAGTCGTCGAGGGTGTAGGTGACGACAGAACGGTCACCTCGGAATGCGGCACCCAGGTCGAAGCGAGGCGCGTCCTCGAGAAGCGACGACTGCCCGCTGTCGCGATTGTCGAAACGGAGGACGGCGAAGCCGGCGTCGGCCAGCATGGTGACGAATCGGTCGTCCCAGGTGACCAACGAGCTTCCCAGGCCGGCGATCAGGGCCATGACCGGGTCGCCGGCCTGTCCCACCAGCTCGTAGCACAGCTCGACGTCCCCCACCCGGGCGCGGTCCATGGCCGGGATGCTGTCCCCCGGGGCATCGCACGGTCAAGCTCGCACGGCTGGCTCCCATGCCAAGCTCTGAGCCTCATGGTGCGCGCCTACAGCCCCGGTCGCGTCAACCTCATCGGGGACCACACCGACTACAACGGTGGCCTGGCCATGCCCATGGCCGTCGACCTGGGCACGGTGGTCGACTTCACTCCCGGCGACGACTTCCGGGTGGTTCTCCGATCGGTTGGAGAACCGGAGCCGGCCGACGTCGACGTGCACGTCCCTTTGGACCCCGAGTACCTGGGTGCGCTGCGTCCCCGGTGGGCTCGACTGGTGGCCGGAGTGGTCGGCGTGGTCCGCCCCCGCGCCGGCGGCCGGGGCACGGTGGAGACCACGTTGCCGGTAGGGGCCGGACTGTCCTCGAGCGCGGCGTTCGAAGTGGCACTTGCCCTCGCCCTCGGGTTCCACGCCGAGCCGACGGTGATGGCTCGCGCCTGTCAGCGCGCCGAACAGGCGGCGACCGGCGTGGCGAGCGGGATGATGGACCAGCTGACGGTGTGTGCCGCCTCAGAAGGTTGCGCCCTGCTCGTCGACTTCGCCGACCTCACCGTGCAGCCGGTGCCGATGCCGATGGAGGCCGAGGTGCTGGTGGTGCACAGCGGACAGGCCCGGGCGCTCACCCAATCGGGATACGCGGCACGTCGGGCCGAATGCGAGGCGGCTGCCCATCGTCTGGGACCGCTCGGGAGGCTCGACCCGGAGGCGATCCTGGGCCTCCCCGATCCCGTCCTGCGCCGGCGCGCTCGCCACGTCGTGACCGAGTGCGACCGGGTGCGGTGGTTCGCCGCCGCTCTGGCCGAGAGCGACCTGGCTGAGGCCGGCCGGCTCATGACCGCCAGCCACACGTCGTTGGCACGCGACTTCGAGGTCTCCACACCCGCGCTCGACGGCGTGGTGGCGCACCTGGTGGGACTTCCCGGCGTCCACGGGGCCCGGCTCACCGGCGCCGGGTTCGGCGGGTGCGTGGTGGCCCTCACCGATCCCGGTGCCGTCGACGTGGGGGCGCTCGGCTACACCGCCTGGCGCGTCCGGCCGAGCGGGCCCGCCACCGTGATGGGCTGAAAGCAGGTCCGTCACTGGTGCGGTCATCCTCGCCGTCACTGGCGTCGCAGCAGTCGCGCCTTCTGCTCGGCGAACTCCTCGTCACTCAGGAGCCCGCGGCGCCGGAGCTCGTCCAGCTCGATCAGCTGCCGCGCCAGCGAACCTTGTTCTCCTGGGTCGGCTCCCCGCAGGGCGACGCCCGTCGGTGGCGTGTCGTCGCTACCCCGTGGCCCCGGGGCCACTGGCCCTCCGGCCTGTGCCCGGGCCACGCCCGAGGACGTGGCGAGAGGCCGGTTGCCGATGGCGTCGATCTGCTCGTGGAGCACGGCGGCCACTGCCGCCGGTCGGCGCACGTGGGCGAAGCACACCAGGCCGCGCTCGCCGCCGACCTCGACGCACAGCTGGCCGTACCCGAGGACGCGTCCCAGGATGGACTGGGAGTAGGAGACCTCGTTGACGCGGACGAGACGCAGGTCGGTGCCCCGGCGGGCGAGCACGCCCGATCGCTGGACCAGGCGCTCGGTGGTCACCACCAACCAGGTGGTCGACCAGCGCAGGACCCTCACACCGAGCCACAGGGCGCACAGCCCCACGAGCGCCAGGAGCACCTCGCCCACGGCAACGGCAGACGGAAAGGCCACGGTGACCCCGATCAGCACGCCGACGCCGACCACCAGTGCCGGGATCGGTCGTCCGATCACCGACCAGTGAGGTCGCATCTCGAGCACGAGATCCTCGCCCGAAGTGAGCAGACGCTGGGGAAGGCCCACGGTCCGACCCGCCTGTCCTAGGCGAGCTTGGCGGCGATGGCGGCTGCCCCCCGCAGCACCGTGCCGTCAGCGCCGACGGTGCTGTACTCGCTCGACGGCCGCCGATAGGCCTCCTCGATCATGTCCCCGAGGAGGTCGCCGAAGAGCACGGGCGGCTCCACCCACAGGTACCGTGCCAGCGAACCTGGGATGGTGTTGATCTCGTTGACGTAGAACTGCCGCCCGTCGGAGAGGAAGTCGATACGCGCCACGCCTCGCACCTGGCACAGCTCGGCGATCTCCGCGGCCTGGCGACGCAGCTCGTCCGCCAGCTCAGAAGGGATCTCGGCCGGGAGCTCACGGGGGGCGCTGGCCATGCCCTCGCCTCCCACGTACTTGTCGGCATACCCCAGGATCTCCGAGCGGGACCCTGACCGCAGCGGGCGTTCGATGGCGGAGACCTGCTCCACCGGCCAACGCCGCACGGCGACGTTCAAGTCGAAGAGGTCGGGACGGAACGGCTCGACCACCGCCCCCCGGCGCAAATGCGGGTTGGTGCCGAGGCGAGCTCGCACCGTCTCGGCATCCTCGACCACCTCGACCCCGATCGAGGAGCCACCGAAGCGTGGTTTCACGATGTAGGGGCCCGAGAAGACGATGTCGCCCTCGACTTCCAGGGACTGGCGCGCCAGGCATGGAAGTCCTGCTCCCTCCACGACTCCGGCAAAGGCGAGCTTGTCCATGCCGAGGGCGGCGCCGGCCACCGAGGGCCCGGTGAACGGGATCCCGGCCATCTGCAGCATGGCCTGCAGGGTCCCGTCCTCGCCCGGCCCCCCGTGACAGCAATTGACCACCACGTCCACCGACACCGTGCGCTGGCGGCCCATGCGTCCGCTCGAGACGAAGCCGCCTTCCTCGCCGACCACGAGCCGCAACGCCTCGGCACCGCGGGGCAGGCCCTCGAGAAAAGGCTCGGCCTCGAGCGATGCGGGGACCTGGTACCACTCTCCCGTCTTGGCCCAGTACAGCCCGGTCACGTTGCGGCCGGCCGCCAGGAGTTCGTGGGCCGCTTGCAGGCCGGTGAGGATGCTCACGTCGTGCTCCGGCGACGGCCCGCCGAATGCCACGGCGATGAGGGCGTCGGTCACGAGTGAGCGGCTCCTTCGGGCGTCAGGGGGTGCCCGCCTGGGGCACCGTCGAGGATCGAATTGCTCAAGGGTAATGGTCGGGCAAGTCGTTCTCGAAGAGGGCCACGTCCCCCTCGTGGAGACGGTTGCGCACCCAGGCGACCGCCTGGTCGCGGGTGTCCACCACCACCGTCTTCGACTCCCCGCCCGCTTCGTACGCGCCTCGCAGCAGCGCACGCCGATTGGTCCGGCCCACGATCACGAGGTTGTCGGCCACACGAACCGCATCCCCCGCGAAGCGGGTGTTCTCAGGTCTCTGACGTGGCCCCAATTCGACCATGCCCGGGGTGACCACCACCCGTCGCCCCTCGGCCGGGGTCAACCGAGCCAGCGCTTCAAGGGCGGCTCGGGCCCCGGCCGGGTTGGAGTTGTAGGTGTCGTCGATCACCGCGCACCGGCCCTGTGCCGTGGGCGCCAGCTCGAGGCGGTGGGCGACCGTGGGGAGGGTGGCCAACCGAGTGGCGACGACATCCGCGCCGACTCCGACGCTCAAGGCGACGGCGACGGCGCACCCGAGGTTGAGGGCTCGGGCGTCGACGGTCGCGTCCGCCAGCTTCTGACCGCCCACCCACACGCGCAGCTCAGTGCCCGTGTCCTCCACGCACACGTCGGAGTCCGCGTTGTGCTCCGACACCCGCCACACCTGTTTGCCCTCGAGCTCGCAGCGGTCGGCGACGGCGGCCAGCCGGTTGTCGTCGGTGCCGAGCACGGCCACGCCAGCACCGCGCAGGATCTCCGACTTCGCCTCCACGATGGCGTCTTCGGTCCCGAAGCGCTCGAGGTGGACGGGTCCGATGGCCGTGATCACCGAGATCTCGGGATGGAGCCACCCGACCAGTTCGGCGATCTCACCGGGACCGTACGTGCCCATCTCGGCGACCAACACCTCGGTGCCGTCGGCGAGGTGCTGGTTGACGGTGCGGGCCAGGCCGGCCCGGTTGTTGAAGCTGGCCGGGCTGGCCACGACGGACAGGGAACCCGACAGGAGGTGCGCCACGTACCCCTTGGTGGTGGTCTTCCCGTAACTCCCCGTGATGGCGACCACGCGGGGCCGGACCCGGGCGAGGCGCTGAGCCGCCCGGGCGACGTAGCGCCGGGCGATGCGGCGCTCGATGGGAGCGGTGATCACGCAGGCGGCGTCCATGAGCGCCGGCGCCGCCAGGGCCCCTGCCGCCGCCGCCACCGGGCCTCCGCCGAGCTCCACGCCCACCGCCACCACCGCCCCCTGCAGGAGCGCCCACACCCAGGTCAGTGTCCTGAGCCGTCGGGTCCAGGCCAAGGGCGAGGTCCGGCCCCGAAGTCCGAGGCCGACGGGGCCGAGCGCCATGACCAGGGCGGTGGCCAGCGCCGCCAGCGGCCAGCGTGAGGCCAGCACCAGCCCGGCGGCACCGATGACGAGCAGCAGGAAGTTGAGAGGAGTCGACGTCCACCACCGAAGCGCGAATCGGGAGGCGGCGTCGGCCAGGTAGTGCTCGCGCTGGGCCACCCGCAACCACCGGAGGCCAGCCGGCACCGTGGCCACCATGCACACGGCCACGGCCGCGGCGTCCTGCGCCGTCGACCCTGCCCCAGCCATGACCGGCCAGGGTAGCGGTGGGCGCCCCGAGCCCGAGACCGCCCGAGCCCAGACTCGGCCCCTGGGCTTCAGCCCGCCACTGTCGCCAGGGCGCGCTCCACGGCGCTGCGCAGTGCCGCCGGGGCGGTGAGCGGGGTGAGGTGGCCGACGGCTCCGCACCTGGTGACGACGGCTTGTGGCACGCGCTCCTCGACAGCCAGGGCCACCTCGAGGGGTGCCTCGGTGTCGTCGTCAGCCCAGACGAGCTCGACCGGGCACCGCAGCTGGGCCAGCTGGTCCTCGTAGTGTTCGCCGAGCAGCGTCACCAGCACGCCGCGCATCACTCCTTGCGCCCGGCGGTAGTCGGGTGAGCCGTATCGCTGGCGCGCCCTCTCGATGCCCTCGTCGGACACGAGGCCGAAGCGGTGAAGGGCCCGCGCCATGCGATAGCCCCGGGCCACCTTGGGCCGCGGAACGGCACGCCGTAGCAAGGGAACGCCGGTCAGGACGAGCGCCCCCACCAGCTCCGGGTGCGTCGCCGCCAACGTGACCGCCACCCGTCCACCGAAACTGTGGCCCAGCACCACCGCCGGGGCGTGCATCGCCACAACCGACGAACCGGTGCCATGAGACGACAGCGGAGGGAAGAGCACCCGGAGCGCGTCGGCGTACTGGCTGCTCCCCCACGGGACCGGAGGAGGAGGGGTGGCCCCGAACCCGGGAAGGTCGGGCGCGACCACACCGAAAGGGCGGAGAGCAGGATCGGATCCGCTGAAGACGCCGGCGAAGTCGGCGTGGGTCCGCTCCCAGCCGTGCAGGGCGAGGACGCGGGCGGGCGCCTCTCCCCACGAGGCGCCGAACAGTGTCCCGCCGGCGAAGGATCGCAGCACGCAGGCACGCTAGCGCTGGGGCTCATCTCCCCAGCGTCCTGCCGGTCCACCTTGGCGTCACAGGCGACCGATACCGTCCCTGCATGTCCGAGCCCTCCGCGGCGCGACTTCTTTCCGGGTTGACCGACCGTCAGCGCCAGGCCGTGACGTCCGACGCCGGCGTGCTGTGCGTGGTGGCCGGTGCGGGGTCGGGCAAGACCACCGTGCTCACCCGGCGCGTGGCGTGGAGGGTCGAGACCGGTGCCGCCGCGGCCCAGCACGTCCTGGTGGTCACGTTCAGCCGGAGAGCGGCCGTCGAACTGCGCCAGCGCCTGCGTCGTCTGGGAACGGGGGAGGTGACCGCGGCGACCTTCCACGCCGCCGCATTGGCCCAACTGCGTCGGCATTGGGCCGACCGAGGCCAGGCGGCTCCAGTCGTGCTCTCCGATCCGCACAGTCTGCTCCGGCGAATCTTGGAGAAGACCACCGGCAACGGCGAGCCGAGCTTCGTCGCCGCCGTGCTGGCCGAGCTGACCTGGGCCCGAGCGAGGGCGCTTCGCCCGGCCGACTATCCGGAGGCGAGCCGACGAGCCTCGAGGACTCCTCCCCTCGAGCTCGACCAGATGGTCGAGCTGTTCGGTCTCTACCAAGCCGAGAAGCGCAAGCGCAACGTGCTCGACCTCGACGACTTGGTGGAGCGGTGTGCCGAGCTGCTCGAATCGGAATCGCCCACGGCACACGCCGTCCGCTGGAGTGCGCAGCACTTGTTCGTGGACGAGTTCCAAGACGTGAACCCGGCCCAATGGCGCTTGCTCGAGGCGTGGCGGGACGGACGACCCGACCTCTGCGTGGTCGGCGACCCGCGCCAGGCCATCTATGCCTGGAACGGGTCCGACCCTTCGCTGCTCGAACGTCTGCCCACTCTCGTTCCGGGGGCCGTCACGGTGCGTCTGGACGAGAACCATCGTTCGAGTCCCCAGATCGTCTCGGCCGCCTCTGCCGTGCTCAGTGCGTCCGGCGACAGCGAGCACGCTCCAGTGTCACGGCAAGACGACCGGATGCCTCCGGTGGTCACCGGCTTCGAGGACGAGGAAGCCGAGGCGGCGGCAACGGCCAGATGGCTGCGGACGACGCGTCGTCCCGGGCAGCCATGGAGGCACTGCGCCGTGTTGGCCCGCACCCACGCCCGTTTGGAGCCGGCAGAGCGGGCCTTGCACGCCGAGGGCGTCCCCAGCCGCCGTGCCGGGAACCGGGGCCGGGCACCGGCTCTGTCTGAGATCCTCCGGGTCCTCCGGCGTGCCGCGCCGGGGGCCGGCGCCAAGAGCGCCCTGGTGGACGCTCTCGCCGAGACGACCGAGACCGCCGGCTCGACCGAGGAGGCCGCCGCTCTGGAAGAGGCAGGTGCACATCTCGGGCGACTGGTCGACGACCATGGCGTCGAGGAGCCACGACCGACGGTAGGAAGCTTCTTGGCCTGGCTGGCGGCCAACCGGGGCGGGACCGAGGTGGCAGGGTGGGAACGCCAGGGGGCGGGGTCATCAGAGCTCGGCGACGACGCCGTGACGCTCGCCACGTTCCACCAGGCCAAGGGGCTCGAGTGGCCGATGGTCGCCGTGGTGGGCCTCGAGACAGGGACGATGCCCATCGCCTACGCCGTGGGCGAGGAGGCACAGGCCGAAGAGCGCCGCCTGCTCTACGTGGCGCTAACCCGGGCCGAGTCAGAGCTGTGGTGCTCGTGGGCTGCGCAGTCGAGCGACGGGGCGGCTCCGCCGAGGCCCCGCGGGCCATCGCCGCTGCTCGAGCCGGTCCGCCAGGTGATCGAGGCCCAGGCGCCCCTCGGGCCCCGAGATGCCTTGGCCCGGCTGGACCACGTTCGTCGGCGACTGGCCGCGGCGGGCTGATCAGGCGGTGCTCCGACCCGGCCCGTCACCCGCCGCACAAGGTGCTCAGTCGTCGAGGTCGACGAACACTGGGGCGTGGTCCGAAGGCTGACGACCCTTGCGGGCATTGCGGTCGATGAGGGCGTAGCGGCACCGGCGAGCGAGCGGCTCGCTCAAGAGCAGCAGGTCGATGCGCATCCCCTTGTGCTTGTGGAAGTTCCCGGCCCGGTAGTCCCACCACGAGTAAAGACCGTCCTGGTCGTAGAGGGAACGGAAGCTGTCGACGAGGCCCCAGTCCTCCAATGCCCGGAGTGCGCTGCGCTCGGGCTCCGTGACGTGTGTCGCCCCGCTCACCTCGGCCGGGTCCCACACGTCCTTGTCCTCGGGAGCGACGTTGAAGTCGCCGGCGATCACCACTGGATCACTCGGCGCGCAGGTGAGGTCCACGAAGCGACGCAGCTCGTCCAGCCACGCCAGCTTGGCCTTGTAGAACTCGCTGTCGACTGCCCTGCCGTTGGGAACGTAGATGCTGTGGACCCGGACGCCTCCACACGTCGCCGCCACGAGACGACAGCCCTGCTCGTCGACGTCAGGTCCAAAACCGTGCTGGACGTCAGTCACACCGAGGCGACTGGCGATGGCCACGCCGTTCCACCGACCGTCGCCGTGGTTCACGGTCTCGTACCCGAGCGCAGAGAGGGCCATGGCGGGGAAGGCTCCGTCAGCCACCTTGGTCTCTTGCATGCACAGGACGTCGGGCTGGGCGTACCCGAGCCACTCCTCGACCCGGGGCAGGCGAGCGGTGAGTGAGTTCACGTTCCAGGTGGCGATGCGCACCCGTCTGTCCTTTCCCGTCGGGCCCGGGGTCAGGCGTCGACGATGACGAAGAGCAGCTCGGCTTGGCAAGCCAGCTCGCCGCCGACCGACGCCCGGCCGTGTCCCGTCCCCGCCCGAGCCGACAGCCGGCCCAGCTCCACCTCGAGCTCCAGGACTTCGCCGGGCACGACCTGGCGGCGGAACCGTGCCTTGTCGATCCCGCCGAACAGCGGGAGCTTGCCCTGGTAACGCTCGTCGCTCAGCACTGCGATCCCGCCCAACTGGGCCAACGACTCGACCATCAGTACCCCGGGCAGTGTGGGCCGCCCTGGGAAGTGCCCCCCGAAGAAGCTCTCCTGGCCCGAGAGGTGCCAGCGGCCACGAGCTCGCTGGCCAGGGTCGAGCTCGAGGACCTCGTCGACGAGGAGGAACGGTGGCCGGTGGGGAAGGACGTCTTCGGGCCGGAGCACGAAGGCCGAGGCTATCGGCCTGCCGTCACCCTCGGCTCAGGGTACCGACGGGCAGTTCTGTGAATTGGGGAGGGCGCACGTCGTGCCGGGGTTCACGGTGATGGAGGCGATGTCCCACGAGTTGGTGCCTGGCGACAGGTAGTAGGGCGGTGAAAGGTAGTGCAGCCTGGAGTCGTACTGGTAGTTCTTCGTGTACCCGGTGACGATGTTCCCGTTCTCGCTCGTCCCAACCGGACCCCGCCAGTCCTGGTCGATGGCGCCGTTCACGGTCAGGGTCCCCAACTCGGACCCCTCGTCGTACTCGTTGACGAGGAACGAGTGGTTGAGAGCCAGGATCACGACGTCGAAGGTTGGGTTCGACAGGTCGCAGTCCGGCGCGCTGGCCGCGCCCCTGGAGCCACAGGTGGCCACGTTCGAGTACTGGTTGCGAGACTCGGTCACGGGGTGGTTGACCTCGACGTAGTTGTAGGCGATCAGCCCGAGGACGTCGGTGGCCGGGCTGGCCGGCGCATTCTCGCAGCTGTCGGTCGACGTATAACAGAGGTTGCCGTCGATGATGACGTTGTTCTGAGCGGCCACCGTCAGGGGGCCCGTCACCGTTCCCTGCACGATGGCGTCGCCGTACGTCGGCCCGCTGGCGCCCGTCTCGTCCAGGCCGGACATGGGGTTGTACGCGTCCTCAGCCGTGCAGGACGTGTTCTGACTCAGACAGTTCTCGATGAACACGACACCGTTGGTAGGAAGCGACACCGAGCCCCCCTGGCTCGAGGGCATGCACACGTTGGTGTTGGCCGGGTCGTCCAGGGCGTCATTGGCCGGGGCGGAGCCGTTCTGGGGCGGACCGGTCGGAGTGTCCGGGCTGGTCACGTCCATGGTGGTGCCGGTCAGGGTGACCGTCGTGGGACCCTCGTACAGACAACCGTCTTGAGAAGCCACCGTCGCCAACTGGCTGTCGTCGGAGGGGATCTGCTCGACGGTGGCGCCCTTCGTAGCCGTCCCCGACACGGTGGGATCCGAGTTGCACGTCTGCTCGTCCCAGCTGTTGGGGTCGCCGGTGGTGACGTTCAAGAACGACGGATTCCCACAGACGAACACGGAGTCGTTCATCCACACATTGCCGCTCAGATCGTCACCGGTCACGAAGTTGACGGCTTCACAGCCCGACTCCAGGCCGACCTTCCAGTAGTAGCCGCACGACGGTGGGTCATCCGGGTCGAGCACCGCCGGATCGATCTGGTCGTAGTTGACCCAGAACAGGTTCAGCAGGAAGTTGTTGATCGGGGTGAAGACGATGGTCCCGGTTTGATAGATGAGCTGTTTCGGATAGCCGGCCACCCCGATAACCGTCATTGAGACGGCGCCCGTCGTGGTGTTGGTCTGAGGATCGGAGTCGAGCACCCACGAGGGCGGGCTGTTGGAGGACTGAGTGGCGACCTGGACCCATGTGGTGAAGGTGAGGTTGCTGCAGAAACCGGTGCCCTGGTTGCTCGTGTTGCAGGTCACATAGTCAGGATTGGCGTTCATGGCATAGAGGTACTCGTCTACACCGGCGATCATGGCCCGGTAGGCGGCGTGCTGGAGGACGTCCTGCTCGATCATCGGTGCTTCTTGCATCACGTCGTTGGCCAGCGTCACGCCGCCGATGACGAAGAGCAGCGACAACCCCAGGACCAGGGGAAGCGTCTGCCCGGACTGACCGCCTCTGCGCACGTCAACCCACCCACGTCTGGTACGTCGGGGACAACAGGTACACCAGGGTCTGGAACCCCGTGGCGTTGCCCGGAAGCAGCTGGGCTTGGATGAACACGCTCACGGCCACGATCTCGCTGAGCTGGGCGCTGCTGGGGCTCGAGGTGGTGGATCCCCCCTGCAACGTGTAGGTGAACACCGCCGTCGACCCGTTCGTCACGTTGGCGATGGTGAGCAGGTGATGCACCGGGCCCTTGGTGTAGGTGCACGCCGTGCCCGACGACCCGGTCACCGGGCACGAATTGGAGTCGGCCACGGTCATGGTCATCGTGAAGGTCCTGGTCGTCGTGTTGAGAGCGGCGAGCACGAGCTCGGGTCCGGTGCCATTGCCGGTGTTGGCGTAGAAGCTGGCACTGGTGCTGTCGGTGGGCGCGGACTGGTCGACTCCACCCACGTCGAGCGTGGCTGTCGTGATATCGAGGAACGGCGCCGAACCCGAGGCGGGCTGCACGGCTTGGCGGAGGTAGCGGGACAGTGTCTCGGTGGCCGGCACGACCTGGTCGACTACGCCATACGTGCGCGACACCGCCGTGCTGTCGTTGTAGAAGGCGTTGACGGACGGAACCGCCACAGCCATGACCGTGGCCATGAGCATGCACACGATCATCATCTCCATGAGGGAAATACCGTCCTCGCCGAAGCGAGTCACCCGATGAGATGCCGGCGGGGTCATCCCACACTCACCGGGACCGGCGTGCCGTCCGGGTATGTCGTTTGCCCGTCGATCACGGAGGTGCTCGTCACCTGGAGCGACACCGTGGTGGTGTCACCGTTGCTCGGATCGGTGACCGTCACGTTGTAGGTCTCGACGGGAAGAGCAGTGGAGCTGTCGCCCGACGAGTTGGCGGCGGTGAGGCCGAACGTGTCCGCTGCGCATCCGTCAGTGGCGGCGTTGGGATCTGCCACGGTAGCGGTGGCGGTGGCCCCGGAGACGGGGTTGCTCGTAGACGAATTGGTCACGGCCATGACGAGAGTGGCCAGCCCCCCGATCGTCGCCGTGGTGGTCACCCCGGGCGAGGTCGAGATCTGAGTGGGCGAGGCGGGCTCCTCGGCCGTGCAGTCCCCGTACCACACCGAGTACCCCGAGGCGTAGGGGAAGAGCGCAGCCGACGTGGCCTGTGAACCCGCCGGGATCACCGTCCTCCACGGCAGCGGCGTGAGCTGATCGTTGCCGACCGAAACGGGCAGGTTGGTGGCCGCCACCGGCGCACCACCGGACTGGAACTGGACCACGCTGGCCTGGTCGTAGTGGAAGCTGGTCGACGCGGTCAGGCCTTCGACCACCGTTGCTGAGGCACTCGGGCAGCCCTGACCGGAGGCCGGATAGGTACACGTGGCGGGGAGGACGGGGTCCTCTTGGTTGTCGGCGAAGGCGGGACCCGCCTTCGGTTGGCCGAGGGTCACGCTGTAGGTCCCCGGTGACTCTTCCCGGAAGACGCACCCGTTCGTATCGGGGGTGTAGGTCTCGTCCGCGCCTTCCGGGCCGTCGTCGATGACGACGGGAACGTTGGTCACGTCACCGGGTGGGCCGGACCCGGTGGCGCCGATGATCTGCACCGAGAGGAACCCGTCCCCCGGACTGGCCGTCCCGTAGGGCGGGTTGATGATCGTCGTCTCGGTGAGGGTGTTGGTGACCTCCCAGTTCACCGTCACCGAAGTCCGGATCACCTGGGGAGGGCTCCCCGACAGGCAGAGGCTCGGAGCCAGGCCCGTGCCCGACCAATCGAGGTAGGACACGACGGTGTAGGTGACACCGGAGATGTCGGGCGTCGCCAGGGTGACGTCGTGGTTCATGTCCGACTGCAGCGTCGTGAGCGGGTCGTTGGCCAGTGTCTCCATCCACTGCTCGGCCAGCTCGGTGGCCGTCACCCGCTCCCGGGCGGTCGAGGCCTGGTCGCTCACGGTGTCCACCACGTAGGAGGTCGACACCAGGATGGCGATCAGCACCCCGAGGGCGATCACGCTCTCGATCAGGCCGAACCCCGCCTCGCCGCTGGCCCGCCGCCGGGGCGCCCGAGACTCTCCACCTTCGTCGTCCCGCCGATGACGGCGCAGGCGCACCGACCACGCATTGTGTCGCGAGCCGTCACGCCTCCTCACTCAGCGTGAATCGACAACCGTGATGCTCTGCTTTACCGCCACTCAGGGTCAGCGGCCAGGACGAGACCTTCGTCGCTGGGAGGACGATGCCGTTGTCTTCTTGGAGGGCAATTGTTTTGCCTTCGTTTTGCCCGGCGATGTGCCCGTGGCGCGGCGCGCCTTGTCATGAGATGACTGCGCCTTGCCCGGCTTGGACGTCTTGATGGCCTTTTGCCCCTTGGCGGCCTGAGGGGCCCGGGAGGCGGTACGGGCCTTGGCCGCCTTGGCCGCCTTGGCCGCCTTGGCCGCCTTGGCCGCCTTGGCGGGTTTCGAGGGCGCAGGGGCGTGGGCGGCCTTCTTGGGCTCGGAGGCGACATCGACCGGCGGAGAGGTGCGCTTGGGCGCCCTGGCCAGGGGTCGGGGCTCTTCGAGCCCCAGGGCGTGGCGGAGCTCGGGCAGCGCCAGCTGCGCTCCCCGCCGGGGCGGGTCGAGTCGCACCAGCACGAAGGGTCGCCGCTCGCCCTTCTTGAGCACGGCCCGGGCGCTGTTGGGTGGGGGCACGCCGAGACCCGAGAGGGGCACATAGCAGTGCATGTCCCCCACGTCGACCATGGCGCCGTGGGAGACGAAGTTGGACACCACACCCCCCACCTCGTCGCCGAGGGGATGCTCGGTGATGAAGGTCAAGAACGTGAGGGGATCGTTCACGGCCTGAGGTCCGTGCGTGGCTCCCACGAGTGACCGGGAGGACGCCGACGCGCCCCGGCCAGCGTCCGGAGTGCCGATCGCCTCTTCCCTGGCCGCCTCGATGGCCGCTGCCACCTCAGGGTCGCCGGTCGCCGGTCGCCGACGGCCCCGGCGCCGGGTCCGGACCCGCTTGGTCCCGGTCGTCTCGGGCCGGGCCCCCTCTTGACCGGCGTGTGGTTCAGGCGAGGCCGCCGCCTGTGTTGCCTCGGCCGCTGCCACCTCGACGGCTTCGAGAACGGCCGCCGAGCGGCCCCGGCGGCGGGTCGCGGCCCCGGCTCGGTCGCCCGATCCTGCCCCGTCTCGTTGCCCGTCGCCGGCTGCGCCGGCGTCGGTGCGGGTCCGAACTCCACGTACAGGGCGCCTGGGAGTGAAGATCCAGCCGACGCCGGGCACCGGCTTCCCCCCAACGAGCCGTCCGTCCTCGAAAAGCCAGGGATGCTCGGCGTGGAACTCCTGGAAAGAGTCGTTGGACAAC
The DNA here is from genome assembly GCA_030040015.1 of Acidimicrobiales bacterium. Classification (GTDB taxonomy): domain Bacteria; phylum Actinomycetota; class Acidimicrobiia; order Acidimicrobiales; family UBA8190; genus UBA8190. Next base: position 16,914 of record JASHUM010000003.1, read on the forward strand.
ACCTGACCCGACACCCGTTCGGCGATGCGCAGCACGAAGGCGTCACCTCGGCCGATGGCGCCGGCTGGAGGCGAGACGATCTCGCCGTGGGACACCGCCTCTTCGAACGCCTTGCGCTCGGAGCGGTCGATGCGATGACCAAAAGTGGCGTCGACGACGACGATGGTCTCGGTGTCGGGAAACTCGTCCTGGAACTGGCGAACCGCCTCGTCGAGCTGGTGGAGGCTCGGGCTGGAGCGCCCCTCGGTGGCGATGTTGGAACCGTCGACCACGACATGGGCGGGGGGCACGAGGGCCAAGTCAAGCACTCCCCCGCCGCCTGCCGGCCCATTCGCCAGGCCGTCGACGGACCCGTGGCCGGTGTCGGCTCATCCTAGGATTCGCTCGTGCCTGAGGACGTCGGCGGCGAGGTCACCGAGCTGCTTCAGGCACTCATTCGCAGTGCCTGCGTGAACGACGGGACCACGGGGTCGGGCCACGAGGATCGCAACGTCGACATCCTTCGCAGTGTCCTCGAGGGGCCCGGTATGGGGCTCGAGACCCACGAACCCGCCCCGGGCCGCACGTCGTTGGTGGCCCGGATCGAGGGCTCCGACCCCTCGACTCCCTCGCTGATGCTCCTCGGCCACACCGACGTCGTGCCCGCCAACGCCGACGACTGGCGCCATGACCCGTTCGGCGGTGAGCTCGTCGACGGAGAGGTGTGGGGGCGCGGCGCCGTCGACATGCTCAATCTCACCTCCTCAATGGCCGTGGCCATGCGACACCTCGCTCAGAGCGGGTTTCGGCCTCGGGGAGATCTCGTGTTCATCGGTGTCGCCGACGAAGAGGGCCTGGGGACCCACGGAGCGAGCTGGCTCACCGAGCATCTCGTCGAGGATGTCCGGACCGACTATCTGATCACCGAAGCAGGTGGGTTCCCGATGGCCAGCCCCGAAGGCGTCCGGCTCCCGGTGATCACGGGAGAAAAGGGCGTGTTCTGGTGCACGCTGACGGTACGGGGAACCCCGGGCCACGGTTCGCAACCGCTGCGTACCGACAGCGCCGTGGTGAAGGCGGCCGTCGCCGTTCAGCGGCTCTCCGAGTTCTCGGTGCCGGCCGAGGTGCATCAAGCCTGGCGGCGCTTCGTCGAGGGAATCGGGTTGCCGCCTGAAATCGCCCAACCCCTTGTCGATCCCGAGCAGATCGACGCCTTCGTCCACGAACTACCGGCCCTCGGACTGGCCCGGCAGGCGCATGCCTGCACCCACACCACGGTCGCTCCGACCGTCCTCCACGGCGGCAGCAAGGTCAACGTCATCCCTGACCGGGCCGAGCTCCAGCTCGACATCCGTGGCCTTCCGGGGTGGGGGCTCCCGGAAGTGGAGTCCATGGTCCGAGAGGCCTTGGGCGACTTGTCCGACGACGTGGACATCCACTGGCACTGGAGCGACCCCGCCACCACCTCTCCCACGGAGACTCCCCTGTGGGACGCCCTCGAGCGCGTCGTTCAGAGGGCCTACCCGGGTAGCCGGTGCGTGCCGTTCTTGTCGGTCGGCGCGACGGATGCTCGGTTCTTCCGGAAGCTGGGGACGACCGCTTACGGCTTCGGGCTGTTCTCGCAGCGACTCACCTTCGAGGATTACGCCACCATGTTCCACGGGATCGACGAGCGGGTGGACGTGGAGTCGCTGGCGCTGTCCGAGCAACTGTGGGAGGACCTGTCCCGGACCCTCCTCGGATGAGGACTCCAACGGACGACGCCTCCACCAACCCAACCGACAGGGCGATGGGATCGACCGCCATCGACGCCGTGATGTTCGACTTCGGCGGGGTGCTGTCGGGAAGTCCCTTCGAGGCGTTCTCTCGCTACGAGACCGAAAAGGGACTTCCGGAGGGGTTCATCCGCCACCTGAACGCCACCAACCACCACGACAACGCCTGGGCCAGGCTCGAGCGAAACGAGCTCGGATTCGACGCCTTCTGCGACGCCTTCGAATCCGAGGCCCGAGCGGCGGGCGGAGCGGTGGACACCCGCGCCCTCTTCGCCCTCATCGGTGGCGAGCTCCGTCCCGAGATGATCGGGGCGGTGCGCAGGTGCAAAGCGCGGTTCAAGACGGCGCTCCTGACCAACAACTTCGTCCTTCCCTCCGGGAACGGCCTGGACGGGACCGCCATCGAGCTCAAAGAGCTGTTCGACGTCGTGGTGGCTTCGACCGAGGTCGGAATGCGCAAGCCCGATCCGCGCTTCTACGAGATGGCGTGCCGGCTTCTCGACGTGTCGCCTGAGCGTGTGGTGTTCCTCGACGACCTCGGCGTCAACCTCAAACCTGCGCGGGCCATGGGCATGGTGACCATCAAGGTCGTCGATCCTTCTGTCGCCTTGGACGAGCTCGAGGCCGTGCTCGGGATCGCTCTTCGCTGAGTCAGGCGAAGACCCGCCGGAGCAGGTCCTCTTGCTCCAATGCGTGTAGAGCGGCGCTCCCCGTCGCCGGGCTCGCCGACTCGGCCCGGCTCACGTGGGACAGGGCGAAGCGATCTCGCACCAGACGGTGCAGGCGCCCGTGCACGAACGTCCAGGCGCCCATGTTCTCCGGCTCCTCCTGCAACCACACCACCTGCCGCGCCGCCGGATAGCCGTCGAGGACGGCGCCCAGCTGCTCCTGGGGCCATGGGTACAGCTGCTCCACCCGCACGACGGCCACCGTTGCCGGTTCCACGCCGGGCGCCGGCAGGCCCTCGGCTCCGGCAACGAGGTCGCCGCGACGGGCCATGGTGTCGTAGGCCACCTTCCCCGAACACAGGACCACCCGCTGGACGGCGCCCGGGTCGATCCCGAGATGCTGCCCGGGCTCGGGGTCGTCCAGGACCTCGGCGAACGATCCGACGGTCAGGTCGCCAATAGGAGAGCGTGACTGGCGAGCCCGCAGGAGGGACTTGGGAGTGAAGACGATGAGTGGGCGCCGGAGAGCAGATCCCGTCTGCGAACGGAGGAGGTGGAAGTACTGGGCGGCGGTGGTCGGCTGCGCCAGGCGGACGTTCCCTTTGGCACACAGCGTCAGGTAGCGCTCGATACGGGCGGAGGAATGCTCGGGACCTTGTCCCTCGTACCCATGGGGAAGGAGCATGACCAAGCCGGAACGCTGGCCCCACTTGTCCTCGGCGGCGACCAAGAAGTTGTCGATGACGATCTGGGCCCCGTTTCCGAAGTCGCCGAACTGCGCCTCCCAGGCCACCAGTGCGTCCGGGGCCTCCACCGAATATCCGTACTCGAAGCCGAGTGCTGCGTACTCCGACAGGAGCGAGTCGTACACCGCGAACCTCCCGGCGGGAGCGCCGTCGAGATGAGCGAGCGGGATCCACTCGGCGCCGGTCACGTAGTCGACCAGCACGGCGTGGCGCTGGGAGAAGGTGCCACGGCGCGTGTCCTGGCCGCTGAGCCGCACGTCGGTCCCCTGGAGCACAAGGGACCCGAAGGCCATGGCCTCGCCCAGGGCCCAGTCGACCTCGCCGTCGGCGACCATCCGCGCCCGTTGACCGAACTGGCGGTCCAGCTTGGGGTGGATGGTGAACCCCTCGGGCACCGCCACCGCGGCTTTGGCCAGCCGGGCCAGCACGCCGGCGTCGACCCCGGTGGGAACGGGAGGCGCCGTCGGCTCCTCGGCCGGGGGCGGCGGGAGGGCGGTCGGTTGGGGGGGAGCCGACTGACGGGTCTCGTCAAGCGCCGTCTGCAACCGCGCCTGGAAGTCCTCCAAGTGCTGTTCGGCTTCCTCCAACGTGATGTCGCCTCGGCGGACGAGCGTCTCGGTGTAGAGCTTTCGCACCGATCGATGACCCTCGATCAAGGCGTACATCCGGGGCTGGGTGTAACTGGGGTCGTCGCCCTCGTTGTGCCCGTGCCGGCGGTAGCACACGAGGTCGATCACGACGTCCTTGTGGAAGGCCTGACGGAACCCCATGGCCAGACGAGCAGCGCGCACGCACGCCTCGGGATCGTCGCCGTTCACATGGAACACCGGCGACTGCACCATCTTGGCGGCGTCGGTCGGGTACACGGACGAGCGTGCCGACTCCGGGGCGGTCGTGAACCCGAGCTGGTTGTTGACGACCAAGTGGATCGTGCCCCCAGTGCGATATCCGCTCAGCTGGGACAGCTCGAGAGTCTCTGCGACCACGCCCTGGCCGGCGAAGGCGGCGTCGCCATGGACGAGCACCGAAAGCACGCCGTAGGGCCGGTCGTCGCCGAGGCGGTCCTGCTTGGCCCGCGTCATGCCCTCGACCACAGGGTCCACAGCCTCGAGGTGCGAAGGATTCGACGCCAGCGTCACCGGGAGCTCCGGGCCGTGGCGGGCGACGAACTTTCCCGAGGCCCCCTTGTGGTACTTGACATCGCCCGTCCCTTGCACGGACTCGGGGTCGAGGTCCCCTTCGAACTCGCGGAAGATCTCGCCGTAGGACTTGCCCACGATGTTGGCCAGGACGTTCAGCCGGCCCCGGTGGGCCGTCCCCAGCACGGCCTCGGAGAGCCCGGCGCCGGCGGCCTCGTCGAGAAGGGTGTCGAGGACGACGATCGCCGACTCTGCTCCCTCGAGCCCGAAGCGCTTCTGGCCGACGTACCGGGTGTGGAGGAAGCGCTCGAACGCCTCTGCCGCGTTGAGCCGGTCGAGCACGTGGCGCTGTTCCTCGGGCGCCAACGTGAGCGGCACCCCCTCGACATGCTCTTGGATCCAACGCTTCTGCTCGGGACTCTGGATGTGCATGTACTCGACGCCGAGGGTCCGGCAGTAGGCGTCCCGCAGGACGTCGAGCGCGGCACCGAGTGTCATGACGTCGCGTCCGGCCAAGCCGTCGACGACGAACTCACGGTCCAGGTCCCAGAGAGTGAGCCCGTAGGTCGTCGGATCGAGCTCGGCGTGCAGGGGACGACGTTCGGCTGACAACGGGTCGAGATCGGCGATGAGATGCCCCCGGACCCGGTACATGTTCACCAGGCTCTGGACGTGCACTTGTTTGACCAGACGCAGGTGCTCGCCTTCGAGCACGTTGACGTCGGACTGCCAGCGAACCGGCTCGTAGGGGACGTCCATGGCAGAAAAGACGCTCTCGTAGAAGCCGTGTGAGCCGGTCAGGCATTCGGCGACGTGGGTGAGGAACAGCCCGGACTCCGCTCCCTGGATGATGCGGTGGTCGTAGGTCGACGTGAGCGTCACCACCGGGCCGACTCCGAGCGACGCCAAGCTGCGGCGGTCGGCCGCCTGGTACTCGGCGGGATAGCCGAGCGACCCAACTCCGATGATCGCCCCCTGTCCTGGCATGAGGCGAGGAACTGACTGCACCGTCCCGAGCGTGCCCGGGTTGGTGAGCGTCACTGTCGCCCCGGCGAAGTCGTCCGGACTGACCTTGCCGGTGTGGACCTTGCGGACCATCTCCTCGTAGGCGATGACGAAGCCCCGGAAATCCATCGCGTCGGCGTCGCGCACGACGGGAACGAGAAGTGTCCGGGATCCGTCGGGACGCCCGACGTCGACGGCCAGGCCCAAGCCGACGTGCCCGTGCCGGACGATGCCCGGCGTGCCCTTGCCGTCGGCGTCAGCCACGAAGCTGGCGTTGAGTGCGGGCACGGCCTGCAGCGCCTGGACGACGGCGTAACCGATCAAGTGAGTGAAGCTGACCTTGGCGCCGGTCTCCCGGGCCAGGTGACGGTTGACGACGGCCCTGTTGACCTCGAGGAGGCGAGCGGGGACGGTGCGGACGCTCGTCGCCGTCGGTACCTCCAGGGATGCCTGCATGTTGACGGCGACCCGCGCCGCCGCGCCACGAAGCAGCTCGGGATGGTCCTCGGGTGCAACAGAGCCGTCAGAAGCGGACGGTGCTGCCGCCGTTGGCGGCGTCGCTGGCACTACGGGCGTCGGAGCGGGGCTTGGAGCCGAAACAGCCCGGGCCGAGGCGGTCGCGACCGTGACGGTCTGGGTCGCGACATCCGAAGACGGGGCAGGCGCAGGAGGGGCGGGCGTAGGAGAGGGGACGTAGTCGGCGAAGAAGTCCTGCCAGCTTTGGCCCACGGAGCTCGGGTCCGCCTTGTACTGCTCGTACATATCGTCGACCAGCCATGCGTTGGGTCCGAAGGCGCCGCCAGCTGGCGCGTCGGGCACGGCTCGTCGATCGGACATCGATTTCGATCCTACCGGCCGTTCCTGTCCGGTCCTGGGGTGGCGGCGGCCCCATGCGGCCTGGCGACAACGGGCCTGTCGCTGGAAGGCTGAGCGGGTGGATCACCCGAGCGGCCTGCACGTCATCGACCACCACAGCTCGAGGCCATCCGTGCCCGACGTCGTCCTCGTCCACGGCTCACTCGATGGCGCGGCGAGCTTCGCCCGGGTCGTGCGCCGCCTGGACGACCTGCGCGTCATCACCTACGACAGGCGCGGCTATCGCGGTTCGCGCCGCATGCGGCCCCTCGGGGTGCTCGAGGACCACGTAAAGGACCTGGTCGCCCTGGTGGGGCCCGGACAGGCTGTCGTGGTCGGCCATTCCTACGGCGGTGACGTGGCTCTTGGAGCGGCCATCGCCGCCCCTGGCGCCGTGGTCGGGGTGGGCGCCTACGAGCCCCCGCTGGCGTGGCTCGACTGGTGGCCCCGCCGTGCCCGCCAGCCTGGTGACGAGGACCCGGCGCGCTTCGCCGAGAACTTCTTCCGGCGGATGGTCGGGGACGCCGCCTGGGAGCGCGCCGACGACAAGATGCGGCGGCGCATCGAAGCCGACGGACCGGCGCTGATGGCCGAGCTCACGTCGCTGCGGTCCTCCGGTGCGCCTTTCGACATCGGAGCGCTTTCCGTGCCGGCTGTGTTCGGCCGAGGCAGCGACTCCCGGCCTCACCACCGTCGGGCTGTCGAGGAGCTGCACGGCCTCGTCACCGGCTCCGAGTTGTTCGAGGCAGAAGGCGCCGCCCATGGCGTGCACCTCACCCACCCCTCGGCGTTCGCCACCATGGTGCGACGCGTCGTGGACGCCGCCCTGTCGCCGGACCGGGTCCTCGACGCCAGCCGCTCAGCCGATCAGCGCCAGCAGCAACCCTGATCCCGCCGACGACGAAGTCGAACCCCCGTTCACCGCCGAAGTCGCCGAGCCGGTCGAGCTGGTCGAGCCGGTCGAGCCGGTCGAGCCCGTCGAGCTGGTCGAGACGATGGACGGCGACGGGCCGGTGAGGAGCTCGCCGACGACCGCCAGGAGCCCGTTGTCGCCGCCCACCAGGGGAACCGGGGCAAGGACCTGTTCGAGCTCTCCGAGCACGCCACCTTGACCGGTGGACGGACTGGTCGGGGAGGTGGGCGAACCGGGAGACGGGGTCGGGGACGTCCCTGGGGAGCTCTGTCCGGAGGGCGCCCCGATGGCAGGCGAGGGTGACGTTGCGTACCCCACCGTCACCACGGTGCCGGACGGGCTGGTGCCAGTGGAGGTGGGCCCGGTGGACTGGCCGGCCGGGGACGAGGAGCCCTTCGACGGTTTGGTGACCGGGTGCTGGCGCGGGTGCCCCACGGCCACCAGCCGATGAGCGGCGCCAGAGGCGACGAGTGTGGCGATCAACGATGCCAGGACCACCGCGGCCGCCGGCACCCAGGCCCAGCGGCCTGCCCGTCGCAGGTCGCGCCGGACAGGTCCGGAGACCGGCCGCTTGAGGGGTACCAGCCCCACGGCGGCGCGCCGGTCCTGGCGACGCCGGTACAGGTCCTGGTCGGCGGCGTCGACGAGCCGGCGGGCGTCGGCACCCGACACGGGATATCCCGCCGCCCCCCAGGTGAAGGCGGGGGCCCCGGCACGCTGGATGCGCTCCATCAGCCGCTCTGCGGCATCGACGGACGTGAAGGGGAGCAGGATGACGAACTCGTCCCCGCCAACCCGGAACACGCGGTCCTCGTCTCGGAGATCGGCGTACAGGGCGCGTACCAACGCCATCAGGGCGGCGTCGCCGGCAGCGTGGCCCTCGGTGTCGTTGATGCGCTTGAGCCCGTCGAGGTCCACGGCCACCACGGTGACGTCGTGACCCCGACGATGCGCTGCGGACAAGGTCGCGGACAGCGTCTCGTCGAAGGCTCGCCGGTTTCCGACACCGGTCAGGGCGTCGGTGCGCGTCGCCTCCTCGAGTCGGTTGAGGACCTCTTCGGTGGCGGTGGTCGTCACCCGGTCGATGGCCCGGTGCAGCCGGAGCTGGTCGTCTCCTTTGACCTCGGTGGCGGCGGCTTCCCGCAGGCTGGCGAGCCGACCGACCATGGCCGAGACCGACCGGTGGGCGCGGGCCCATGCCCGCCCGGCGTGATCCAGGCCGTCCGCACGTCCCCTGGCCAGGTCGTCGATGACCGCCTCGACCACCAGCCGGGCCTCCTCCTCGGGCAGCCGAGCGTCCCCCTGAAGCCGCTCGCGCCAGAGCCGGAGCCATCGGCCTGGATCAGGGGCTCGTCCCCGGGCCGGCCCGGAAGCCCCCGTTCCCTTGCCCTCCGGTGGATCCCCTGGAGGACCCGACGACTCAACCATCTGCCACTCCCCCGCCGCTGGAAAACCTCACTCCAAATGGTGAGTCCGTCACGGCCAGTAGTAGCAACGCACCCTCAACCCCTTTCTTGCGCTCCCTTCGGGCGATTTGCGGCCCTTGAACTGGGGGGCGGGAGCGGGAGTTGGCCCCTGAGCCGAGAGGCCTTCCGGGGCGGTTCCCCGAAGCAACCGTACTGGAAGCTTCCGTTCCGCGCGGCTCTTACTACTTTCTGTAGTCATCTTTGTAGCCCTTGGCGCACGCTCCGTGCTCAGTGGGTGTCAGACCAGTTCCGGCCGCTCTCCATGTCGAGGTCGTGGGGCAGGCCGAGGACCCTCTCGGCCACGATGTTGCGCTGGACCTCCGAGGTGCCACCCCCGATGGTGAGGGCGCGCGAGTACAGATAGCCCTTTGACCACATGGCGTCGCCCCCCGGGCCTCCACCGGCCAGCATCGCCCTCGTCCCGGCCACCCGCATCGCCGTCGCCATGACCCGCTGGCCGTGCACATCGGCGAGCGCCTTGCGCACCGATGCCTCCGGACCTGGCGCCCGTCCGGACAGGGCGGCGCTGACCGTCCGCATTCGGATGAGACGAAGGATCTCCCCTTCCATCCACACCCGCGCCAGCTCCTGACGCAAGCTCGCATCGACCCCTGCGCCGGTCCGACGGACGAGATCGACAAGATCGGCCGCCGTCGGGCCCTGCCCCCACAGTGCGCCTTCGCCCGACAACGACACTCGCTCATTGCCCAACGTGACCTTGGCCAGCGCCCAACCGGCGTTCTCCTCTCCCACGAGGTTGTCGCCGGGCAGGCGTACGTCGTCGAGAAAAACCTCGTTGAAGGCATGGTCGCCGGTCATGTCGACGATGGGCCGGATGGTGACCCCGGGCGCGTCCATGGGGCAGATGAAGTAGGAGATGCCTTGATGCTTGGGGGCATCGGGATCGGTGCGAGCGAGGAGGATGCCGAAGGCGGCGATGTGGGCGAAGCTCGTCCACACCTTCTGCCCGGTCACCACCCATTCGTCGCCGTCACGCACGGCCCGGGTGGAAAGCCCGGCGAGGTCGGAACCTGCACCCGGCTCACTGAAGAGCTGGCACCAGATCTCCTCGCCGGCCAGCAGAGGCAACAGGTAACGGTGCTTTTGCTCCTCGGTGCCGGCGTGTATCAACGTCGGACCCGCCCAACCGATGCCGATCTGGTTGAACGGACGGCGCACCCCGGCACGCCGGAGCTCATCGTCGATGACCAGCTGGGACTCGGGATCGGCGCCGAGGCCCCACGGCTCGGGCCAGTGCGGCGCCACGTACCCGGACTCTGCCAACGAGCGCGGCGTGGGATCGGGGTGGGAGGCCAGCCACCGGCGCAGTGTCGTCCGTGCCGGATGTTCGTCCCCCGGAAGGGCGAGGTCCACGGCGGTCAGCGTAGGCTGCGCCGATGACCGATTGGAACTTCGCCGACGTCTGGGAAGCCGTGGCCGAGGTGCTCCCTGACGCGCCTGCCGTGGTGCAGGGAGACCGGCGGGTGAAGTGGGCGGACTTCGAGCGTCGTGCCAACGGGCTCTCGGCGACACTGCTCAATGCCGGGGTGAAGTCCCAGGACAAGGTGGCGCAGTACCTCTACAACTGCCCGGAGTACCTCGAGTCCACGTTCGCCACCTTGAAGATCGGGCTGGTCCCGGTGAACACCAACTACCGCTACACCGAGGACGAGCTCGTCTACCTGTGGGACAACGCCGACGCCGTGGCCGTGGTGTTCCACGGCACGTTCACAGAGCGGATCGGGAAGCTCCGCGACCGAGTGCCGCGGGTGACGACGTGGCTGTGGGTCGACGACGGCACCGGGCCGTGCCCGCCGTGGGCCGTTGCCTACGAGGAGGCGGCTGCCTCGTCCTCCGAGCGCCCGAGCGCGCCGTGGGGCCGGAGCGGGGACGACCTCTATCTTCTCTACACGGGCGGCACGACGGGGATGCCCAAGGGCGTCATGTGGCGCCAGGACGACCTGTTCCTCAAGCTCAACGCCGGGAACATGATCAAGGTCCCCGAGGACGATGGCCTCGACGGAGTCCGAAAGACGATCGTGGGCCCAGGGCCCGTTCTCCTTCCTGCCTGCCCGCTCATGCACGGGACCGGGGCCTTCACCTCCATGGGCGTACTCTGCGTGGGCGGGTGCGTGGTGCTGCTCACCGGGCGCCGCTTCGACCCGGCTGAGCTCCTCGAGACGGTGGACAGGGAGAACGTGAACGCCTTGGCCATCGTGGGCGACGCCTTCGCCAAGCCCATCCTGGCCGGGCTCGACGCCGATCCCGGGCGCTACTCACTGGGCACCCTGCTGGCCATCATCTCCTCCGGCGTCATGTGGAGCGAGGAGACCAAGAAGGCGCTGCTCGCTCATCATGCGACCATGATGCTGGTGGATGCGTTCTCGTCGTCGGAGGCACTCGGCATGGGCACGTCGGTGTCCACATCGTCCAACACCGAACACACGGCGCATTTCGCCCTCAGTCCCGAGGTGCGGGTGATCGACCCGGAGACCAATAAGGACGTCGTCCCCGGCTCGGGCATCAAGGGTGTGCTCGCCCTCGGCGGGCGGAACCCTCTCGGGTACTACAAGGATCCCGACAAGACAGCGGCCACCTTCCGCGAGATCGGCGGCGTGCGGTACTCGATCCCCGGCGACTACGCCACGGTGGAGGCCGACGGGACCATCAGCGTCCTCGGCCGCGGATCGGTGGTGATCAACACCGGTGGCGAGAAGGTCTTCCCAGAGGAGGTCGAAGAAGCGCTGAAGACGCATCCTGCCGTGCGCGACGCGGTGGCGGTGGGCGTGCCGAGCGATCGCTTCGGCGAGATGGTGACCGCCGCTGTCGAGCTCGCACCTGGCGCCCGGGCCACCCCTGAAGAGCTCATCGAGCACGTCAGGGGCCGATTGGCCGCCTACAAGGCGCCCCGCAACATCCGTTTCGTCGACAGCATCGGCCGCTCACCGGCGGGCAAGGTGGACTACGCCCGACACCGCTCCGAGATGCTCGAGTGGGTCACCGACACAGGGCGGGGTGGCGACGCCGGGGACGTGGCGCCCGCCGCCGCCGGCGGAGAGCAACCATGAGAGGGGTGGTCCTGGCCGGCGGGAGCGGCACCAGGCTCCACCCCCTCACCCGGATCACCAACAAGCACCTGCTCCCCATCTACGACCGGCCCATGATCAGCTACGCCATCGAGGCGCTGGTGATGGCCGGGATCACGGAGATCATGCTGGTCACGGGTGGAACCCACGCCGGGGAGTTCCTGCGCCTGCTGGGCAACGGACACGATTACGGGATCGACCGTCTCTCCTACGCCTACCAGGACCGCCCGGGCGGCATCGCCGAGGCGCTGGGACTGGCCGAGCGCTTCGCCGACGATGAACCCGTCCTCGTCATGCTCGGCGACAACATCGTGGAGCAGACGTTCCGCTCCACCGTCGAGTCGTTCACCGCACAGGGCAGCGGTGCCCGGATCATCCTCACCGAGGAGGAGGATCCCGTTCATCTCCGCCACCTGGGTGTGCCAGAGTTCGACGAAGCCCGGCGCGTCATCAGGATCCTCGAAAAGCCCGAAGAGCCCCCCAGCCACTATGCCGTGACCGGCATCTACTGCTACTCGCCCGATGTGTTCCGGATCATCGGCACCCTGGTGCCTTCGGGTCGGGGTGAGCTGGAGATCACCGACGTGAACAACTGGTACGTCGACCAGGGTTCCATGGAGTACGACGTGCTCCAGGGGTTCTGGGGTGACGCCGGCGAGTCGATCGACGCCTACTACGCCGTCAACGACTTCGTGCGCCAGAACGGCGCCAACAAGGGCTGAGCGTCAGGCCTCGAGGAATCGGCGGATGGCGAAGGCGGAGCCGGCCGTGCCCACCACGATGCCGACGACGACCACGAGCAGGTTGGTCACCACCACCTGCGAATCCGGCATTCGCATCTGATAGAGAACGCTGCTCGGACTGCCGGTGGCGAAGTGGTCGAGGAGGAAGTGCAGCAGGACCACGGCTCCGGCCGCCACCGCCGCTCCGAGCACACCCTGGACCAGGCCCTCGCACATGAAGGGCACCCGGATGAACCAGTTCGTGGCGCCCACCAGCTTCATGACCGACACCTCTCGCCGCCGGGCGAAGATGGCCAGGCGGATCGTGTTGAGGATCAACACCGAAGCCGAGAGCAGGAGGATCCCGGCCACGGCCAGGAAGACCCATTTGACGATGCCGACCACCGTTTCCATGTTGCGCACCGATTGGGGCTGGTGGGACACGGCCTGGACACCGGGCCGGCCGTTGAACTCCTGGAAGACGGCCTGAGCTTCTCTGGGATCGTTCAGGGCGCAGCGAAGCGAGGAGGGCATCGTGGCCACGGTCAGGGCCTGCGACTCGTCGGGGGGGAGGAGCTGGCGGGCTTCGTTGAAGTCGTACTGCTGGCTCCGGTACAGGCAGGTGCGAACGTAGGGAAGAGCGGTGAGCTGCTGCTGTACGGAGTCTTGCTGTTGGGAGGAGATGCCCGGGTCGAGGAAGACGAGCACGTTCACGCCGTGCTGCCACTTGACCGTGGCTCGGGCGACACCCTGGCGCAGGAGCAGTGCAGCACCGGCCAACGACAACGACACGGCCACGGTCATGACGGCGGCCACCGTCATGAGCCGGTTCCGCCACAGGTTGGACGCCGTCTCGCGAGTCACATAGTCGATCGATACAGCCACGGTCGATGTCCTCGGGTTCTCGTCAGGTTCCGTATCCGTACACGCCACGTTCCTGGTCGCGTACCAACATTCCGTGATCCAGCTCGATCACCCGCCGGCGCATCTGGTCGACGATGCCGGCGTCGTGGGTGGCGATCACCACCGTGGTCCCGGTGCGGTTGATCCGGTCGAGCAGGCGCATGATGCCTTGACTGGTGGCGGGGTCGAGGTTTCCGGTGGGCTCGTCGGCGAGAAGGATCAGCGGCCGGTTCACGAAGGCCCGCGCCACGGCGACACGTTGCTGCTCTCCACCCGACAGCTCGTGGGGAAGGTTGTCCCTTTTCTTCGCCAGTCCCACCAGTTCGAGGACCTGGGGGACCTGCGAGACCACCACGTGCTTGGGACGACCGATGACCTCGAGTGCGAAGGCGACGTTCTCGAACACCGTCTTGTTGGGAAGCAGCCGGAAGTCCTGGAAGACGCAGCCGATGTTCCGGCGCAGGTAGGGGATGCGCCAGTTGCTGAGGATCCCGATGTCCCGGCCGGCCACCCAGATGCGCCCGCCGTTGGGCACCTCCTCGCGCAGCAGCAGCCGGATGGCCGTCGTCTTCCCCGAGCCCGAGGGACCCACGAGGAAGACGAACTCGCCCTTCTCGATCTCGAGTGAGACTTCCCGCAAGGCCACGGTGCCGGCCTTGTAGGTCTTTGTGACGTTCTCGAAACGAATCATCTAATGGAGCCCCGATGGGTCTGCGCGCGCCCCACGACAGGGGTCGCCCTCGAGGATCGGGAAAAGGCTAGCAGCCCGGGTTCGTCGGATCACCCAACACGACCAGAAGCGTCTTCGGCTCGACGCCGGCGCAGCTCAGCCTCGATGAACTCGTCGATCTCGCCGTCGAGGACGGCGTCCACGTTTCCGGTCTCGACCCCCGTACGCAGGTCTTTCACCAGTTGATAGGGGGCGAGCACATAGGAGCGGATCTGGTTGCCCCAGGAAACCTCGTCCTTCGGGCCCGACAAGGACTCCATGGCCGCCCGGCGCTCGGCCAGCTGCCGGTCCAGGAGCTTTGCGGCGAGGATCTGCATGGCCTTGGCCCGGTTCTGGTGCTGGCTCCGCTCGTTCTGCACGGCCACGACGATCCCAGTGGGCAGGTGGGTCAGCCTCACGGCCGAGTCGGTCTTGTTGACGTGCTGACCGCCGGCTCCCGACGAGCGGTAGGTGTCCACCCGAAGGTCCTTGTCGTCGATGACGACCTCCTGGCTCGCCTCGTCGAGGAACGGCGTCACGTCGACCGACGCAAAGCTCGTCTGGCGACGGTGCTGAGCGTCGAAGGGCGACATGCGGACGAGACGGTGTACGCCTCGCTCGGCGGAGAGAAGCCCGTAGACGAAACGTCCCTTCACGATGGCGGTAGCGGACAGGAGACCAGCCTCCTGGCCGGCCGTCGCCTCGTCGATCTCGACCTCCATGCCCCGGCGCTCGGCCCAGCGCAGGTACATACGCAGGAGCATCTCGCACCAGTCCTGGGCGTCGGTGCCGCCCGTCCCGGCATGGAAGTCGACGATGGCATCGCTCTCGTCGTACTGACCGCTGAAGAGCGAGCGCAGCTCCAGCGCTCCCAGTCGCCGTTCGAGGTCGTCGACGGCGGAGACGAGCTCGGCCTCGACCGACTCGTCTTCCTCCTCGACCATGAGGTCGTGGAGCACCTCGGCGTCGGACAGCCGTTGGGCCAGGTCCTCGAGCATGGCGACGTCGTCGGAGAGCTTCCCGAGCTCGGAGGTCACCGCTCTGGCGTGGTCAGGGTCGTTCCACAGATCGGGCTGAGCGGCTTCCTTCTCCAAGTCCGCCCGGCGCGCCTGCAACTGTTCGAGCCCGAGATAGCCCTCTGCCTCGTCGAGACGCGATCGCAGGACGGCGAGCTCTCCCCGGAGGTCACGTTGATCGCCGGCGGCCACCTCAGGACGCGCCGTGGCAGAGCTTGAACTTCTTGCCACTCCCGCACCAGCACGGCGCGTTCCGCCCCAGCTTCTCGCCTGCCTCGGGCCGGCCGCCGGAGGATCGCGGCGCCGGCGCCGCATGTCGCGGTGCCCGGCCACCCGGGCGGGTTGCTCCCGACGAGGCGGCCGCTTGGGCGGGACGCTGGGCAGGACCGGGCTGCTGGCCGTTCCCGGCTCGCGACCCGTTGCCCGGCAGCCCCCCGGCGGCGGGGGTGAGGCCACCCAGGCCCCCGCCGAGGCCGGCTCCCGCGCCAGTACCGGCGACACCGGCGACACCGGCGGCACCGGCGGCACCGGCTTCAGCGGCCGGGGCCATCTGGGCTGCGGCTTCCCGGGCGGCGTCGAGCAGGGTGGGCGCCTCCGACGGATCGGCGGGCGCCTGGTAGCTGGCCTGGGTGAGGTCGGGCTCCGCGGTGGCCTCCGTCACCACCTGGACGTGCATCACGTAGCGCAGGTAGTCGTCGTCGATGGAGTCCATCATCTGGCCGAACATCTGGAATCCCTCGCGCTGCCAGGCGACGAGTGGGTCTTGCTGGCCCATGGCCCGCAGGTTGATGCCCTCGCGCAGGTAGTCCATCTCGGCCAGGTGCTCGCGCCAGCGCTGGTCGATGATCTGGATCATGATCTCCCGTTCGACCTGGCGGGCCTCGTCGGCCCCACCGGGGAAGACCTCGTCACGGCCGGCGTACGTGTCCAGCGCCTCGGCAACCATGCTCTCGGTGACCTGGGCGACCGAGCTGGCCTCGGCCAGGTCGTCGCCGGTGAACTCGGTCGGGTAGTACTGGGTCACCTCGGCGATCAGCTGGTCGAGGTCCCACTCCTCGGGGTATTCGCTCGGGCAGGCCGCCTTGACCAGAACGTCGATGGTCGTTTCGAGCAACTCCTGGGTCAGCTCCTGCAGATCTTCGCCGTCGATCACCTGGAGTCGCCGGGCGTAGATCACCTTGCGTTGCTCGTTCAGGACCTCGTCGTACTTGAGGACGTCCTTGCGGATCTCCGCATTGCGAGCCTCGACGGTGTTCTGGGCACGCTCGATGGCCCGGGACACCATCTTGGCCTCGATGGGCACGTCCTCGGGCAACGTGCGGCTCATCACCCACTGCATGGCTCCGGTGGCGAAGAGCCGCATCAGATCGTCCTCGAGCGAGAGGAAGAACCGGCTCTCGCCGAGGTCGCCCTGGCGGCCTGAGCGTCCTCGGAGCTGGTTGTCGATGCGACGGCTCTCGTGTCGCTCGCTCCCGAGTACGTACAGCCCTCCGAGCCTGCGGATCTCGTCGCCCTCGGCCTCGCACTCCTCATGGAACCGGGCCAGGGCCTTGTCGTACTCGGCGGTCGACTCCTCGTGGTCGGGGTCGAGGCCCTGGGCCAGCAGCTCGTGGCGAGCGAGACCTTCGGGGTTGCCTCCAAGAAGGATGTCGACCCCTCGGCCGGCCATGTTGGTCGCCACCGTCACGGCACCAAGACGGCCCGCCTGGGTCACGATCTCCGCCTCCCGGGCGTGCTGCTTGGCGTTCAACACCTGGTGCGGGATGCCGCGTCGCTCCAGGAGCTTGGACAACAGCTCGGACTTGGCCACCGACGCCGTGCCCACCAGAACCGGCTGGCCCTGCTCGTGACGCTCGACAATGTCCTCCACCACGGCGGCGAACTTGGCGTCCTCGGACTTGTAGACGAAGTCGGGCTGGTCGTCGCGGACCATGGGCACGTTGGTGGGGATGGGCACCACAGGCATGTCGTAGGTGCTGGCGAACTCCGAGGCTTCCGTCTCGGCCGTACCCGTCATCCCGGCGAGCTTCTCGTACAGACGGAAGTAGTTCTGGAGGGTCACCGTGGCCCAGGTGTGGTTCTCCTCCTTGATGCGGACGCGTTCTTTGGCCTCGACGGCCTGGTGGAGGCCGTCCGACCACCGCCTCCCCTCGAGGGCACGGCCGGTGAACTCGTCGACGATCTTCACCTCGCCCGCGGCCACCAGGTAGTCCTTGTCCCGGTGGAACAGCTCCTTGGCCCGCAGGGCCTGAGTGAGGTGGTGGACGTAGTTGATCGAAACCAGGTCGTAGAGGTTCTCGACGCCGATCTGGCGCTCAACCTTGACGATCCCCTCCTCGGTAGGGACCACGATGCGCTTCTCCTCGTCGACCTCGTAGTCGACCTCGGGCGAGAGCGTCCTCACGATGCCGGCGAACTGGTAGTAGAGCTTGGCCGATTCCGAGGCCGGGCCCGAGATGATGAGCGGCGTCCTCGCCTCGTCGATGAGGATGGAGTCCACCTCGTCGACGATGGCGAAGACATGCCCTCGCTGGGCCATGTGCTGGCGGGAACGGGCCATGTTGTCGCGCAGGTAGTCGAACCCGAACTCCGTGTTGGTCCCGTAGGTCACGTCACAGGCGTATGCCTCGCGCTTGTCCTCGGCGTCAGGGAGCTCAGGGCTCACCCTGCCCACCGTCAACCCCAGGAACCGGTGCACCTGGCCCATCCACTCGGCGTCGCGACGGGCCAGGTAGTCGTTGACCGTGACCACGTGCACGCCCCGTCCTTCGAGGGCGTTCAAGTAGACGGGAAGAGTGGAGACGAGGGTCTTCCCCTCACCGGTCTTCATCTCGGCGATCCACCCGAAGTGAAGGGCCATTCCACCCATGATCTGCACGTCGAAGTGCCGTTGGCCAAGCGCCCGCCAGGCAGCTTCCCGGACGGTGGCGAACGCCTCGATGAGCAAGTCGTCCATGGACGCGCCGTTGTCGAGCCGCTCTCGGAAGGCCACGGTCCGGTGAGCCAGCTCCTCGTCGCTGAGCGACTCCATGTCCGGTTCGAGCTCGTTCACCATGGGGACGAGCTCGGCCAGACGGCGGACCTTCTTGCCCTCGCCGGCCCGCAGGACGCGGGAGAAGACACTCATGAAGTGTCGAGTCTACTGCCGGGCCGCCTTCGCCCGGCTCCCCGGAGACTTCGGATCCGCCCGGATCAGGCCTTGGACAGGACCCTCGACTTGCGGGGGTGTGACCGGCCCACGAGCTTTCCCTTGAGCCGCTCCACCTGGTGCTCGAGCTTTTCGATCACGAGGTCGACGGCCACCGCCAACTCAGCTGCTTGGGCCTTGGCCCGCACGACGTGCCCATGTCCCTCCATGGTCACCTCGCACACGTGCCGTCCGTCCGCCGGTGCCTCGCGGTCCTCGGCCAGCCGCACCGCGGCGTGCTCCAGGACCGGCGCCCTCCTGCCCAACTTGGCCACCTTGGCGCGCGCTCGTGCCCTCACCTCCTCGGGTACGGACGACTTACGACCGAGGACGTCGATGTCCACTGGAGCACCTCCTTGTCAGCTGAGTCGGGCCCCCCTGACTCCATCGTGGATAGCGAAGAGACGACCTGCGGGCCGCGTCCGGCTGACCTGGTCTTTGTCCCCACACTCGCCTGCGGAGGGCATGGCGGCCTGCCGCCGGCGGCCGACGCGCATCGGCGCCGGCCCTGCGACGGCACGGTTGACCGCTTCGACCCTTCTCCACCTGGCGTCGATCGCCGACACCGAGGGCGGGCAGGACTTACTCCTAAGTCGCACCATGCTCGGCAACCACGAGTTGCCTTACGTGGGTCGTTTCGCCTGCGACTGGCCTCGACTTGCAACCACAGACCCGGACGCGGCCCACGCTTCGATGGTACGCCCTTGGCGGTCCTATGCCCAGAGGCCGGGGCCGAAACCTGGAGGTTCCCGGGGTCCTTCCTGGGCGCGGGGGCGCCCGATTCCGGGCACCTGCAGCCGAGGTGCGGGCGACGTAGAGCCGGGGAGCGAGCTGCTCAGTAGCGGTAGGTCTCGCTCTTGAACGGCCCTTGCGGAGCGACGCCGATGTAGTCGGCCTGCTTCTCGGTCAACGTGGTCAACTCGACGCCGAGCTTGTCCAGATGGAGCCGGGCCACCTTTTCGTCGAGCTCCCGTGGCAGGCGGTGCACCCCGAGCGGATAGCTCGCCGTGCGGGTGAACAGCTCGATCTGGGCCAACACCTGGTTGGTGAAGCTGGTGGACATGACGAAGCTCGGATGGCCCGTGGCACAGCCCAGGTTCACCAGGCGGCCCTCGGCAAGGACGATGACGGAATGACCGTCGGGGAACGCCCACTCGTCGACCTGGGGCTTGATCTCGAAGTGCCGGACGTCGGACAGACGACCCAGTCCGGCCATGTCGATCTCGTTGTCGAAGTGGCCGATGTTGGCCACGATGGCATTGTGTTTCATCAGTTGCATGTGGCCGGCGGTGATGACGTCGCGGTTCCCCGTGGCGGTGATGAAGATGTCGCCCTTCTCGACGATGCGCTCAAGCGTGGTCACCTCGAATCCCTCCATGGCGGCCTGAAGCGCACAGATGGGGTCGATCTCCGTGATGACGACTCGTGCTCCCTGGCCTCGCAGGGACTGGGCACACCCCTTCCCCACGTCGCCGTAGCCGCATACCACTGCGGTCTTCCCGCCGATCATGACGTCGGTCGCCCGGTTGATCCCGTCGATGAGCGAATGGCGGATCCCGTACACGTTGTCGAACTTCGACTTCGTGACCGAGTCGTTCACCGAGATGGCGGGGAAGCGCAGCGTTCCCTCCCGCTCGCGCTGGTACAGCCGGTGCACGCCCGTCGTGGTCTCCTCGGTGACACCGAGGATCCCCTTGGCCGTCTCGCTCCAGAACGACTCACCCGACGCCAGCGAGCGCTTCACCACGTCGAGCAGCGCAGTCACGTCCTCGGACGGATCGTCACCTGGATCTGGCACGACACCGGACTCCTCGGCGTCGGCGCCCAGGTGGACCAGCAACGTAGCGTCGCCGCCGTCGTCGAGGATCATGTTGGGCCCCTTGCCGTCCGGCCAGCGAAGCACGCGCTCGGTGCACCACCAGTACTCGGGGATGGTCTCGCCCTTCCAGGCGAACACGGGTACGCCAGCGGCGGCGATGGCGGCCGCCGCCTGGTCCTGAGTGGAGAAGATGTTGCACGACGCCCAGCGGACCTGGGCACCCAGGTCCACCAGGGTCTCGATGAGCACGGCCGTCTGGATCGTCATGTGGATCGAGCCCGAGATCCGAGCGCCCTGGAGCGGCTTTGCGTCGCCGAACTCGGCTCGCACAGCCATCAGTCCGGGCATCTCCTCCTCGGCGAGGCGAATCTCCCGCCGACCGAGGTCGGCTAGAGCGATGTCGGCCACCTTGTAGTCGGACCCGTCGGTACGCGTCATGACTCTCCTCATCGTTTGCTCCGACGGCGCACCGAGGCCGTGCGGCGGTCCAGCACTATACGGCCGCGGCGCGTCAGCCCTGGCCGAGGCGGTCCTTGAGCTCGTCCAGCACCGGCACCGGCCCCGGGTCCACCCCTTCCTGCGCGGCCAGGTGGAGCGATACGAAGTCACCGGTCAGCACCAGGTCGAACAACTGGGCCAGGTCTCCCTCGCCCTGGGCGTGCACCTCGAGGACGTCGGCCACCACCTCGCCAAGGATCTCGGAGACCATCTGGAACCGGCGGACCACCTGGGGGTGCTCGGCGTCGTGCCTCAGGTTGACGAGGGTGACGATCTGCCGGGTGACGTCCCCGTGCTGTCCCCAACCGACGATCTCGTTGTGGCACAGCTCCGGATAGACGGCCGAGAACGCCGGCGTCTTGGCGTTCTCGTTGATCTGTGACTTCCATCGCAGTGCGGCGGCGGCGCCGAGGCTCTGCGCCCCGTGGACCAGAGGAATGGTGCGTCCGATTCGCTGGGCCAGTTCCTCGGCCAGGCTGCCGGGGCGCGTGAGCTGATCGCGTCGGTGACGAAGCTGGTCGACGGCGAGGGCCACCCACTGGCTGGCTCCCGGGAAGAGGCCGATGTCCTCCAGCACCACCAGGGGCGGGATGGCCATTGCCCCGAGCGCGGCACGCGGCGCCGGTATGTCGGAGGGGACGGGGACGACCGGCGCCCCCCACTCCTCGGCCAAACCGGCGAGCTCGCCCCCATTGGTCACCGCCACCAGGCTGGCGCCGGCGTCGGCCGCCTCTCCGGCCGCCTCCACCGTCTCCTCGGTGTCGCCCGAGAACGAGATGGCGAACACGAGCGAGCCGGGACCCACGAAGTCGGGCAGGTCGTAGGACTTGACCACTGAAACCGGTACCGGGAGGAAGGGCCCGGCAACGGCCACCATGACGTCGCCTGCGATGCCGCTGCCTCCCATGCCGAGCACCACGACGTTCTCGACATACGCCTTCTCGGGGAGGCCGTCGAGCCCGTGAGCGGCGCCGACGGCCGAAGCCAGTTGCTCGGGCATGGCGGCGGCGGCGGCGAACATGCCCATGCTGTCGAGAGCACGGGCGGCCGTGGGAGGGATGACGTTCACGGACTCTCGCCGCCCAGTGTGGTCACTGTCCCCTTTGCGGCCGCCTTCTCCATGAGGCGCTGGTGCTCGCTGTCGCTGACCGTCTCCGCCTCTTCGATGAGCATGACGGGAATCCCGTCACGAATGGCGTAGCTGCGCTGAAGACGGGGGTTGTACAGGCGGTCCTCGTCCTCGAAGTAAAGCAGTGGACCTTTGTCCTCGGGACAGGCGAGCACTTCCAACAACAGCGGATCGAGTGCCATGGGCCGCTTCCTCCTCAGGCTCCAGCGGATCGGGTGGCGTCGCCGACAGCACCGGGACGGGTGCCGGGCCCGGCGCCGGCTCCGGCCGACGCACCGGACACCTCGGCCACAAGATCGAGGACCTCGGCCACGTGCTGTTGACACTCGTCCGCCGTGGCGGCTTCGACGTTCAGCCTGAGCAGCGGTTCGGTGTTGGACGGCCGGACGTTGAACCACCAGTCGCCGTAATCGACGGTCAGTCCATCGAGCCGGTCGATCGATGCACCCCTGGCAGCCATGAGCCGGGCCAGGGCCTCGACTGTCGCCGGTGGGTCGGCGATCTCGGTGTTGATCTCGCCGGAGTCGGCGTACCGGCGGTAAGGGGCGAGCAACTCGGACAGCGAGCCAGCGGATCGGGAAAGAAGGTCGAGCACGATCAAGGACGCAATGATGCCCGAGTCGGCCCGGTAATTCTCGCGGAAGTAGTAGTGGCCCGAGTGCTCGCCGCCGAACACGGCCCCAGTCTCGGCCATCACCTGCTTGATGAACGAGTGGCCGACACGGGTTCGGACGGCCTTGCCTCCCAACGACTCGATGGTCTCCGGTACCACCTTCGAGCAGATGAGGTTGTAGAGGATGGTGGCGCCGGGATGCCTCTCCAACATGGCGGCCGCCACGAGAGCCGTCGTCAGGGACCCCGACACCGGCTGGGAACGCTCGTCGACCAGGAACACCCGATCGGCGTCCCCGTCGAACGCCAGGCCCACGTCGGCGTCGTCCTCAAGCACGGCGCTCTTCAGCGCCTCGAGGTTCTCGGGCTGGATGGGGTCGGCGGGATGGTTGGGGAAGTTGCCGTCGAGCTCGGGGAACAGGACCCGTAGACGGAAGGGCAGACCGTCGAAGACCTTGGGGACGACGAGCCCACCCATGCCGTTGGCCGTGTCGGCGACCACCGACAAGGAGCGCAAGCGGTCGACGTCGACGAACGAGCGCACGTGGGTGGCGTACTCGTCGAGGAGATCGAGGTGCGCCACTGTGGTCGAA
This sequence comes from Acidimicrobiales bacterium, assembly GCA_030040015.1. Taxonomy (GTDB): domain Bacteria; phylum Actinomycetota; class Acidimicrobiia; order Acidimicrobiales; family UBA8190; genus UBA8190. Next base: position 39,734 of record JASHUM010000003.1, read on the forward strand.
CCTCCGCTC
>JASHUM010000024.1 GCA_030040015.1 Acidimicrobiales bacterium
CCGGCGATGCTCTGCAGCTGCTGTTCCACGCGACTGGACAGGAACGAGCCCAGCGAATTGTAGGTGACGATGTCAGCGACGATCAGGCCGGCGGCCACGATGCCGACGAGGATCAGCAGCAGCCGAAGCCGCAGCGTCATGGCGTCGTGCGCGGCGCGCGCAGGCTGTAGCCCACGCCGCGCACGGTGTGGATGAGCCGAGGCCCGAGCGAGTCGATCTTCTTACGCAGGTAGCTGATGTAGATCTCGACGACGTTGGCGTTGCCGTCGAAGTCGTAGTTCCACACCCGGTCGAGGATCTGCGACTTGGACACCACCCGGCCGGTGTTGAGCATCAGGTAGTGGAGGAGCTTGAACTCGGTCGGGGTCAGCTCGATGGAGGTGTCCCCCCGGTACACCTCGTGGCTCTCCTCGTCGAGCTCGAGGTCGCCCACCGTGAGCCGCGGGCTGTGACCCTCGCCGTGCACCCGGCGGAGGATGGCCCGGACGCGCACGATCAGCTCCTCCACGGAGAACGGCTTGGTCATGTAGTCGTCGCCGCCGAGGGTGAAGCCTCGCAACTTGTCTTCGAGGGTGTCGCGGGCGGTGAGGAAGAGCACCGGAACCCGGCCGCCGATGCCGTCTCGGGCCATGCGCTCCAGGACCTCGAACCCGCTCAGGTCGGGCAGCATCACGTCGAGCACGACCAGCTGGGGGCGAAAGCGAGAGATGCACTCCAGCGCCTGGCGGCCGGCGTTGGCCACCTCCACCTGCAGGCCTTCGTAGCGAAGAGCCATGGCGACCAGGTCGGTGATGCTGCGCTCGTCGTCGACGACGAGCACGCGTGGGGCGTCGGCGGTAGCAGTGGCAGTCGTCATGTGGCCTCCCTGGGGCCACATGCTGGACCGTGTTGCTGTGAAGCGGCTGTGAGAGTGCTGTAGGGTGGCGCGCGAGACCTGGTCAGGCCGTGCGGCGCAGCGGGGTCAGCTCCTCGGAACGATCCGTCGACTCGGGGAGCCGGGAGACGGGACGTGGCGGCAACGCCCAGGCCCCCAGGGCATCGTCGATGAGCTTGACGATCTCATCGCACCGATCTCCCAGGCTCATGGCCTCGACCTCCAGCTCTGTTCCTCCCCATATCCTCGGCATCGGACGCCCGGAGATGAAGGGGACGAGGTCGTCTGGGCCGGGGACCTTCGACCAGGAGCGCTCATGACCGACGTGGAGCACGAGCCGGGCTCGGTCCCGGCGCGGCCTGAGGGCACCGGGCCGGCCGGCACCGACCGCCACGGTGCGGCCGGGCTCGACGACGTGCGAACGGCGGCCGCTCGTCTGGGGCCGCTGGCCGTGGTGACGCCCCTGCAGCGAAACGATCGCCTGTCCGAACGCCTCGGCGCCGAGGTGTACTTGAAGCGCGAGGACCTCCAGGCGGTCCGCTCCTACAAGATCCGAGGCGCCTTCAACTTCATCGCCAGCCTCGATCCCGAGGCCCTGCTTCCCGGCGTCGTGTGTGCCAGTGCCGGCAACCACGCCCAGGGGGTGGCGTGGAGCTGCCGGCATCTGGGCGTGCGCGGCGCGGTGTTCCTTCCTCGCCGTACCCCTCGACAGAAGGTGGCCCGCATCCGGGCCCTGGCCGGCGACCTGGTCGACGTCCGCTTCGCCGGCGACAGCTTCGACGACGCCTTCGCCGCCGCCATGGCGCATGCCGAGTCGACGGGCGCCATCGTCGTCCCGACCTTCGACCATCCGCTCACGGTGGCGGGCCAGGGCACCATCGCCCTGGAGGTCGTGGACCAACTGGGGACGCCACCCGACGCGATCGTCGTCCCCATCGGCGGCGGCGGGTTGGTGGCCGGCATCGCCATCGCCCTCGACGGGCTCGGCGCCGCCACCGAGGTGGTCGGTGTGCAACCGGCCGGTGCGCCGGCCATGGTGCGCTCACTGGAGGCGGGGCACCCCGTGGTCATAGACATCGCCGACGACTTCGTCGACGGTGCGGTGGTGCGCAAGCCCGGCGCACTCACCTTCGCCGTGGTGCAGGAGTTGGTCCACCACATCGAGGTCGTGGACGAAGGACGGGTCTGCACCGAGCTGCTGGCCCTGTACCAGGACGACGGGATCGTGGCCGAGCCCGCCGGCGCCTTGTCCGTTGCCGCCCTCGACCAGTTGGCGCCGAAGCTGGACGGGCGCCGGGTGGTGTGCGTGTTGTCGGGAGGCAACAACGACGTGGCCCGCTACGACGAGATCATCGAACGCAGCCTGGTGCACCAAGGGCTCAAGCACTACTTCATCGTGGCCTTCCCCCAGCAGCCTGGAGCGCTGCGCCGGTTCCTCGACGAATGCCTGGGCCCGACCGACGACATCGTGCTCTTCGAGTACATGAAGAAGAACGACCGGGAGTTCGGCCCGGCGCTGGTGGGGATCGAGCTGGCCTCCCGGGACGACCTCGGGCCCCTCGTCGAGCGCATCTCCGGATCCGGGCTCGACGTCCAGAAGGTGCAGCCCGACAGTCCCGTCTTCCATCTCCTGGTGTGACTCGCACCCGGGCTGGTGCCCGGAGAGCGGTCAGCGAGAGGGCTGAGGAGTGAGCGCCTCGTGGATGGTCATGGCCGGCTGAGCCTCGAGGTCCGGGGCGGGATCGGTGAGCAGGGAACCAGCGCCGGACAATTCGTCCCTGGTGAATGCCCGGAGGGTGCAGCAGAACTCGACGAGCACGCCACTCGGGTCCCTGGCGTAGATGGACCGGCACCACTCGTGGTCGAGCTCGACCACGTCGATGCCGTGCTCCTGCCACCGGCGGGTGTGCGCGGCGAGGGTGTCGAGGTCGGGGGCGTCGAAGGCGACGTGGTTCACCCACTCGGGAAGGCCCAGCCCGGTCGAGATGGCGGTCGAGTACCCCTCGCCGATGGCCTCGTCGTGGAGCTCCCACACCGCGAACAGGCCGTTGCCCCCAGTGTCGTAGAAGACGTGCTTGGCCCACCCACCCGCCGCGGAGCCGGTGGGAGCCACCACCACCTTCACCAACTCGAAGCCCATGGCCTCGGTGTAGAAGCGGTGGGTGGCGGGAAGGTCCCGGGTGGCGATAGCGACGTGGTGGAAGCCCATCGCCGAAAAGCCTACGACTCAGCGCTCCGCGTCGCTTCGACGCCACGCCGAAGTGAGCTCGTCGAGCCGGGACACGAGATCGGCCTCCAGTGGCTTCGTCACGGCCGCTAGTGCGTCCTCGAGCTGCTCGGGCCGACTGGCCCCGACGATGGGAGCGGTGACGGCCGGTTGCGCCAATACCCAGCCGAGGGCCAGGTGGGCCACGGAGACCCCGGCTTCGGCAGCCAGGGGGCGCAGCGTCTCGACGGTCTCGAATTCGCCGTCGTGCCAGTACCGGTCGCGGTACATCGACCCGGCGTTGCCCAGGGTGAAGCGGCCCTCGCCGGCGCCCTGGTCGCGGCGGTGCTTGCCGGTGAGCAGCCCGCCGGCCAGCGGGTTGTAGGGAATGACCCCGATGCCGACTTCCTGGCACAGGGGGAAGAGGTCGCGCTCGTTGGCCCGGTAGAGGAGGTTGTAGCGGGGCTGGACCGAGACGATCGGCGCCGTGTGGAGCAGCTCGGCGCGCCCCACCGCCAGAGCCAGTCGCCACGCCGCCCAATTGGAAACGCCGATGTAGCGGACCTTGCCGGCCCGCACGACGTCGTCGAGTGCCCGCAGTGTCTCGTCCAGCGGGGTCAGCCGGTCGTCGAAGTGCAGCTGGTAGACGTCGACGTAGTCGGTCTGCAGCCTTCGCAGGCTTCCCTCGATGGCGTCGAGGATGTGCTTGGCCGACATCCCCCCGTCCCAGTGCCGCCGGCCCATGGGCATGAAGCACTTGGTGGCCAGGACGACGTCCTGTCGCCGCCCGGCCAGGGCCCGGCCGAGGATCTCCTCGGTTCGCCCGACCGTGGAGAGGTCACCGCCGAGCGGATAGGCGTCGGCGGTGTCGACGAAGGTGATCCCGCCGTCGAGGGCGGTGTCGAGGATGGCCCGGGACCGTTGCTCGTCGCACTGGAGCCCGAAGGTCATGGTGCCGAGGCACAGCTTCGACACCGGCAATCCGCTTCGCCCCAGGCGGACGTGGTCCATGTGCCTCAGCCGGGCCGGGGCGTCATGTCCAGGTCAGGCGGGGGCTGGTCGGGGATGCGCCAGCGAAGGAAGGGCTTGTCGTAGACGTCGTGATAGGCGTTGGCGGCGTCGACCATGGTCCGAAAGGCGGTCTCGAAACCCTCCCAGTCCTCGGACTCGATGCACTTGCGCAGCGTGGCGACTTCCTCGTTGACGAACTTGTCCATGTTCTCCTGGTACTTGGGGCGCAGGAAGGCGCCCTTCTCCATGAGGTTCACCGCCTCCTTGAGCTGGAAGCGCGCCAGGGCTTGGTTCTTGGCCTGGCCGGCGTAGTAGCACTTCCAAATGCGCGTTCCCACGAGGGGCATGACCTCGGCCATGCCGGGCATGAGGTGGCCGAGTTCGCTCAGCTCGAACGTGCCTTTGCCGGTGTCGATGGTGTGGTCGTGACCCGGGTCCTCTGACATGGGCGTCAGTCATAGCACAGGGCCCCTGGCCCTCCTCCGGCCGAATGGGGTGTTGCGCCCGGCCTCGTTAGCATCGCCCCGGTGAGCGTTCTGCAGCCCGCCCGGTCCACCGGTCGCCAGAGCCGGGTCTCGGCCTGGCTCGAGGTCCTGCGAACCACCAACCCGCCGTCCGGGCGGGGGCTCGATCCGGTGTCGCGCTGGCTCGTGCTCACCCGGGCCGCGGTGCTCCCCATGACCTTCGTGGCCGGCGCCGTGGCCACCTTGCTCGCCGTCCACAAGAGCGGATTCCGTCCCGGGCTCCTGGTGCTGGCCTTCGTCGGCATCCTCCTGGCGCACGTGTCCAACAACCTCATGAACGACTTGTTCGACGTGGAGGTGGGCAACGACACCGAGTCGTACCCCCGGGCGCTGTACGCACCCCATCCCGTCCTGTCCGGGATGATCAGTCGGGGCGGATTGGCCGGCGCCGCCCTGGCCGTCAACGCCGTCGACCTCGGCATCCTGGTGGTTCTGGCGCTGTACCGGGGCTGGCCGGTGGTGGGATTCGCCGTGGGCGGCTTCCTCCTGAGCGTGGCCTACACGGCTCCACCTCTGCGCCTGAAGAAGCGCGGGCTCGGCGAGCCGGATGTCTTCGCCGTGTGGGGACCGCTCATGGTCTGTGGCACGTACTACGCCGCCGTCGGCCATCTCCCGTGGCAGATCTGGGTGGCGTCGGTCCCCTACGGGCTCTTGTGCACGGCCGTGCTGATGGGCAAGCACATCGACAAGGCGCCCTACGACGCGCCGTTGGGGGTGCGGACCCTGCCGGTCATGTTGGGCGAGGCCCGGGCCAGAGCTCTGACCCGGGGGATGATGGCGGCCTTCTACGTCGTGGTCGTGGTCTGCGTCGCGGTGGGCGCCCTGCCCTGGCCGGCGCTCTTGGCCCTGGCTGCGGTGTTCAAGCTGGTCCCGGTGTGGCGGGCCTTCGGCAAGCCCAAGCCCGACGCCCCTCCCGAGGGCTTCCCGGTGTGGCCCCTGTGGTTCGCCGCCGCCGCCTTCATCCACACCCGTCGGGCCGGGTCGCTCCTCGTGACCGGGCTCGTGGTGGCCGCCGCCGCCGGGATCCACTGATCCGGCGGGCCCGTCCGGGGCCGGTGGCGAGCGACATCCCAGGCTCAGCTCGGGACCCCGTTTCCCGCGGAGAGCGGTCGGTTTCCCCAGGTTTCGCGCGTCTTGTGGAAATCCAGCCAACGATTGCGCAACACGAGAAAAACGGAATCACAAGACCGCAGGTAGCGGTTGGCTCAACACCCCTTGTGGCCATATCGTGACTCTCCGACGGGGCGGAAAGGGGCGGGCGCACGTGACCTTCGCAAGCCGGGAGTTGGAGCACCACGACCAGATCGCGGTCGTGGCGCGCCCGGCGTGGCGCGCCCTCCGGACCGTGGTGGTTCCCCGGTGAAGCTGTCCTGGAAGGTGAAGGGGCTCGTCGTCGCCGCCAGCGTCGCCGGTGCGGCCGCCCTGGCCAATGCCGTGGCCCACGTGAGCTCGGGACGGTGGTCGCCGCCGCCCATGATGCTCGCCACCTTGTGCCTGCTCGGCCTGTTGTGGGTGTTCACGTGGGTGTGGCCGCTGCGCATGGTCCGCGGCGACGAGAACCTCGTCTTCATGCTCGACGAGGGCTTCGTGGTCGCCCTGCTGCTCCTCGTGCCCTCCTACACGTTGGTCGTGTGTGCCACGTGCGTGGTGGTGCTGGGCTCGGCGCTGCGTCGGGCGCCTCTCCCCAAACTCCTCTGGAACACGGGGATGATCGCCGCCTCGGTGTGGACGGCGGCGGCAGTGGGCAACCTGATCGCCACCCCGAACGGCCCCATCTCCCCCGTCGACCTGTCGGCTGCCCTGGTGGCGGTCGTGGTCTTCTTCCTCATGAACGGGGTGGCCATGGCTCTGCTCAGCGCGGCCTTCGGGTCCTCGCTGCGTGCCGCCCTGCGGGTCGGTCCCGACATGAACCTGATCGTGGCTGGTGGCTCGCTCACCCTGGCCGTCCCCACCGCCCTGGTGATCTCGGCCTTCAGCTGGGCCATGCCCATCGCCATCCTCCCCTTGATCGTGTTGCGCCGGGTGGTGGCCGGGCACTTCGACGCACGGCGGGACCGGGCCCGGCTCCTCGGCCTGTTCGAGTCGACCTTGGAGATCAACCGGACCATGGGCGAGGAGGAGACGACCGAGGCCATTCTCGATTCCGCCCGGCACCTCCTCCGGTGCCGTCACGCCACGCTCACCGAGCAGGGAAGCGCCTTCGGCATGCTCGAGGCGGTGCTGCCCGTCACCGACGAGCCGCTCGTGCTCGGAGTCTCGGGGCGCGACCCGGGCGAGCCGTTCGATCGAGCCGACCAGGCCCTGCTCGACGCCCTGGCCGCAGTGGGCGCCACCGCCCTCACCAACGCCTCGCTCTACCAGGAAGGCCGGCTCCAGCGCGAGCGCCTGTCGGCCATCACCTCCAGCTTGGGCGAGGGCGTGTGCGCCGTGGACCGCTCCGGCCAGGTCACGTTCGTGAACCCGGCCGCCCTGCGGCTCCTCGGCTGGGACACCACCCCCGAACTGGACCACCACCAGCTCGAGACCGGGCTCGACTTCGGGATCCGGGCGCCGAGCTTCATCCTGGCGCCGGCCATGCGCTGCATGGCCAAGGTCGACACCATCACCAACTTCGACACTCGGTTCAACCGTGCCGACGGGTCCAGCTTCCACGTCAGCTACACGGTGTCCCCCATCATCGACCAGGGCAAGGCAACCGGCGCCGTGTTCGTGTTCCAGGACATCACCGAGCGCAAGCAGTTCGAGGAGCAGCTGGCCCGTCACGCCTTCCACGACGCCCTGACCGGCTTGCCCAACCGCCGGCTCTTCCTCGACCACCTCGACCACGCGCTTCGGCGCTCCCAGCGCAGCGAGGAGCAGCACGCCGTGCTCTTCGCCGACGTCGACCGGTTCAAGATCATCAACGACAGCCTGGGCCACCACTCCGGTGACCAGCTGCTCATCGCCATCGCCAACCGCATCAAGGCGGCCGTGCGGCCCGGGGACATGCTGGCTCGCTTCGGTGGGGACGAATTCACCCTCCTCCTCGAAGGCGTGACCACGCCCGAGGACTCGGTGGCCTGCGCCCAGCGCATTCTCGACCGTATGCACGAGCCCATCACCCTGCCCGACGGTCACGAGGTGGTGGCCACGGTCAGCATCGGCATCGCCCTCACCGACCCGCACAAGACCCGCGACGACGTCCTACACGACGCCGACGTGGCCATGTACCAGGCCAAGGGCAAGGGCCGGGGGGGGAACTTCGAGGTGTTCGACGTCGATGCCATGGGTGTGCGCTCCGCCGAACGCATCGACCTGGAAGCCGGGTTGCGCAAGGCGCTCGAGCGCGACGAGCTGGTGGTGCACTTCCAGCCCGTGGTGGCCATCGAGGACGGCAGGGTGATCGGCGCCGAGGCGCTGGTGCGCTGGCAGCACCCCACTCGGGGGTTGCTCGCCCCCATCCACTTCATCGGGCTGGCCGAGGACACCGGCCTCATCCTGCCCTTGGGCCGGATCGTCCTCGAGCAGGCGTGCAACCAGGCCCGGACGTGGCGCGAGCACTTCGGCGAGCCGCTCACGGTGGCCGTGAACCTCTCGGCCCGTCAGTTCCAGCAGCAGGGGATGGTCGAGCAGATCGAGGAGATCCTGATCCGCACCGAGGTCGACCCGGCGCAGATCAGTCTGGAGATCACCGAGAGCCTGGCCATGGAGGACGCCGAGCGCACCATCCAGCTCCTCACCCGCTTGAAGCGCATCGGGGTCAAGGTCTCCATCGACGACTTCGGCACCGGCTACTCGGCGCTCGGGTACCTGGCCAGCTTCCCCGTCGACGTGGTCAAGGTCGACCGCAGCTTCGTGGACAAGGTCGAGGTCGACCCGGTCAAGTCGGCCATCGTCTCCGCCGTGGTCAACCTCTCGAGCGCCATCGGCATCACCACGGTGATCGAGGGTGTGGAGACCAAGGAGCAGCTCGAACACCTGCGGGGCATCGGTTGCACCACCGTGCAGGGCTACTACTTCGCCAAGCCCATGCCGGCCGACGACCTCACCGAGCTGCTGACCCGGTCCATGCACCTGAAGGGCGGGACACCTCCCCCCACCGTCAAGGTGGGGCGCCGGGTCGCCTGAGCCGCTCCGGCTCAGGCCGACTCAGCCAATACCGGCACCTCTTCTCCGGCGTCCTCGGTCGCGACGGCTCCGGCCGGCGCCAGCGCCCGGCGGACGATCACCGCCACCAGCACGAGCGCCGACAGGGTGAAGATCAGGCCGAGGCCGAAGACGTCGTGGAGTCCGCCCATCACTGCGCTCTGGACACGAGCCACTGCTGCAGCCGTAGCGGGAAGGTGTCCACCCAGCTGCACGTGGCCGGTCACCACCCCGAAGACGGTGACGAGGACGGCCAAGCCCAGCGCGGCGCCGAGCTGCTGGCTCACGTTGATGAGCCCCGACGCCGCCCCGGCGTCTGCCGGTTCGACCTCGTGCAGGGACGCCGAGGTGAGGCTGACGAAGGAGACCCCCGAGCCGGCGCCGACGAGGATCAGTGCCGGCAGGATCCCGGCGTAGGGAGTGTGCACCTGCAGCGTCGCCGCCGCCACCACCAGGCCGATGGCCGACACGGTCATCCCCGACATCATCACGACCCGTTGCGGCAGGCGGCGAACGAGCACCCGGCTGGTGAGCTGAGAGGCGAGAAAGACTGATGCGGGCATGGGCAGGAAGGCCACGCCGGCCAGGAGCGGGCTGTAGCGCTGGACGTCCTGGAGGAACTGGGACAGGAAGAAGAACATCCCGTACATCCCGGCGTAGACGAGGCCTCGAGAGAGGTTTGCCGTGGAGCGGACTCCGTGGGCCAGCAACCGAAGCGGCAGGATGGGCTCCTCCGCGCTCGTCTCGATGTGCAGGAACAGTCCGAGGAGACCCGCACCGGCGAGGAGCGGGACCAAGGTGACCGGCCGCGTCCACCCGAGACTCCCGGCCTCGACGAGACCGAGGACGATCCCGGTCATCCCCAGCGTCGAGCTGAGCGCGCCGCCGAGATCGAAGTGACCCTGGCGCCGCTCGGTCTCGGCGATCACCACTCGTCCGATGAGCCAGACGACGACGCCGATGGGGACGTTCACGAACATGACCCAGCGCCAGGACACGAGGTCGGTCAAGAGGCCGCCGGCCACGAGTCCGGTGGCGCCGCCGGCGGCCGAGACCGTCGTGTAGAGGGCGATGGCCCGGACGCGGCTGGGTCCCTCAGGGAAGACGCTGGTGAGCAGCGACAGCGCCGTGGGCGCAGCCAGAGCGGCGCCCACACCCTGGACGGCGCGCGCCGCCAGCAGCATCCAGGCGGTGACGGCCAGGCCGCCGGTCAGCGAGCTCAGGCAGAACAGGGCGATGCCGGTCAGGAAGACCCGGCGCCGGCCGAGGAGGTCGCCGGCCCGGGCACCGAGCAGCAGCAGGCCGCCGAAGGTGAGGATGTACGCGTTCAAGACCCAGGACAGTCCGCCGCTGGAGAAGTGCAGCCCGCGCTGCATGCTCGGCAGGGCGACGTTCACGATGGTGGTGTCGAGCACCACCATCAGCTGGGCCGAGAGGATGACGAGGAGGAACACCGAGGGGTGTCCGAGACGGCGCCGCAGCCCGCCCGCCTGCCTGACAGGGGTGCTGTCCAGGGGCGCCGGGCGGGGGGAGTCCAGGGTGGCGAGGGGCATTGACTACGACCTTTCCGGGGGTATCCTGTAAGTGGAAGGTTCCTCCGGATACTATACGGAGGGTGCCTCCGGTTAGCAAGGCCTTTTGGCCGGATTCGAGAACTTCCCCGTGACCAGCGAAAAAGACAGTCGAGAAGCGGAAGAGGAGGCTCCGGAGCCGCGCGACGCCGAGGGGCGTCCCATGCGGGCCGACGCCCGCCGGAACTACGAGCGCCTCGTCATGGCGGCCCGGCGCGTCTTCACCGACGAAGGGACGGGCGCCTCCATGGAGGCCGTGGCCCGGGACGCGGGGGTGGGGATCGGCACCCTGTACCGCCACTTTCCCAAGCGCATCGACCTGGTCGAGGCCGTGTACCGCAACGACGTGGAGGAACTCGTGACGGCGGCGGAGAAGGCGGTGGCGAACAGCGGCCCCCTGGAGGCCGTCGACGAGTTCCTCCAGGCTTTCGTGCGCTACGCCGAAGCCAAGCGGACGCTGCTCAGCGAGCTCCGGGAGGCGTTCGACAAGGATCCCGAGCTGAAGTCGCGTTCGCGGGCCCGCATCGACCAGGCCTTGGACCTCGTGCTGAGCAGGGCCCAGCGAGCCGGCGTCGTGCGCGGCGACGTGGACAGCTCTGAAGTCGTGTCGATGATCGCCCCGGTGTGCACCAGCTCGGTCCTCACCGCCGAGCAGTCGGCACGGCTCGTGGGCCTCGTCTTCGACGGGCTTCGGACGCCCGCCCCGCCCCGCTAGTCCTCCCCGGGGTGCCGGTCAGACCGGCACTCGCGACTCGACACGCCGGAGCACCGCCGCCGATCCCGTGGTCCGCAGCCCGAGCTTGCGGGCGTCGGACAGCCTGAGCATCCCCGACAGCACGCCGAGCACGAGGGGAGCGTCCCCCTCGAGCACCAGATCGGGCGAGGGGTGCGAGCCGGGATGGGTGGTGACCTCCCCTCCGCCCAGCTCGATCACGACCGGTTCGTCCCCGGTGCGCACCTCGATGAAGACCGGCGGAGCGGCCGGGTCGGCGTCGTGGAGGAACTCTTTGACCGGGAAGGCCAGCCAGTGGCTCCTGAAGGAGTCGCCTTCGCCACCCTCGGGCATGAAGCGCGCCCCCCACCGTCCCAATGCCCGCAGCACCGGGTCGAGCTCGCGTCCGGAGTCGGTCAGGTGGTACAGCGTGGTGGCCACCGGCGGAGGCGCCGCCTGGCGTCGTACCAACCCACGCTCCTCGAGCTCGCGCAGCCGCTCGCTCAACAGGTTGGTGGCGATCCCCGGCAGCCCGTGGAGCAGATCGGTGTACCGGCACCCGTCTCTGAGCAGCAGCTCCCGGACGATGAGCAGGGTCCAGCGGTCGCCCACCGCGTCCAGGGCCTTGGCCACCGAGCAGTACTGGCCGTACGTCCGCACGCCACGAGGCTAACCGGACGGTTCTGGAGTTTCAATAGTTGGCCCTTGACTTTATAAAGTTGAGCGGGTTAGAACGTGGCGGTGCGATCCAAGCCGGCCGTCCTGGCGTCGCTGCTGCTGGCCTCGTTCGTGGTGAACCTCGACACCACCATCGTGAACGTGGCGCTGCCCACGCTGGTTCGGGAGCTGCACGCCACCACCACCCAGCTGCAGTGGGTCGTCGACGCCTACAACCTCGTCTTTGCCGCCCTGCTCCTCACCGCCGGGAGCCTGTCGGACCGGTTCGGTCGCAAGGGCATGCTCCTCGGCGGGCTCACCGTCTTCGGCCTGGCCAGCCTGGCGGCGGCCTTCACCTCCAGCCCCTCGGCGCTCATCGCGGCTCGGGCCGTCATGGGCCTCGGGGCGGCCATGACCTTCCCCGCCACCCTGTCCACCATCGCCAACGTCTTCACCGAACGCCGAGAGCGAGCCATCTCGATCGGGCTGTGGGGAGCCAGCGCCGGAGTCGCCGTCGCCTTGGGCCCCATCGTGGGCGGATTCCTCCTCGAGCACTACTCGTGGGCGAGCATCTTCGTCCTCATGGCGCCGGTGGCGGCGCTGGGAGTCGTGTTGGTGGCATTGACCGTTCCCGCCGGGCGCGATCCGTCGGCGCCGCCAGTCGACCTGCTCGGCTTCGCCCTCTCCACGGCGGCCATGGCGGTGGTGGTCTTCACCATCATCGAGGCGCCCAACGTGGGATGGGCGAGTGGGCGGAGCCTGGTCGGGTTCGCCACCGCCGCCGGGCTCTTCGGCGCTTTTCTCGGATGGGAGCGCCGGGTGGCGACTCCCATGTTGGACGTGCGGTTGTTCCGCAACATGCGCTTCACGGCGGCGAGCGGCTCGGTGACGGTGGCGTTCTTCACCTTGTTCGGGTTCATCTTCCTCATGACCCAGTACTTCCAGTTCATCCAGGGATTCAGCCCCCTCTCCACCGGCGTGCACCTTTTGCCCGTGGCCATGTCGGTGGCGGTGAGCTCGGTTGTCGGCACCCGGTTGGCGGTGAGAGCCGGCACCAAGCTGGTCGTCGCCGTCGGACTGTTGTGCATCACCGCCTTCTACGTCTGGGTCGCGGTCGTCATCGCCACCCACACCGGATACGACACCATTGCCGCCCAGATGGTCCTTTACGGCGTCGGCATGGGCTTCACCTCCGCCCCTGCGACCGAGTCGATCATGGGGGCGGTGTCGGTCCACAAGGCCGGGGTGGGGTCGGCGGTGAACGACTCCACACGCCTTCTCGGTGGCACTCTGGGCGTCGCCGTGATCGGCAGCGTGTACGCCTCGCTCTACGGCGCCCGGTTGACCGCCCGGCTGCCCGCCCACTTCCCCGCAGGGTTGTCGGAGATCGCCCATCAATCGGTGGGGGCGGCGCTCGTCGTCGCCGGCCGCCTTGCCGCCGCCGGTCAGGTGAGGGCCGGTACCTCCGTCCACCGAGCCGCTTTTGCCGCCTTCCTGCACGGCATCAGCGTCGGCTGCCTGGTGGCCGGGGGCGTGGCAGCGGTGGGAGCCCTCGTGGCGACCGTCTTCCTCCCCGCCCAGCCACCGTCCACCGCAGCCGAGGAACAGGTCCAGGAGCGACAGCCGGCGCTCGACGCGCCTGTCGCGCTCTCGCCGGTCGGCGCCGACGCCTGAGCCGGGTCGTCGTCAAGCAGGAAGGGTCGGCATGCGAACACCGACCCGACACGTGGTCGCGTCACGTGCCGGGTCGGGTCGCAGACAAAGGAGCCCTCAGGCGGGCTCCGCCACCAGAGCGGCGGCCACCTCCGGAGCGATCTCGGGGGTGGTCCCCCTCGGCACCGGAACCTCGCCGTCGTCCCCTTCGCCTCCCGCCACGTCGGGCAGCGCCACCTCGGCACCGGGATACGCCGGAGAGGCGGCGAGGTCCATGGCGATCTCGCCCAGGATGCCGGCCTGGCGCTTGTTGGCGGCGAAGAGCCACGCCCCCCCGAGGGCCATGTAGGCCAGGAAGATGTAGGGGAAGAGGTTCACCGGATAGGCCGGCACCGGGTAGAAGCTCCCGACGGTCGGAACCAAGAGGCACAAGAAGGCCATCACCGCCACCACGACGTTCACCGGCCGGATCTCGCCGCGCTTGCGCAGGTAGATCGGCGCGGCGATGGAGATGAGGAAGTAGGCGGTGAGGAAGCCGAAGGCGGCCAGCGTTCCGGCGTCGTCGAAGATGGTCAACGGGTTGGTGAAGGCGGAGAGGATGATCGGGACGGCCAGGATGACGCCCAGGTACATCGTGATGGCGACGTGAGGCGTCTTGTTCTGACGGTGCACCCGGCCGAGACGCTCTGGGAACACCGTGTGCTGGGCCATGGGGAAGATGATCCGAGCGCCCGCGTTCAGGCAGGTCAGTGACAGACCGAAGAAGCTGACCATGGCGCCGAGCGAGATGGGGATCCGGAAGGCGCTGACCCCGTACATGCGTGCCAACGTGATGAGGGGTGCTCCCATGTTGGCCAGGGAGACGCCCGAGTGCCTGGTGCCGTAAACCTCCACATAGCTCATGAAGACGAACCAGATGCCGGCGAAGGCCAGGCTCCAGATGACCGCCTTGGGGACGTTGCGCAACGGCTTGCGGGCCTCGCCCCCGAGGGTGGTGGCGCTCTCGAAGCCGACCAGGCTGAAGATGCTCACCACGACGGCCAGCCCGATGCCGTGCAAGCCCATGCCCTGGAGCTTGATCTGCTGCGTGTCCAACGAGAACCCGTGGCCGAACAGGACGATGAAAGCAAGCACGGCGATGCACGAGACCGAGATCGCCTCCAGTGCCAGCGTGAGCATGGACGAGATACGGATGTCCTTGTAGGCCACCAGCCAGCACAGCGATCCGCTGATGAGGAAGAGGATCAGCGGCGTCACCGCGGCGTGCACACCCACGGCGTCGAGGAATTGCTGGGCGAACACAGCGAAACCTGCCAGTCCGGCGATGGCGATGAACATGTACGACCAGATGAGGGTCCAGCCCGAGAAGACGCCGGCGGCTGGCCCCAAACCTCGACCGGTGTAGCCGTACATCGACCCGGCCGAAGCCGAACGCCGGGCGAACTGGTTGAGCCCCAGGACCACGAACATCAACATCACGGTGCCGAAGGCGTAGGCGGCCCATGTCCCCTGTCCGGCATAGGAGAACGCCAGCGGAATGATCAGGACAGCAGTCATGGTCGGCGAGATGACGCCGATCGACTGCGCCAGCAGAGTGGGGAAGCCCAGCGCGTGCCGGCGTAGCTCGTGCCGGCCTGCCGTCGCTCCCTCTCGAACCGGCGATGGTGGAGCCTCGACTCGTAGTGCTCCCATGTGGCGCGCCTCCTCTGTCGACTGTTCAGTCCGCTGTCCACACGCTTTGTTGGACCAGCAGAGGCCGCGACCACCTCTTGGGCGAATTGTCCGTGTCGTCGTGTGCACATGCAATATCGACGGCGTGAAGTGCCTGTTACGCGCGTATGAACGCGAGACCTGCAAGCGCGCGTCGAACAAGTCGGTGCAGTTCGGCGACGATGGCGCGCCCGAACGCGCCTGGAGGACCAGACGCGCTCGGGAAGGTGGGGTACTTGGTGAGTTCGAGCCGTGGGCTCAGATCTGAGCGGGCGATTCGGCGAACACCCAATCGGGGAAGGACTGGTCCTCGAGCAACAGGTCCTCGTAGAAGGCACCGAACGGGCGCTCGGGGTGGGCGATAGCGATCTCCAGGACCCACAGGTTGGGATTGGGCCGGAATTGCACCTCGGCCAAGGGCCCGTCGTAATGGGCCGAATGGGGGAAGTCGCTCAGGCGGTGCCCGGAGAGGTCCATGTTGAGCTTCCACCCCCTCTCGGCCGTGGTGGCGATGGCGAAGTCGTAGAGCTCGTTGCCGGTGGCCCCGGTCTCGAACCACATGGCACGGACGTCCTCCCATATCGACCGGACATCCGTCTTGGCCCGGTGGTGCTCGGGGTCGTCGCCCACCACGAAGGTGTCACCCGCGTCGCCCTCACAGTCACCGTAGATCGGCCCGATGTCGACGAAGAAGATGTCGTTCTCCTGGAGGACCACGCCGCGCTCCGAACGCGCCATGAAGTCCTTGGTCGTGTTGGGACCGAGGCGGGTGATGATGTGGTGCCACCCCCGGCGCATGCCCATTCCCTTCAAGATCTTGCGAGCCATGCCTCGGGCGTCTTCCTCGACCATTCCGACGTGGATGCCCCTGGCGATGGCGTGCAGCGCCTGCCGGGTGCGCAGGCGCACGTCCATCAGCTCCTCGATGTCGTAGTTGGCGCCCACTCCTTCGATCTCGGTCATCGACATGGTCATGTGCGGACCTCCAATCGTCCGGATTTCTCAGCGATGCAGGCCGGGGAGGGCCCTGGTGCCGTCGGCGGCAACGATCAACACCTCGGTCGTCTGGTCGATGGCGCCCAGGCGGTGCGGGCGCTGCGCGTCGAAGTGGGC
This sequence comes from Acidimicrobiales bacterium, assembly GCA_030040015.1. Classification (GTDB taxonomy): domain Bacteria; phylum Actinomycetota; class Acidimicrobiia; order Acidimicrobiales; family UBA8190; genus UBA8190. The sequence continues at coordinate 16,157 of JASHUM010000024.1, forward strand.
GCTCGAGCCGGCGGGGAGCTGATGCGTGGCGCCGTCGTACTCGAGACGCAGCAAGCCCTTGAGCACGTACAACCACTCCTCACCCTGATGCCGGGCGGGCGGGCCGGGGATGCGATCGGGATCGATCGTCATGCGCAATGCCTCGAGCACGCTGGCCCCGGCGTACCCGCTGCACGGGACGACGTGGAGGCCCGCCACCTGACGGCGTGGCTCGTCCCCCCGGTGGATGGAGAAGGGAATCTGGCTGACGTCCTCGCCGAGCAGCCAGCTCACGGGCACGTCGAGAGCCCTGGCGAAGGTCAGGAGCGTGGCCACCGAAGGCTGTCGGTCGGCCGACTCGAGGCGGGACAGATGTGCTTTGGACAGGCCGGTCAACGCAGCGAGCTGCTCGAGCGTGTACCCGGCGCGCTCCCTGGCACTGCGCATCCGGTCGCCGATCGAGGCCAGGAGCTTGTCCGTGACGAACGGTTCCGGCCCCATGGGGGCATGGTAAGGACGGGTTGCCTCAGAGGCAACTCCTGTCGCCCGATTTAACGGCACGTTCACAGACCAGGGTGGCGAAGCGCTCGAGCACGATCTGACCGGCTCCCTCCAGGGCGCTCAGGTGCCCGGGGGCCGGGCCGTCGATCTCCCCCAAGGGGACGCCGCAGCGCTCGGCCTCGTCGCCGAACGCCCTGGTGAAGGCGGCAACCGCGCCGGCGTCGACTTCGAGGTGGAACTGAAGCCCCCACGCTGCCGATCCGCACCGGAAGGCCTGGTTGCGGTAGTGCCGGCTCGAGGCCAGGTGGACGGCGCCGGGGGGCAGGTCGAAGGTGTCGCCGTGCCAGTGCAGGACGGTGAGCGACGAGGGCACTCCGGAGAAGAGGGGGTCATCGGCGGCGTCCCGAGACAAGGCGACCGGCGCCCACCCGATCTCCGCTCCGTTGGCCCCCCGGTACACGGTGCCACCTCCGGCGACGGCGAGCAGCTGCGCTCCGAGACAGACGCCCAGCGCCGGGACCCCCCGTTCGAGAGCATCGGCCAGTAGAGCGATCTCGGCTCGCCGTGACGGGAACCGGTCGTCGCTCGTGGCCGACATGGGGCCACCCATGACGACGACACCGTCGTAGCCGCTCAGGTCGTCAGGCACGGCGTCGCCGGCGAACACCCGACAGACGTCCACCTCCACGTCTCGTCGTTGGAGGGCATCTGAGATGCGATAGGGCCCTTCGGGCTCGAGATGTTGGACGACCACGCAGTTGGACATCAGCTCTCCTCAGTTGCGTTGTCCGAACGTAGCCCAACGATGGAACACCACCGTTCACTCGCTCGACACCTTTGTCATCGACGCGTCACCGAACATTGGCCCTTCGACGAGTGACCCCGAAGGGCTGAATCGGTAGAACGTACGGGTTGTCGCCGTCGCGGCCGAAGCCCGGGTGTCCGGTCTGATACGCACCGGGCTCGGCAACCGAGAAGGAAGGCCACATGGAACAGCAGGTGACCAGACGACAGTTGCTGGCTTCGGGCGGAGCGGTCGTACTGGCGTCCTTCGCTCTCCCCAAGAGCCTGCGGGTCCTGCTCGATGCGGCCCCGGCGTCGCCGAGAGATCTGCAGGCTCAAGCCGGATCACCGTCGAACATCGAGCACATCGTGGTCCTCATGCAGGAGAACCGGTCCTTTGACCATTACTTCGGCACGATGCCCGGAGTGCGCGGGTTCGCCGACAAGAGCGTCAACCCGGAGATCTTCTACCAGCCCGACCCGGACAATCCCGACACCTACCTCCTGCCTTTCCATGTCGACACCACCGACTCGAGCGCACAGGCGTTACCGTCCAACAGCCACTCCTGGGCGGCCCAGCACGACTCGTGGGCCAACGGAGCGATGGACGGGTTCGTCACCTCTCACCTCGAGTACAACGGCGTGGCCGGGCAGTACACGATGGCCTACTTCGAACGCCAGGACGTCCCTTTCCACTGGGCACTGGCCGATGCCTTCACCATCTGCGACGGCTACCACTGCTCGATGCTGGGGCCGACGTGGCCGAACCGGCTCTTCCTTATGACCGGGACAGTGGATCCGGGGGGCACCAAGGGCGGGCCGGTGTACTCCAACTACGTCCCGCCCCAGGGGTTCAGCTGGACCACCTACCCGGAGCTGCTCACCCAGGGCGGGATCTCTTGGAGGGTCTACCAGGAACAAGACAACTACGGGATGAACGTGCTCGAGTACTTCGACCAGTACCAGAACGCCTCGACCACCTCGCCGCTGTACACGAACGGGATGCGGATCTACGAAGCAGGGCAGTTCGAGCACGACGCCGTCCACGACCGGCTACCCACCGTGTCGTGGATCATCCCCACCTCCTACCAGTCCGAGCATCCCGACTTCATCCCCGCCGCAGGGGCGGACTTCATCGCCAGCAAGGTCGAGGCCATCGCCGCCAACCCCTCTCTGTGGGCCAAGACCGTTTTCGTGCTCATCTACGACGAGAACGACGGGTTCTTCGACCACGTCCTGCCACCCACGGCTCCATCGGGCGCTGCGGACGAGTACATCACCGTCGACGGCACGGCCGCCCCGATCGGTCTCGGTTTCCGAGTGCCGTGCACGGTCGTATCGCCGTGGACGGTCGGCGGTTACGTGAGCCACACCACCTTCGACCACACGTCGGTGATCCGCTTGATCGAGACGGTGACCGGGGTCACGTGTCCCAACATCAGCTCCTGGCGGCGCTCGACCTCCGGCGATCTCTCCACCGTCCTCGGGCCTTCCTCCTCGACCTCACCCCGGCTACCCGCCACGCAGGCCGAGCTGGTCGCCGCCGAGGCCCAGGTCCGTGAGTACCCCCTTCCCCCCATACCAGGAGCGACCCAGAGCTTCCCCACTCAGCAGCCAGGCACGAAACCGGTGCGTGACCCCGCCGGGGCCACCAGCGCCGCCGTGGGAGCGTGATCCACATGACTCATCGCCGGATGGTCGGCCTCGCCGCCCTCGCTGGCGCCGTGCTCGTCGCCGGCGCGGTTTCGGGCTTCGCCCTCGCCGGGTCTGCGGGCCGGTCCGCCCCGCCCCGACACGCCGCCTTGGCTTCGTCGTCGTGCACCGGTCCGACCGGCGCCGCCTACGTCGCCGACCCCGGGTACCAGGGCTTCACCGCCGTGGACACGGCCAACTGCGACGTGGTCCAGACCTACAACGTGGACGACCTTCCCGTCCCGGGCGACCCCACCGACTACAACTACGACGGCAGCGACGCGGGGATCGCCCTGAGCGGGACCACCCTGTGGTTCGCGGTCACCGGTACGGACAACGTGGCTTCCATCAACACGACCACACTCGATCCGAGCGACTACAACCCCTCCGAGACCGTGATCCCGGTGGGCTTCATGCCCACCAACCTGGCCGTCACGCCTGACGGCAGCCAGGTGTGGGTGGCCGACTCCGGCCCGCAGACGTCCACGTCCTCTCTGTGGGACATCGCGGTGATCGACACTGCCACCAACACCGTCGTGAGCACCCTCGACGTCGGAGGGGACCCCACCGATGTCGTCTTCTCGCCGGACGGCTCGACGGCGTACGTGACCGCCGCCAACGGTCTCTACGTCTTCGACGTGTCCAGCCAGAAGCAGGTGGACTTCGTGCCCGGGCTCGGTTCGCCCATGTCCGTGGCGGTGACCCCGGACGGCTCGTATCTGTACGTGACGGAGACCGACACCGGGAAGCTGGCCGAGATCAGTGCGTCGACCGACCAGGTGGTCCAGACCATCACCGTGGGCCAGGAGCCCTGGCAGGTGGTGGTCTCCCCCGACGGTTCCACCGTGTACGTGGCCAACCCCGACTCCGACTCGGTGTCGGTGGTCGACTCCGCCACCGGTGACGTCGCCAGGACCCTCTCCGTTCCCGGTGCGCCGGACACGCTCGGGGTCACACCCGACGGCACGCAGCTGTGGGTGGCCGGCAACGACAGCGGGATCGTCACGGTCTTCGACACGGCCACGGGCGACACCGTGGGCCAGACCAACCTGGGCGGCGACGGAGCGAACTCAGGGGACGGGATGGCGCCGACCGGCATCGTCCTCACCTCCATACCGACCCCGGCGAGTTGACCGCTTCGGCGTCTTGGTCCATGCATGGTCGCCCGGTACCCGGTCATGCCGTGGTGGCCGGTCCGGTCGCCTGGGACACCGGGAGCCTGCCGTGGACGACGTCGTCGAGCGACACCTCCCCGAGCAGCCGTGCCATGTTCGCCTCGAGGGCGGTCCACACCTCGCCGAGGTGAGCGGCGGCCCCGAAGTACGAACCGTCAGGGCGCTGGTGGCCGCCTACCTCGGTCATCGGACCCTCCAACGCCACCATCACGTCGGCCAGGGTGATCTCGTTCGCCGACCGGGCGAGTCGATACCCGCCGTCGATGCCCCGTTGGCTGATCAGGATGCCGGCCCGGCGAAGGTCGCTCAGGATCAAGCTCAGGAACTTGGCCGGGAGATCCTGAGCCGAGGCCAGGGTGTCAGCCGAGATCGGTTTCGGGCCGAGCTCGGCCAAGGCCAGCAGGGCCCGCAAGCCGTAGTCCACCCTGGCCGCAATGAACATGGTCGGTCGGTCCGGACCGGCGGCTACCCGACGTGCCCGGTGACGTAGGCCCGGGTCCTCGGGTCTTTCGGGTTCGAGAAGATCTCGGCGGTGGTGCCGGCCTCGACCAACTCGCCCACGCGGTCCTCGCCCAGGAGGAAGACGGCGGTGTGGTCCGATACCCGAGCCGCCTGGAACATGTTGTGCGTCACGAGCACGATCGTGATGTGGGAGGCCAGCCGGGCGATGAGCTCTTCGATCTTCCCTGTGGCGATGGGATCGAGCGCGGAACAGGGCTCGTCCATGAGCAGGACCTCTGGCTCCACGGCCAGGGCGCGGGCGATGCACAGTCGTTGCTGCTGACCGCCCGAGAGACGGACAGCGGGCTCGCGCAAGCGGTCTCTGACCACGTCCCACAGCGCCGCCTGGCGCAGTGCCGCCTCGGCCGAGTCTGCCAGCAACGACTTGGAGCGGATACCGCAGAACCGCAGGCCAGACACGACGTTGTCGAAGATGTTCATGGCCGGGAACGGATTCGGTCGCTGGAACACCATGCCGACTCGGCTGCGCACCAGTTCCGCCGGGGTTCCCGAGGCGTACACGTCGAGCTCTCCCAACAGCACCCGGCCCGTCACGCGTCCGCCGGTCTCGTCGTGGAGGCGGTTGACGGCACGCAGGACGGACGTCTTTCCGCACCCGGAAGGGCCCACCAACGCCGTGACGCCCTGACCGGGGACGGACAAGGTCACCCCTCGCACGGCAACGTGCGCTCCGAAGGCGACGCTCACGCCGTGGAGCGCGACAGCCGGCGCCGGTGTCGCCGCCGCGCCACCCGAGACGAGCGGAGCGGAAGCGCGCCTGACGTCGCGGCTCCGGGGGACCTCTTCGAGTGCGCGACAGGGCAAGGTGGCCGTGGTCACTCCGCTCGCCGGCATCTCGTCGGTGGTGGTCACGTCATCTCGCCTTTCGGTTCAGTCGGGCGGACACCACCCTGGCGGCGGCGGAGACCACGACCACGAGCACCACGAGCACCAGAGCCGCTCCCCACGCGGTCTGCTGGGCGGCAGGGAAGGGCTGCGTGGCATCGGAGTAGATGGTGAGTGGCAGTGCCGCCATGGGGGCGGTCGGGCGCAGTGCGTAGAACTGGCTTCCGAAGATGGTGAAGATGAGCGGTGCCGTCTCCCCGACGGCGCGCGCCATGGCCAGAAGATTGCCCGTGACCATGCCGGGCAGCGCCGATCGGAGGACCACCGAGCGGACGACCCGGGATCGCCGTGAGCCCAGTGCCAGCCCCGCCTCCCACAACTCGGCCGGCACGCCGAACATCGCCTCCTCGTTGGCTCGCAGCATGATGGGCAGCATGAGGACGGCCAGTGCGAAGCTGCCCGCCAACGCCGAGAAGCCGAAGTTCAAGGCGATCACCGCATAGGCGAAGACTCCGATGGCGATGGACGGTGTCCCGGTGAGCACGTCAGCGGCGAAGCGCAAGGTTCCGCTCAGCCGGCCCGGATGTTCCACGACGAACAGGGCGGCGGCCACGCCCACGGGGACGGCCATGACCATGGCCAACCCGACGATGATCACGGTTCCGACGATGGCGTTGCCGATCCCGTTGCCGGGAACGCCGATCGGCGTAGGGGTGTGAACCAGGAACCCGAACGAGATGGCTGGAAGTCCTCTTGCCACGATGTAGCCGAGCAGGCTGACGAGCGGCGTCAGCGAGAGGCACATGGCGACGACGCAGAGCGCAGTGGCCACGTGGCTGAACCGCCGTCGCCGCCAAATCCTCCTGCCCGTGGCACGGCGGATGAGGTCGCGGCGGACCGCTCCGCCATCGGCCAGGGGCAAGGAGACGTCGGTCACGGGGCACTCTCGGCGAGGTCCAGAAGCGGGTCGGGACCACCTGCGCCACCGGTGGCGTCGACGGGGCCGCGTGGAGGCGTCGTCGGCTTGCGGCGGCGGAGCAGCAGCTGCCCACCGGCGTTCACCACCACCGAGATGGCGAGCAGGACGATGACGAGTGCGACCACGCCGCTCTTCTCGAGGCTCCCGGGGAGGGCTTCGCTGAAGGAATTCACGATGGCCGACCCCAGCGAAGCCCCGGGTGAGAGCAGCGAGTGGGGAACGCCGGTGTTGTTCCCGATCACCATGGCGACGGCGATCGCCTCGCCGAAGGCCCGGCCCATGGCCAAGGTGACCGCCGCCCGGATCCCGCGCCGGGCCCCGGGGACGACCACCTGGCGCGCCACCTGCCAGCGGGTGGCGGCCAGGGCCCGGCCCGCCTCCCGGTCCTCGACGGCCACGGCGGCCATGGCGGAACGGCTCAGCGCCACCATCGTGGGCAGGACCATGATGGCCAGGACCACTCCGGCGAGAAAGAGGCTGGCGCCCAGAGCCGGGCCGTGGAACAACGCGTCGAGGACGGGGACCTTCTTGAAGAACGGCTCGACGTGACGGGAGAACACGGGCTCCAGGACGATCAGGGCCCACAGCCCGACCACGATGCTGGGGATGGCGGCCAGGAACTCGATGGCGGCGGCCATGGGCCCGGCGATCCGTCTCGGGGCCAGCTCGGCGAACAACACCGCCGCCGCGATGCCCACGGGCACGGAGATGATGAGGGCGATCGCCGTGGTGATCACCGTGCCCACGATGAAGATGCCGGCGCCGAACTGGTTCTTGGCCGGGTTCCACTCCCGCCACAGGATGGCGGGGCCCATGTGGCCGAGGGCGGGGGCGGCCTGCTCGAAGAGCGAGACCAGTAGCGCCACGAACACGGCGGCGAAGATGCCGGCGCCGCCCCACCGCACGACGCCGTACAGGCGCCCTCTGCCCGGTGGCCGCCGATCGAGCAATTGGCGCACGCCGGGCACGGAGAACGGCGAGGGCGCCGGGCTCGGGATCGCTGCCTCGGTGGTCATGACGGTCGGACGACGGCACCGCACCGTGAACGTCGGGCGGTGACGGCGGGCGGTTCCACTTTCTCCAGTTGTTCGATCGGATTACAGGGTATTTGTCGGACGACCGTCCCCGGGTCCCGCAGCGGGCGGGACTTCGAGGACGACCGGGCGTGGTCAGGAGGTGAAGATCTTCTGCCCGCTCGAGGTCTGCAGCTCGAGAAGGGTCTGATGGGCGAGGGACACGGCACTCGAGGGAAGCGGCGAGTAGCCCAGGGCCTCAGCCTTTTCCTGCCCGGTGGTGGTGACCCAGTCGAACAGCTTCCCGAGCACGATGGCCAGATCGGTGTTGGGCTGGGTCTCGTAGACGAGGGCCCAGCTGAAGTTGGCCACCGGATAGGCCGATCCGGTGCCGTTCACGATGTTGAAGTTCGAGGCACTGAGATTCGATGCCTGTGACCCGGCAGCGGCGATGCTCGACACGGAAGGCGTGACGTAGTTCCCCGACGCGTTCTCGACCGCAGCGTTGGTGAAGCCCGCCTCCTGGGCGTAGGCGTTCTCCACGTAGCCGATGGCCCCGCTCTGCTGGGAGATCTCGCTGGCCACGCCGGTGTTGAGCTGCTCGCCCACGGCGCACGGCTCGCTCTTCTCCGGCCAGGTGGTCGACGCCTTGGTGGTGCCGATGGCCGTGTCCCAGCTCGGGCTGTTCTGATCGGACGACGACGTGTCGATCAGGTACTGGTCGAGGTCGTAGCCGGGCCCCGAGGTGTCGGCCCGGTAGACGGGGACGATGGTGAGGCTGGGCAGGGACGAGTCGATCTGGTCCCAGTTCGTGATCTGGCACAGGTAGATGCCGGCCAGCTGACTCCCGTCGAGGTGGATCCCGTTCGGGGCGCCGGGGACGTTGTAGCTGAGCGCCACGCCTCCCAGGTCGACGGGGAGCTGAAGGATGGCTCCGCCGTTGCCGCCGGCCGGAGCGGCGATGGGGACCTCGGAATCTGCGAACTCGACCGAGTTGTTCTCGATGTCGGTCACGCCGGTCCCGCTGCCGGCTGGGTTGTAGTTGACACTCACGTTGTGATTGGCCTGGTTGTAGGCGTAGAAGACGCTGCTGTAGAAGGGGCCGATCGAGTTCGATCCGGCACCGTCGACCTGCAGGGCGGGTGTATCGGTGTCGCAACTCCCTCCGAGGACCCCTCCCGGGGCGCTCGAGGAGCAGGGACCGGGAGTCGTCGCGGTGGTCGCCTTCGCGGTTGCGCTCGAGGAACCCCCGCCCTTCGACGCGGCCGTCGTGGTCGTGGACGAGTTCGCCGATCCGGCTTGAGTGGTGGTGGTCGTAACGTCCGAGGGCTTCGAGGACGACTTGTGCTTGGCGGCCGTCGACGCCGACGACGAGCAGGCCGCCAGCACGAGTGCGGCGCCGCCGAGGATGGCCATCAGGGCAGGAACGGTCTTCCGTGGGCCGGGACGGGCCTTCGGCGTGGTCGGCGACACTTGGCGCTCCAATCGAGTGGATTCCGCTACGAGTCGGGGTTCGGTCACGAGCGCGACCGGCCGGCGGCGAGGAGCCGGCGGTGGCGCCGCCGGAGCAGGCCGCCGATGATCAGCGCCGCGCCCGATCCGCCCAGAGCCGCCTCGTAGGGCGTCGAACCTGCCCACGGCTCGCCGGTGTCCACCGTCGTGGCACCGGAGACGGCGTTGCCTTGGCCCGAGGACTGCGTCACGGTGACGGTGAAACTGGCGGTGGCGGTGACGTCGTCGGAGTCGGTCGTCGAGCAGTTCACGGTGGTCGCCCCGACGGGGAAGGTCGTCCCTGAAGCCGGGAGACAGGTGACAGCCGGCAGTGTGGTGAGGTCGGGGTCCAAGGCGACCGGGAGGGTGTAGGTGACGACGGTGCCGGAAGCGCTCGTCGCCGTGGCCGTGACGCCGCTCGGGACTCCGCCGATGGACAGGTCGTCGTCGAGGTAGGTGATGATCACCTTGCCGTTGCCGGACTGGACCCCGGAGCTCAACACGGCGGCGCTCACCGTGGAGGCGGCATAGGACGAGCCGCCCCCACCAGGACCGTAGGCGCCGGAAGTGGAGTCGTAGCCGCCGCCTCCACCGCCGTAGTACCCACCTCCGCCGCCACCTGAGTACACGGCACCGCCGTTCCCGCCTTGGCCCAGGGCACCGGCGGTCCCGCTGGCCCCACCCCCGTTGCCGGCCGCGCCCCCGGCGGACTGCGTCCCACCGGTACCGTCGGTCGCCGCCTCACCGGCCCCGGAGCCGCCGGTCGTAGCGCCTCCGGCTCCGCCGTCGCCGGTCGAACCTCCGGTGCTCGCCGCGCCGCCCCCGCCGCCGGCCACCAACAGGCGGTCGCCGAGCGTCGTCCCGCCGTAGCGGACATCCGAGGCGCCGCCACCGCTGGCACCCGAATCTCCGCTGGTGGGACCACCACCGGCCCCGCCGCCGTTGTAGCCGCCGGCCGCAGTCGTGCTCGTTCCGGCGGAGTTGGCGCTGACACCGGCACCACCGACGAAGACGAAGTACAGGTCACCAGGCGTCACCGACAGGGTGCCCTTGGTCTCGCCGCCCAGTCCGCCCACCGGCTGGTTGGTACCCGTCACCGAGCCGCCCTGTGCACCGAAGACGTCGAAATTGGCCGAGGTCACCCCGGTCGGAACGCTCCAGCTCTGAAGCCCGCCCGTGTAGGTGTAGGTGACCGTGCAGACGGTGCCGGCGCAATCAGTGGTGGGTGCGGCCGCTTGAGCGGGGGCGACGGCGGCGAGTGCGCCGAGGAGCCCGCCCACGCCCACCGCAGCTGCCGCTCTGTGGATGTGCCTGAACCGGGGTCGTTGCATGGGCTGCGCGCCGTCTCCTGGGAGTTCCGGCCCGGCCGTCTCGCCGGGTTGGTCGCCGAGACCCTACAGGCGATAAACCCGATAGATCAACTAGATCGCTAGATTTGAGGGGAATAGTCATGATTGGGGCGCCCCCGCCACCCCGCCGTATTCCCAGGCCAGGACGAAATTACTTGGAGTAACAACCCCCCGGGCCCGGGGCCGGTCGAGGGTCACGAGGCGGCGTAACTGCGTCCCTTCCAGGCGACACCGGAGCCCCACCAGTGCCGGCGGGCCGAGTCGATGGTCATGGCCGCGTACAGGCAGGCCGTAAAGGGAAGCCCGAACGCCGATAGGGGTGAGACGCCGCAGTACACGAGCATGGGGGTGTAGGTGACCGCCATCACCAACCAAGCTGCCGCCCCCATCAGGCACACGGCGAGGTTCCCCGTCACCGCCCCACCGACCACGGCACCAATCGGCACGACGAACGCGAGCAGCAGTCCCAGGACCGTCCCGACCAGCAGTGTCGCCGAGTAGCGCAGCTGGGTGAAGGCGCTGCGGGCGACCATGTGCCACAGGTCGGCGAGACGGTCGTAGGCGCGCACGCTCGACACGTCGTCGGCGAAGCCGAGCCACACCGACGAGTCGGATCGCTTGAGGGCGCGGCCAAGTGCCACGTCGTCGATGACGGCGTCGCGCACCGACTCGAAGGCGCCGGCACGCTCCAGGGCCGTCCGCCGCACCAGGATGCAGCCACCGGCGGCGGCAGCCGTCCGTCCCGAGGGCCGGTTGACCCATCTGAACGGATAGAGCTCGGCGAAGAAGTAGACGAAGGCCGGAACGACGAGGCGCTCCCAGCGGTTGACGACGCGCAGCTTGGCCATGAGCGAGGCCATGTCGAGCCGGTTCGCCTCGGCGTGAGAGACGAGCCGTCGCAGCGATGCGGGCGAATGGTCGATGTCGGCGTCGGTGAGCAGGAGGTACTCCACGGCCCCTGCCGCCCGCCGGCCCTGCTCCATGGCCCACACCTTGCCCGTCCATCCCCGCGGGGGTTCGGTGCCTTCGACGATGCTCAGCGGCAGCGAGTGGCGCCCGGAGGAGAGCGACCTGGCCAGCGCGCCGGTGCCGTCCCGGCTGCGGTCGTCGACGAGCACGACCCGGGCCTCGCCTGGATAGTCCACAGAGAGGAGCCGTGGCAGGGTCCGGTGTAACACCTCCTCCTCGTCCCGGGCGGGGACGACGATGGCGACCGAGGGCCAGTCGGTTCGTGATCGCTCGGGGGCGAGCCGGACGGTGGGCACCCAGAACAAGCCGCGGCACAGCGCCAGGTAGAGCCACGTGGCGTCCACCAGCGCCAACACGGCCAGCCACGGGGTCATCGGCTCAGGAGCATGCCAGAGCCGGATCGGACCGGGGCTGACGGCCGGGCCCGGGCCGGGGCACAATGAGGTGGTGCCCGTGCCCCTCCGCCAGAACCTCCGCATCGGAAGCCACTTGATGCGACAGAAGCTCAAGGGTCGGAAGCACTTCCCGTTCATCGTCGAGATCGAACCCCTCTTCGCCTGCAACCTGGCCTGTCCGGGGTGCGGGAAGATCCAGTACCCGACCGACGTGCTCCGTCAGCGACTCTCGGTGGAGGATGTCGTCGGGGCCGTGGAGGAGTCGGGAACGCCCATGGTCTCGATCGCCGGGGGCGAACCGCTCCTCCACCCCGACATCGACCGGATGGTCCAAGCCCTCGTCGACCGCAAGGTCTACGTGTACCTGTGCACCAACGCCGTGCTGCTCCATCGCAAGCTCGACCGCTTCACACCGACGCGTTTTTTCTCCTGGGTGGTCCACGTGGACGGCCTGCGCGAGCGTCACGACGCCGCCGTGGACCGCGCCGGCGTGTTCGACGCTGCCGTCGACGCCATCCGGGAGGCCAAGCGGCGGGGTTTCCGGGTCACCACCAATTCGACCTTCTTCACCACCGACTCGCCCAAGACCGTCCGGGAGGTGCTCGACTTCCTGAACGACGAGGTGGAGGTGGACGCCATGATGGTCTCGCCCGCCTATGCCTACGAGAAGGCGCCGGACCAGGACCACTTCCTCGGCGTGGAGCAGACTCACCGGCTCTTCGAAGCTGCGTTCGGCGACGGACGGCGCAAGCGCTGGCGGCTCAACCATTCACCGCTGTTCCTCGACTTCCTCGAGGGGAAGGTCGACTACTCCTGCACCGCCTGGGGCATTCCCAGCTATTCGGTGTTCGGCTGGCAGCGGCCGTGCTACCTCATGGCCGATGGCTACGCCAAGAGCTACCACGAGCTCGTCGAGACCACCGACTGGGATGCCTACGGGCGGGGACGGGATCCACGCTGTTCCAATTGCATGGCCCACTGCGGGTACGAGCCGACGGCTGTCTTGGCCACGATGGGATCGCTTCGCCAATCCGTGCGAGCGCTGGTCAACACGCACTGAGCAACAGATGGTCGGCAGTCTCTTCGCGACCGGGCAGTACCCGTACTCGACGTTCTGGACCTGATGAATTCTCCTCGGTTCCGGGAGCGATCTCGGACGGTCGTGGGCGGCATGATCATGAGGGGGGCCACGGTTGCCGCCATGGGCCTCTTGATGGTCGGTTGCGGCAGTGGCCTCCGATCGTCGTCAAGCTCCTCGACCACCACGACGAGAGTGCCGTCTTCAGCCTCCACCACGTTTGCGACACCATCAGGGCCGGGCTATGCGGCCGCCCGCCAGCAGTGGATCGGAGCGGGTCTGGTCATGTCCAGTGCCGCTCAGAACACCGCCCTTGCCTTGGCCGTCCTCGATCTGGAACACGGTGAGACGGCGGACACCGGGAACCGCTCGCAGTATCCAGCTGTCATCGCAGCGATCGAAGACATCGAGCGTCTCCCTATCACAGGCGTTTCCGCAGCCCAGAGCGCACAATTCACCGCCGACGAAGCGACCGTCACTGCGTTCTTCGACGTACCCAGCTTGGTCTCGTGCATGCCGGTGGAAGATACCGACACCGACCAAGCCGCCACGGAGTGGCTCTCAGAACCCGACAACACCTCCTCCGGCGTGGTCATTGGTCCATTGGTGGCTGCCGCCAACGACCTCCAGGAGGCGGAACGTGCCGATCCATCTGCGACTGGTTGCTATCCGGCGGCCATAGACGACCTCCAAGGCCTGGAATCAGCGTCTCCGGCTGACATCGCTGGGAGCGCCGCTTCCGGAGACAACCATGCGGATACGCCGAGTGGCGCTGAAATCGCCTATCTGAACGTGTTCTTCACGAGCAATGAGAGCGCGTCTTCCCAGACTGCGGAACCGCTCACCGAACCGTGTCCGTCGTGCTAGCTGATCGTCCGGCCAAAGTGACTTCGCTGGCGCGCCGGGCCAACCACCTGGCATTCGCATGCCTGGCGGCGGTCGCCGCCACGGCCGTCCCCGTCGCCGCCACGGCGGCAGGCGCGAGCACGTGCGCGCAGCAGCTGGTCACCATTTCCATCCCGAGCAACGGAACCATCCCCGCCCAGTGGCTGAGCTATCCGGGGCCACCTCGGGCGAACGTCCTCCTGCCTGCGTGCTACAGCCCAAGCCAGCACTACCCGCTGCTGATCATGCTCAACGGGCTCAGCCAGAACTACAACGACTACGTCACCGAGGGGCTCATCCCCGCCTTCGCCGGCCTCGACGCCATCGTGGTCATGCCCGAAGGCGGCAGCGGCTGGTACGCGGACTGGTGGAACAACGGCGAGCGTGGCGATCCGGCCTGGGAGACCTACGAGCTCGACGACGTGCTCCCGACGATCCTGGCCCGGTACCCGATCCTGCCGCAGCGCCGCTATCACGCCATTGGTGGGCTGTCCATGGGCGGGCTCGGCGCCACGTACCTGGGTGGGCGGCTGCCGGGGTTCTTCGGCACCGTCGTGTCGCTGTCGGGTTTCGACGACCTCGACTGGAACGACCTGAACCTCCACTCGCCCATCGCGCCCACGGTCGTCGACCTCGGCATGGGCGCCACCGCCGAGCCGCTGGTCAACGAGCTGATCGACGAGCAGGAGCCGAGCCCCGATTCGGTGTCTGACGGTGATTACAACCTCTACCCCGTGCTTGGACCGCCCGACAGCTTCTACTTCGACGGGCACAATCCCACTGATCTCGCCGTCAACCTGCAGCACACGCGCGTGTTCGAGAGCACCGGCACCGGAGAGCCAAGCAGCGCGGGCCTGGCGAGCATCGAGGCCAGCCCGGGCAACGCCGAGGGCATTGCCGTGGGATCGGCCGAGGAGGGCGGGATCATCTACCCGATGAACGTGAGCTACCACCAGGCCCTCGTTTCGGCCGGCGTGGACGTCACCTACCAGGTGCACACCGGCGGTCACGACAACCCGGACTTCACCAACGAGATCGAGGCCATGGTGGCGTGGGGACCGTTCAAACCCGTTGTCACGGATCCGAGCTCCTGGACCAACGACACGGTGGCGACGAGCGGGCAGCTGTGGGACGTCTCGTACCGGTTCGACCGACCGCCCAACCGGCTCGTGCAGTTCCGGCAGGCGGGAACCTCTCTGTCGATCGGTGCCGCCGGCTCGGACGTGACCATCACGACAGCCGGCGGCTGCGTGCTCCACACCGCAACGCCGGCGACCGTCGTCATTCCCGGCCGCTGCGCCTAGCGACTCGGCTGGCTTGGAGGGCCAGGACTGGTCGGGCTCCGGCAAGACATGAACACCACATCGTTGCAGAGGGTTAACCTCGCATTTGGGGGCAGTTGTGTATCTGACTGGCCCGACCGGTTGTGGCCGCACCGGGTCCCCGGCGGGGAGGTGTCGGGACCCGGTGAGCACGAAAGTGCGCTACCCTTGCGTCAACGATCGGTTGGTCACCCAGGCCGGTCGGCTTGATGAGTTTGAGACCCCGCATCCGCAAGCGTGATGCTGATGACGTGCCAAAGATGGAGCGTCGACTGACGGCAGTCGACAAGATGCGGAAGATGCTCGCCTGACATCTGCAAAATCCACCGTCGCTGCCCCGCTCAGCACCAATGGGGGACCTTCACAGTTCGTTGCCGCGTCGGCACCTGGACGGGCGAGTCCAGACGAGCCGCTCAGCTCCAAGGATCCGCAGGGTTTTGCTGGCGCCGCACCGTTGGCCGTCGGTCGCATCCACAAAGCACTGACCCTGCTCCTGGTGACGGGTCCAGCTGCAGGGCTGGCCGTGGCCAGTGCGTTGCTCTGGGACCATGCCGTCAACTTGTCCGACGTGGTGATGGGCACAGTCTTCTACCTGATCACGGGGTTCGGTGTCACCGTCGGCTACCACAGACTCTTCACCCATCGAGGCTTCACGCCCCAGCGCGTCCTGA
>JASHUM010000025.1 GCA_030040015.1 Acidimicrobiales bacterium
GGAGTGAGCGCCTCGATCTGGTCGGATGGGAGATACAGCTTGTCGTCGCCGCGGTACTCGAGGAGCAGGTAGTCGCGGCTGGCGCCGTTGACGGTCCGGGTGACCATGCCGGCGTAGCGGGCCACTCCGTGCTGGCGGTGCACGACGTAGTCGCCTGGGGCCAGGTCGTCGAAGAAGCCGTCGACGGCACGAGCCCGAGCCCGGGCGGCGCGATGGGGACGGCGCCGGCCGGTGAGGTCGGCCTCGGCCAGCACGGCCAGCTTGGCGGCGGGGAGCACGAAGCCGCGGTCGAGGGCGGCCACCACCACCCGGACCCCCGGCGTCGACACCGAGGCGTCCGAGGCGTCTGCGACCGGCGCCGAGAGCCCCTCCTCGGCCAGCACGGAGGCGATCCGAGCCGCCGAGCCTGCCCCCTCGGCACACACCACCACGGCGTGACCCTGGGCGGCGAGCTCCGACAGCCGGGCGGCCAGGCGGGTCCGGTCCCCGAGCACCGGGTCCCATCCCTGGGCGATCAGCGCGGGGGTGCCCGGGCCCTCGGCCGAGGGGACGAGGGAGAGCACCGGCACGCTGGTGCGCTCGAGGAGCCGGTCGTAGGCGACGTGGAGCCTGGGGAAGGCGTCCCGGGCGGCTTCGTCGGCGTCGGGCCCGTCGACCGCCCCCCAGGTCACGGCCAGGGTGGCGGCCAGAGCCTGCTCCTCGTCGAGCAGCTCGGTGGCCCGGTCGCGGCTGCGTCTGGGGTCGACGAGCACCACCCGGGCTCCGTCGGGCAGGAGGTCGGTGAGGACGCGCTCCTCGCCGGCCAGCCACGGCGTCCACGACTCCATGCCGTCGAACAGCTGAGCCTCGGCGATGCGCTCCCACTGGGCTCTCCCCCACGGCTCCTCGTCGACGAGGGCAGTGGCCCGGGCCCGCACCGCCTCGGTGGGGAGCAGCTCGTGGCAGGCGGGCACGACGACCACGTCGAGGTCGTGGCGCGAACGCTGGTCGCCCGGGTCGAAGTCGGTGAGGCGGTCGACCTCGTCGCCCCAAAGATCGATGCGCACGGGAAGCTCAGCGTCGGAGGGAAACACGTCGACGATGCCGCCGCGCACGGCCAGCTCGCCACGGTGCTCGGCCTGGTACTCGCGCCGATACCCCATGGACACCAGGCGCTCCACCAACGCCGCCTGGTCCAGACGCCCTCCGCGTCGGACGACGGCGGGCACGGCGGCCTCCTCGACGGGACCGAGGCGCTGGAGCAAGGCCCGCACCGGCGCCACCACCAGTGCCGGCCTTGGGCGGTCCACCTCGGTGTCCGGGCTGGGCGACGCCAGCCCCAGGCGCCACATGAGGTGGAGGCGCTGGCCGATCGTCGCCGTCTCGGGGCTCACCCGCTCGAAGGGAAGGGTGTCCCACGCCGGGAACAGCTCGACGGCATCGTCACCGAGGAAGGTGCCGGCGTCGTGGGCCAGACGCTCGGCGTCGACCACCGTCGGGGTCACCACCAGCAGGGGGTGACGCTCGCCCAACCGGCTCAGGCCCGCCACCACGAAGGCGGTTGCCACCTCGGGGACGGCGACGACGGCCGAGCCGGCCGAGACGAGGTCGACCATGGCCGGCTCGGCGCGCAACAGCAGCGGCAACGAGCCCAGCGTCACCTGCTCAGGGTACCGATCGGCCGGTCCGACGCGGCTCGAAGCCTCGCTACTCGGAGCCGGCGTTGAGGCGCGTCATCGCCGCTTGTGGGCCCTCCGCCACGATCGCCTCCACCGCGTCGGCGGCCACCACGACCGCCACTTCGAGATTCTCACGTTCGGCCTTGCCGGGAGGCCGCAACACGTGGTCGGCACCTTCCATGCGACCGGGTGGCTTGCCGATGCCGATGCGCACCCGCACGTACCCGTCGTCGTGGAGATGGGCGTGGACCGAGCGCAGGCCGTTGTGGCCGGCCGTTCCTCCCCCGACCTTCACCTTCACCCGGCCCACGGGCAGGTCCAGCTCGTCGTGCACCACCACCACCCGGTCGACGGGGAGAGGGCCGAAGCGCCTCACCAGCCCGGCGACGGCAAGGCCCGACTCGTTCACGTAGGTCTGGGGCACGGCCAGAACGACGGCGCGGCCACCCACCTTCACCTGGGCCACGAGCGACCGAGTGCCGCGCTCGGGGCGCAGCCGGACACCGTGGCGTTCGGCCAACAGCTCGACGGTGTCGGCGCCGAGATTGTGGCGGGTGTGGCGGAACTCGGCACCCGGGTTCCCCAGCCCCACGACGACCACATCGGCCCCGGCTCCCCGCCGGGCGCCGCCGACCAGACGGCGCAGGGTCAGCCTTCCTCCCCGCCGGCCGACTCGCCGGAGGCAGCCTCGCCCTCGGCGGCGGGCGCGGCCGCCTCGCCTTCCCCGACCGCCTCGGCTTCAGCGGCGGCAGCCGCGGCGGCCTCCTCGATGTCGGCCGCCACCCGGGACGCCTGGCCGGCGACGACCACGGACTCGAGGTCGACGTCGGTGTGCACGCCGGGAGGAAGGGTGATGTCCGAGACGCGGATCGAACCGCCCACGGTGAGCTCGGAGACGTCCACCTCCAAGGCAGCGGGGATGTCGGCGGGGCGGGCCCGCACGGTCAAGGTGAACATCTGCTGGTCGACCACGCCGTCGGCGCGGTTCACCTCCACCGCCTCGCCCACCAGTGAGATGGGAACCTCGGCGTGGGTCTCGACGTTCAGGTCGACGACCTGGAAGTCGACATGCGTCACCGTCCCCCGCACCGGATGGCGCTGGAGCTCACGGGCCAGCGTCGGGTAGCTCTCCTTCTCGACCTGAAGGGTCACCACGGCGTTGAGCCCCGCCGGCGTGGACAGGGCGGCGCGCAGCTCTCTGGCCCCGACCGTCACCGAGACCGGGCCCACGCCGTTGCCGTAGACCACGGCCGGGATCCGGCCGTCGCGTCGCAGGCGCCGGGCCGGACGGCTCCCGGTCGAGCGGCCGGTCTCGGCGATCAAGGTGTTGTCGGCCATGAGGAGCTCCTCGGGTCGCTACGGGGGGCGGCGCCACCACGGGCATCCCCCGGGGGCACCGAGCGACAAAGCATAGACAGCCTGGCGCACGGGCCCGTCAGGCGAGGTTCTCTCCTCCGAAGATCTCCGACACCGAGGTGTCCTCGAACACGGCGTCGATGGCGTCGGCGATGAGCTTGGCCACCGACAGCACCTGCAGCTTGTCGATGCGGCGGTCCTCACCCAGGGGCAGGGTGTTGGTGATCACCACCCTCGACAACGGTGACTTCTCGAGCCGCTCCAGGGCCGGGTCGGAGAGGATCCCGTGGGTGGCCATGGCCCACGACTCGGCTGCCCCGCGCTCCATGAGCAGCTCGGCGGCGGCACAGATGGTGCCGGCGGTGTCGATCATGTCGTCCACGAGCACGCAGCGCCGGCCCTCCACCTCGCCCACGACGTCGAGGGCCACCACCTCGTTGGCGCTGCCCCTCGGACGGCGCTTGTGGACGAAGGCCAGGTCGGCACCGAGGTGCTGGCTGAAGCGCTCGGCCACCTTGACCCGGCCGGCGTCGGGCGCCACCACCACCAGCTGGTCGGTGCCGCTTCGCTGCAGGTCGTCGACCAGCACCGGCATGGCCGTGAGGTGGTCGAAGGGCACGTCGAAGAAGCCCTGGACCTGCCCGGAGTGCAGGTCGACGCTCACCACCCGGTCGGCGCCGGC
>JASHUM010000026.1 GCA_030040015.1 Acidimicrobiales bacterium
GGGACGTGATGGAGCATGGTGAAAGAGGCGGCCCCGGTGAAGCGTCCTGCGGGGAACTCGAGAGCGGTGGCGTCGCCGCGCACGATCTCGACGGAGGGGCGCGAGGCGAAGCGCTCGGTCAGCATGGTGGCCAGCTCGGCGTCGATCTCGACCGCGGTGAGTCTCGGGAGCGACTCACCCAGGACGTCGGTCGTGGCGCCATAGCCCGGGCCGACCTCGAGGACGTCGTCCCCGAGGTCGACGTCGCCGATCGCCCAGGGGAGGATCGACGTGCGGATCATCTCCCGCCACTGGTCGCTCCCGCAGAACTCGTGGTGCTCGTTCACGACGCTCCGGTCGCTGTCCCGGCGCCCGTGCGGCGCAGCGGCGGCACCGTCGTGGGGGGTCGGCGCCGGGGTGGCAAGGCGGCCAGCAGTTCGGTCGTGGCTCGAGCGACGGCGGTCACCGCCCGGTCCACAGCCGGATCGGTCCGGGCGGACTGCGTCGTCAGCCCGCTCACCTTGCGCACGAACTGGCGAGCAGCCGCCTCCACCTCCTCGGCGGTGGCGGGCGGCTCGAGGCCCCGGAGCGGGGTGATGTTGCGGCACATGCGCCCTGGATAGCACGCCGTCGCCGGGGT
The DNA here is from genome assembly GCA_030040015.1 of Acidimicrobiales bacterium. Lineage (GTDB taxonomy): Bacteria > Actinomycetota > Acidimicrobiia > Acidimicrobiales > UBA8190 > UBA8190. The sequence continues at coordinate 620 of JASHUM010000026.1, forward strand.
CATCGGCCGCCAACAGGATCACGGCTCGTGAGGACAGGGGGACGCCACAGGCGTGGATCGCTGCCACGGAAGGCACAAGGTTTGACACTCGCCTTCCCGGGTCCGGAGCGCTGCGCCATGATGAGGTGGCGAGGGGCGGTGCCCGGGGCGGCCGGGGCTGTCCCAGGAGGGTGCCAGTGCTCCGCTTCCAGCTGCCCGCTTCGCGTCGATTCGGCGCGCTGCGGCCGCCGTACGACCAGCTCGTGCCGCTGGCCACGGTCGCCCTCGTCTACTACGCGGTCGCCAGGCTCAGCCTGGAGCTGTCGCTCGTGGGGCGAAGCGTCACCCCCCTGTGGGCCCCGACCGGAGTCGCCCTGGTGGCCGTCCTCCTCGTCGGCTATCGGGTGTGGCCCGCCCTCGGCGTGGCCGCCTTCTTCGTCAACCTTCCCATCAGCCCCTCGCCGTGGGTGGCGCTCGGCATCGCCGTCGGCAACACCGTCGCCCCGGTGGTGGCCGGCCGGCTGCTTCGCTCCCTGGACTTCGACACCGACCTGGGCCGGCCCCGCGACGCGCTGGCGCTCGTGGTGGCGGGCACGGCCTCCACCACCCTCAGCGCCTCGGGTGGCACCACCTGCCTCGTCCTCTCCGGTGCCGTGCCCTTCGCCCACTTCGGGTCGACCTGGTTGGTGTGGTGGACGGGCGACGCCATGGGCATGTTGTTGGTGGCGCCGTTCTTCTGGTCGTTGCGCGCCCGGCGCCAGCCGTGGAGCTGGTGGCGCACGGCCGAGGCGATGGGGCTGGGGCTGCTCCTGGTGGGGACGGTGCTCCTGGCGGCGAGCCGCAGCGACCCCGGCTTGTTCATCGTCTTCCCGCCTCTCGTCTGGATCGCCTGGCGCTTCCACCAACGGGGCGCCGCCCCGGCCGGTCTGCTCACCTCGGTCCTCATGACCGTGGCCGTCGTGCACCACCAGGGCCAGTTCACCCACACCGGCTTGGCGGCGTCGATGATCAAGCTCCAGTGCTTCAACGCCACGGTGGCGCTCGTGGGGCTGTTCGCCGCCGCCGCCATCTCCGACCGGGCCCGGGTGCTGGGCAGGCTCCGCCAGATCGTGCAGGTGGCCCAGGAGGCGGTGATCCGGCCTCCGGCGCCCTTCGTCGGTCCTCTGGCGCTGGCGGCGCGCTACGAGTCGGCTACCGACGAGGCCAAGATCGGCGGCGACCTCTACGAGGTGGCCGACACCATCCACGGGGTGCGACTCCTCATCGGCGACGTCCGCGGCAAGGGCCTGCCCGCCGTGCAGGCGGCCTCGGCGGCGCTGCGCGCCTTTCGGCGATCGGTGTACTCGGCCCCCGACCTCGCCCAGCTGGTCCTGGACGTGGTGGGCCAAACCGAGCGCATGCTCGACGACGACGAGTTCATCACCGCGCTCTTCGTCGAGATGGGCACGTCGGGCGAGTTGCGCCTGGCCAACCTGGGCCATCCGGCCCCGCTGCACGTGCGGGGACGCGTCGTGCGTCCCCTGGAGCCCTCACGTCGGGCCACCCCGCTCGGTGTGGGCCCGAGCGCCGTCGTCGTCGACCGCTTCGACTTCGAGCCCGGCGACCGGCTGCTGCTCTACACCGACGGGCTCATCGAGGGTCGGGACCGGGCCGGCGAGCCCTTTGGATTGGTCGAGGCGTCGGTCGAGACCCTGGCCACGGACGACATCGAGGACGCCCTCGACGCCTTGATGGCCAGGTTCCACCTCCACGTCGAGGGCAAGGTGGCCGACGACATCGCCGTGTTGCTCGCCGCCTGGGCGCCGCTGCGCCTGCCTTCGCCCGCCATCGCCGGCCCCCTGGCCCAGTAGCGACCTCGGCACCCCGATGACTCATCGGGGGTGCGGCTCCGTATCCTCGGCAGGCACCGCCGACCGGAGAAAGGGACGTGACGATGGGAGTGCTGCTCGGGATCGGGTTCTTGGGCGGACTGATCACCGGGTTCTCCCCCTGCATCGTGCCCGTGCTCCCGGTCGTGGTCGCCGGGGGCGCCACCGGCGGGAGCAGGTGGAGGCCCTACGCCATCATCGGGGGACTGGTGGCCAGCTTCAGCCTGTTCACCTTGGCCGGCGGGTCGGTCCTGAGCGCGCTCCACCTTCCGCAAGACTTTCTGCGCGACCTCGGCATCGTCGCCCTCGTCGTCCTCGGCGTGGGCTTTCTCGTCCCGAGCATCGGCGAGCTCCTCGAACGGCCCTTCGCCCGCCTCGGTGCCCGCAGCGAGCGCCGGTCGGGCAGCGGCTTCCTGCTCGGGGTGAGCCTGGGGCTCGTCTTCGTCCCCTGTGCCGGCCCGGTGCTCGCCGCCATCTCGGTGGTCGCCGCCACCCATCGGGTCGGCCTCACTTCGGTGTTGCTCACCGTCGCCTACGCAGCGGGCACGGCGGTCCCCCTCCTCGCCATGGCGCTGTTGGCGAGGCGGACCGCCACCGGCTGGAGGCGCCTGCGTGACCGGGCCCCGATGCTCCGCAGCGTGGCGGGCGTGGTCCTGGTGCTCACCGGACTGTCCATCGCCTTCAACCTGACGCGTCCGTTGCAGACGGCGGTCCCCGGCTACACCAGCGCCTTGGAGGACCACGTCGAGGGCGGTACCGGCGTCACCAAGCGCCTCCAGGCACTCACGGGCGAGCGCAGACCGTTCTCGACGGCGGTCGCCTCGACGACCTCGCTCCCCGACCTGGGCCCGGCGCCGAACTTCCGCGGCATCACCGCATGGCTGAACACCCCCGGGGACCGCCCCCTCACTTTGCAGGAGCTGCGGGGCAAGGTGGTGCTGGTCGACTTCTGGACCTACTCCTGCATCAACTGCCAGCGGACGCTTCCCCACGTGGAGGCCTGGTACCAGGAGTACAAGTCGGATGGCTTCGTGGTCGTCGGGGTGCACACGCCGGAGTTCGACTTCGAGCACGTGGTGTCGAACGTCAAGGCCGCCGTCGGCCAGCTCGGCGTCGATTACCCGGTTGCGATCGACGACGACTACGCCACCTGGGACGCCTACGGCAACCAGTACTGGCCCGCTGAGTACCTCATCGACCAGAACGGCGACATCCGCCACGTCCAGTTCGGCGAGGGCGACTACGGCGCCACCGAGGCCGCCATCCGCACCCTGCTGCGTGCCGGCGGGTCGAAGATGTTGCCCGGCGCCACCATGGTGTCCAACCTGACGCCCGACGAGCCCACCACCCCCGAGAGCTACGTCGGGTACGACCGGATGGACGACTACGTGGGCGGGGAGGTCGAGCCCGGTGTGGCCGCCACCTACACGGCGCCGCAGCAGGTCCCGCTCAACGGGTGGGCGCTCTCGGGTGTCTGGACGGTGGGTGCCGAGGAGGCGACGGCCGGGCCCGGCGCCGGCATCGAGATGCGCTTCACCGGGCGCGACGTGTACCTGGTGATGGGTGGGACCGGCACGGTGCAGGTGACCGTCAACGGCACGCCGCAGGCCCCGGTGACGGTGTCGGGCATCCCCGACCTCCACACCTTGTTCTCGTCGACCGATTCCACCACCGGGCTGCTGCAGCTGCAGTTCAGCCCGGGAGTGAGCGCCTACGACTTCACCTTCGGCTGAGCGGGCTCGCCCGGCGCTACCCTGCACGGATGCCCGGCGCCACACGCCCCCATCCGCGTGACGAGGTCAAAGCGGCCGTCGATCGCTACCACGAGACCCGCCGGCGCATCGAGGACGGCGTCGAGCCCGACGCCTTCGGCGCCCTGGCCGACTTCTACACCGACGACGCCGTCTACGTGGATGCCGCTTGGGGCCGCATCGAGGGCAAGCAGGCCATCGCCAGTTGGCTCGTCGAGTCGATGGTTGGGCTCGGCGACTGGCGCTTTCCCATCGAGTTCACGGCCGTCGAGGGTGACGACGTGGTCGTCAAGTGGACCCAGATCGTCCCCGGCACCAAGCCCGACGGCTCGGCCTACTCCCAGTCCGGCTACTCGCGTCTTCGCTACGCCGGCCAGGGGCGCTTCGACTACGAGGAGGACGTCTACAACATGGCGCACGTCCTCGAGGACCTCGAGGCGAGCGGGTGGAGACCGACGGAGCCGATGAACATCCCGCCGGCTCGGCCCAACCGGAACTGGTCGCTGCCCCCCTCCTAGCCCCAGCGGGCGGGCAGGCGGGCCGGGCCCCAGATGCCGAATGTGGCCGGTTTCCACTCCACCTGACCCTCGACGTGCAGGTTCGCCATCCGGCCGGCGAGAAGGGGCAGCGCCTCCTGCAGCTCGGCGCGCGCCAGCGCCGCGCCCAGGCAGTGGTGGATGCCCGAGCCGAAGGTGAGCTGCTGGGTGTTGCGTTCGGCGGTGATGTCGAAGGTGTCGGGAGCCTCGAACACCGACGGGTCCCGGTTGGCCCCGGCCAGGCTCACAGCCACCAGGGTCCCGGCCGGGAAGAGCACGCCTCGGTACTCGATGTCCTCGGACGCCACCCGGCCCGTGCCGCGTACGGCGCCGAGGAAACGCATGGTCTCCTCCACGGCACGCTGGGCCAGCTCCGGGCGACCGGCGAGGTCCGCCCACTGGCCGGGGTGGTCGGCGAGCAGGGCCAGGGCGCAGGCGAGCTGGTTGCGCGTGGTGTCGGTGCCGGCCATGAGCACCGCCTCGGCCAGCATCACGAGCTCGTCGGTGGAGAGCCGGTCTCCCGCCTCCTCGACGGCGATGAGGTCGGACAGCAGGTCGTCCCGAGGCTCGAGCCGACGGCGCTCGACCATGGCCCGGACGTATCCGTCGAGCTCTTCCGAGGCCCGCATGATGACAGGGAGGTCCTCGACCAGGTTCTGGTTGAAGATGCGGAAGATGTCGGTGGCCCACGACGAGAAGAGCTTCCAGTCCTCCTTGGGCGCGCCGAGGAGCTCGCAGATGATGGGGATGGGATAGGGCTCGCAGATCTCGGCCACCAACTCGGCCGAGCCCTTGTCGGCCACCTGGTCGATCAGCGCGTCCATCACCTCGCCCATCACGGGACGGAGCCGCTGCGTCGACGCCGGCGTAAAGGCAGGAGCCACCAGCCGGCGCAGCCGGGCGTGCTCGTCGCCCTCCATGGACAGGATCGAGCGTCGCCGCCGCTCGAAGTACTCGAAGGAGCCGTCGGTCTGGATGCCTGCCATCTGGGGGAGCAGCGACAGCGCCGAGTGGAAGCGGCGGTCCCGCAGCACCGACACGGCGTCCTCGTAGGTCGTCACCGCGAAGCCCACCGGGGTCCTCGCCAGCCAGTGCTGGCGCCGGGCCCGCGCCAGCTGGGCCAGTGCTTCGGTCCGCTCTGTCCCCAGGATGTCGACGGTGGGGAGCTCGAGCTCGTGGACGGAGACGGCCACCGTCGTCCTCAGCTCGGGCGCCGTACCCAGAAGGGGAGGGCCTCGGTCGAGCCGTCCTTGCGGGTGAAGGTGCGGAATACCACCTCGACGGGCTCGCCGATGCGGATGCTGTGGGGGTCGACGCTGTCGAGGGGAGCGTCCACGTCCTCCACGAGGTTGCCGACGAAGCGGATCATCGGCTCGGCGTCGAGCTCGACCACGATGACGTTGTAGGGGGCCACGCCGGAGTACGGCTCGAGCAGCGGGGGATGGGGCACCACGTAGGACCACACCGTTCCCGCCCCCGCCACCTCCTTCCACAGCCGGGAAGTGGAGTGGCACGACGGGCACATGGGGCGGGGTGGGTGTCGTAGGCGCCCGCACTGCCCGCAGGCCTGGACGACGAGCCGTCCTTCCTTGGCGGCCTGCCAGAACGCCACGGCCTCTTCGTCGACGGCGGGCAGGAGGAAACCCTCGGCCGAGGGGCCGAGGTTGGCGACGTAGCCCCCCGAGAACGCAGCGGCATTGGCCATGGCCCTCCTCTCACCGCCGCAGGAGCAAGGCGCTCGTGGGCACGCCCTCTCCCGAGGTCACCAAGCACGTCTCGGCCCCCTCCACCTGCGAGGTGGAGGTGCCTCGAAGCTGTTTCACGCCTTCGTTGATGAGGTTGAATCCGTGCACGTACGCCTCCGACAACCCGCCGCCCGACGTGTTGACGGGGAGGCTGCCCCTGCCCCACTCGAGGTTGCCGTTCTCGGTGAAGCCGGGGGCGTCGCCGCGCTTGCAGAAGCCGTAGCCCTCGAGCGACAACAAGATGAGCGGCGAGAAGGCGTCGTAGATCTGCGCCACGGCCACGTCCTCCGGTCCGAACTCGGCGTTGGCCCACAGTCTGCGGGCGCACGCCCAGGCCGGGCCGGTGAGGGGGTCGTCGTTGAAGAAGTTGACCATGGTCTGGTGCTCGGCGGGCAGGCCCTGGGCGAAGGCGTGGAGGTACACCGGCGGCTGGCGCAGGTCCTTGGCCCGCTCGGCCGAGACGATGACGCAGGCCAGGGCGCCGTCGGTCTCCAAGCAGTTGTCGAACAGGCACAGCGGCTCGGAGATCCACCTGCTGTTCATGTAGTCGTCGCGGGTCATCTCCTTGGCGTGCATCATGGCGGCCGGGTTGCGATTGGCGTGCTTGCGCACCGACAGGGCCACGTTGGCCAGGTGATCGCGGGTGGCGCCGTACTCGTGCATGTAGCGCCGGGTGAGCATGGCGATCTCGTCCACGGGGCGAAGCAATCCGAAGGGCCGCGTCCACTGGCCCGGCACGCGCAGCTGCACCGAGGTATTGGTCCAGGGCCGGGGGCCCGAGCCCCGCTTGCGCGAACGCCAGGCCACGGCCACCTCGGCTTGCCCGCAGGCCACGGACATGGCGGCCTGACCCACCACGCCACAGCCCGCTCCGCCGCCGTACCCCACCTGGCTGAAGAAGGTCACCTCCTTGCAGCCGACGTTCCGGACGATGTCGACTTCCTCGGTCGACTCCATCGTGTAGGAGCACAGGGCCCCGATCTCAGCCGGGTCCACGCCGGCGTCGGCGCAGGCGTCCACGATGACCTGGCAGGCGAGCTCGATCTCGGGCGGATCGAGGTGCTTGGCGAAGGGTGTCTCGGCGATCCCGACGATGGCGGTGGCGTCGCGCAGACCGGCGGCCCGGCTCATGGC
>JASHUM010000027.1 GCA_030040015.1 Acidimicrobiales bacterium
CCAGCACTACTTCCGATTGTTCCTGCCGCCCATCGACATCTTCTATTCCTTCATCAAAGCCATGGTCTTCGCCGTGGCCGTGACCATGATCCACTGCTACTACGGGTACCGGGCCACCGGCGGCCCGGCCGGTGTGGGCGTGGCTGCCGGCCGGGCCATCCGCATCTCGATCATCGTGATCGTCCTGCTCAACCTGCTGCTGTCGACGATCATGTTCGGCGGGGCCAACTCCACGGCCAGGTTGGTCGGATGAGCCGGCCACTTCGACTCCTTGCCGTAGTGGTGGCTTTCGCGGTGGTCGTCTCCGGGGTGAGCTTGATCGTCAAGGCATCCGACGGCGCCTTCTCGGGCAGCTACAACCTCACCGGGTACTTCTCGCGCTCGGGCGAGGGCCTGCACGCCGGCTCGGAGGTCACCTACGAGGGCGTGCAGGTGGGCCGGGTGGGCACCATCGAACTGTCGCACGGCCGGGCCATGGTGACCATGGCCATCGACCGCAACTTCCACGTGCCCGCCGGTGCCACGGCCACCATCCTCCCCGTCAACGTCTTCGGCGCAGACAACGTGCAGTTCACCTTCCCGGGCGACCCGGCCGGTGACCCGGCCACCTACTTGGCGCCCGGTTCCACCATCTCGCACACGGCGGTGTCGCCCGAGCTCACCGACCTCTTCGCCGCCGCCGATCCGCTCTTGGCCCAGATCGACGCGCCGGACCTGTCGACCATCGTCTCCAACCTGGCCCAGGGATCGGAGGGGGAGGGACCAACCATCGCCGCCAGCATCGACGAAGGGGTGAAGCTGGCCAACTTCCTCGACAACACGCTTCCCCAGCAACTCACCGCCCTCGACTCCCTGAACGGCTTCGCTGCCGCCATCGCCCCCACGGCGTCGTCGCTCAACGCCATCTCGGCGGCCTCGAACCAGGCGCTGCCCTCGTTCAACTCCCAGGCCGCCGCCTATCAGAAGCTGCTCCAGACCTTGTCCCCCTTCGCCGAGAACTTGGCCCAGTTCCTGGCCGCCTACCACCCGGACATCATGACCTTGCTCTCCTCGGGCGACAACGTGGCCCGCGTCCTGTTGGTGCAGCAGCAGGACGTGGGACAGGTCATCTCCGGTCTGGCCATGTACCTGACCAAGCTGGCCAATGCCGTCGACCCGGCCGAGGTGCTGCCCGACGGTTCGCACTTCGGTTACTTCCAGACCTTCATCGAGTTGAGCGACATCAACACGTTGGTGTGCTCGCTGCTGGCCCCGGCCGAGCCAGGACTGTCGTTCCTGGAGCCGTTGCAGCAGGCGCTCACCGGGTCGGGCTCGCCGCTCAACTGCTCGAGCCAGATGTCCGCCTTCGACGCCGCCCAGTCCTCTTCTCAGCAGGCCTCCTCGGGCACCTCGTCAACGGCGCAGGCGGCCACCAACCTCCAGACCCAGACCTATGAAGGCTTGACCCAACCCGAGGTCCCCCAGCAGACCGGGCTGGGATCCTTCATCGACTCGCTCCTGGGAGGCGCGCTGTGAGGGCCTGGGAGCGGTTCAAGCACTGGGTGCGCCACAGCGGCATCCTGCACCCCACCACCTTCAAGGTCGCCGCCTTCGCCGTTGCCTGCCTGGTCATCCTGGCCGGGTTGGCGGCCCGCATCGGCAACATCTCGTTCTTCACCAGCCGGGTGAGCTACCAGGCCCAGCTCACCGACGCCACCGGCCTCACGCCCTCCGACGCGGTGAAGATCGCCGGCGTCACCGTGGGCCAGGTGACCGGTGTCGCCTTGCAGCGCGGCCATGCCCTCGTCACCTTCGCCGTCGACACCGGCGTGCACCTCCCGAAGGGTACCGAAGTGGGAACGCAGTGGGCGAACGTGCTCGGCCAGCAGTTCCTCTACCTCTACCCGGGTCACGACAAGACCGCCTTGAAGCCGGGGACCACCATCCCCTTGTCGGACAACGTCCCCGGACCGGACCTCGGCGCACTGCTCAACTCGCTCGGCCCCCTGCTCGGCGCGCTCAACCCCCAAGAGGCCAACCAGGTCGTGACCGCCTTCGCCGACGCACTCCAGGGTGACGTGGGGCAGGTGGACCAGCTCATCGACAACGCCGCCTCGGTCTCGCAGTCCCTCGGCTCGGTCGACACGCAGGTGGGTCAGCTGGTCGACAACTTGAACACCGTTTTCAGCGCCCTGGCTCAGCGAAGCGGCGACCTGGGCCAGGTGGTCGACAACCTGGACACCGTCGCCCAGTCACTGTCCAGCCGCAACAACCTGCTCGACCAGACGGTGTCCAACCTGGCCGAGGTGGGCCAGGAGGTGTCGGCCCTCGAGGGCAACACCAACAACTCGCTCTCGGGCGCCATCGCCGACCTCGACGCGGTGTCGGCCGACATCCAGAGCCAGGAGGGCCCCCTCAACCAGGGCCTGAGCACGTTGGGATCCGGACTGGCCCCGTACACCGACATCTCCGCCTACGGCCAGTGGTTCCAGGTCCAGCTCGTCTACACCTGTCTGGCCGACGAGACGTCGTGCACGTACTACGAGCCGACGAACGCCCCGGCCGGCTCCGGCCTCGCCGGGGGCTTACCCTCGTCCTCAGGGCTCAGCCCGGCCAACGGTTCGTCGGCGGCGAGCTCGCTGCAGAGCGCCAGCGTGGGCGACGTCCTGCAGATGGTGGCGGGCGAGGGCAACTTCTTGGGGAGCGCCCAATGAAGTCCTTCACCGAGCGCAACCCGAAGATCATCGGCGCCATCGCCGTGGTGGTGGCGGCGGCCATCGTGCTCGGAGTGCTCTTCCTCAACCGTTCCGTCTTCACGCCCTCCTACACCGTCAAGGCCCGTCTCACCAACGCGGCCGGCATCGGCAAGGGCACCGAGGTGAGCATGGCCGGGATCAACATCGGGTCGGTGAGCGCAGTCCACGTCGACGGGGGCGCCGTCATCGCCGATCTGGCCATCCACCACGGTGTCGTCATCCCCCAGGAGACCTCGGCCGCCGTCGAGGTGCAGACCGTCCTCGGAGTCCTCGACGTCGCGCTCACACCCGAGACGGGATGGAACCACCCGCTCACCAACGGTGCCACCATCACCAACACGTCCATCCCGGTGGAATTCCAGGACCTCGAGAACACCGCCGGGACCCTGCTCCAGGGGAGCGACGTCGAGGCCTTCAACCAACTGCTCGCCTCCTTGCAGCAGATCACCCAGGGCAAGCAGATCCAGGTGGCCCAGATCATCACCGGCCTGAGCGAGTTCACCTCGGCCGTCGGCCAGCGCCAGCAGCAGGTCTCGAGCCTCATCGACTCGGCCAACACCCTGGCGTCCACGGTCGCCCAGCGCGACGACCAGCTGGCCGGCGTCGTGGACCAGCTGTCGACCGTGGTCTCCGGGCTCGCCAACGAGAGCGGAGAGCTGAACGCCCTCATCGTGAGCACCGACCAGCTCGCCACCGAGACGGCCAACCTGGTGGGGGAGAACCAGCCCGAGCTGCAAGGGCTGCTCGGCCACCTGGAGTCGGTGCTCGGCGTGCTCCAGCAGCACCAGGAGGACCTGGCCGAGGGTGTGGCCTACCTGTCCTCCGCGCTCCAGGGCTTCTCGTCCATCGGCTACTCGGGACCCGACAACACCCCGACCAGCTGGGCCAACATCTACGCCAACGTGGTCGGCATCGCCAACGGCTACGCCGTGCTCGGCAACTGCGGTGCCCTCGACCAGGCCCTCGACGAAGTCCTCGGTCCCGACCCGCTGCCGTGTGACGAACGCAGCGGTCCTCCTGAGGGCCAGACGGCCACGCCCTCGGGCCCGGCCGGATCGGACTCCTCGACGGGTTCCGGCTCCTCCGCCGGCTCGTCGAACTCGTCGTCTTCATCGTCGTCGACGTCGACGGGATCGGGGACCTCGTTGCTGAACCCCCTCGAAGAGCTGCTCTCCCCCCTCCTCGGAGGTGGGTCGTGATTCGCCGGCTCCTCTTCGCCGGCCTGCTCGGGCTCGGGGGGATGGGACTCGCCGCTTGTGGCGGAACCGACGGCTACACGGTGAGCGCCATGTTCCCGAGCGCCGAGGGTCTCTTCGCCGGCAACGCCGTCGAAGTCCTGGGCGTGCAGGAGGGAACGGTCAGCTCCGTGACTCCCGAAGTCGGACGGGTCGTCGTGGTCATGAGCATCGACGGCAGCCAGTCGTTGCCCCAGGACGTGCGAGCCACCCTCACCTCTCCTCAGCTCCTCGGCGAACCCTCCATCGAGCTCTCGCCCGGGTACACCGGTGGGCCGCGCTTGGCCGACGGGGCGGTGATCCCCGAGAGCCGCACCTCGGTTCCCGAGTCGATCGACCAGTTGCTGCGCGATCTGCAGACCTTCCTCGGCGAGGTGAACGACCAATCGGTCGGCAACCTCGTCACCAACCTGGACCAGGACCTCCAGGGGCAAGGCCAGGCGCTCAACCAGCTCATCGCCAACGGCGCCGCCACTCTGCAGGTGTTGGCCGACAAGGGCAACGAGCTGGGACAGCTCAACGGCTCGCTGGCCGACATCACCTCCACCCTCCGCCAGCGCACCACCCAGGTGACCCAGCTGCTGCAGGACTACGACACGGTGGCCAGCGTGCTCTCGAACGAGAGCGGACCGCTCGGCGACTCGATCACCCAGCTGGCCCAGGCCAGCCAGCAGCTCACCACCTTGCTCAGCCCCAACCTGTCCGGGCTGCAGAGCGACATCGGCACCATCACCCAGGTCGGCCGGACCCTGGATCGCAACCTGGGCGACCTCGACCAGGGCCTCTCGTCGTCGGTGGCGCTCTTCGCCGCCGCCCAACGCGCCTATGACCCGGTCAACAACTGGCTCAACCTCAACACCCAGCTGGCGCCGGGGACCACCAGCGGCGTGCTCGCCGGGCTCATCCGCGACCGCCTGGCCGGAATCTGCCGGCGGATCCTGGCCAACCACAGCGCCGGGCTCTCCTCCACCGAGATCTCGACCCTGCAGACGTGCGGCAACCCGGACTCCGGCTTCTTCGACCCGCTGCTGTCGCTCATCCCCACCTTGCTCACCGATGCCACCGGCAGCGGAGCTTCGGCGCCCACGGCCCAGAGCCTCCTGGCCCAGGGCGCGGCGGAGATCCCCGGCCTGAGCCAGTCCCAAGAGCAGGCCGTCTCCAACGTGCCGGCATCGTCGCTCACCACGACCACGCCTTCAGGCTTGGGCGCGCCGGCGCTGCCCAGCTCCCAGCCGACGGTGAACGACCAGCAGGCCAACCAGAGCTCGAGCAGCGGGCTCTTGGGCAGCCTGCTCCACTCGCTTCTCGGTGTCGCCCACTTCTTCGGGAGCATGTTCTGATGGCCGCCCGCCTGGTACCGAAGGCCAAGCGGATCGCCTCGGCAGGCGGCGGTGCCCTGGCCGCCCTGGCCATGGCCGTGGGCCTGTCGGGGTGTGCCGGGGGCCCGGCGACGCTGACCGCCAGTGCCAAGTTCACCGACGTGGCCGACCTGGTCACGGGCGCGCCTGTCCAGTACGCCGACATCACCGTGGGCAGCGTGAAGTCCATCTCGCTGAGCGGGGACGAAGCCAAGGTCGTCATGACCATCGACCGCGACGCCGACGTGCCCGCCAACGTGACCGCCGAGTTGCAGCAGACCAGCATCCTGGGCGAGCACTTCGTGTCGCTGGTGGCGCCGTCGCCGGGTGACGGTCCGCTGCTCCAGAACGGCTCGGTCATCACCCACACCGAGTTCGTGCCCGGCATCCAGCAATTGGTGGAGGCGGGCGCCGAGGTGTTCGGGGCCGTCAACGCCGCGCAGCTGTCGGAGATCATCGACAACGGCGCCGAGGGTTTCGGCGGTCAGGCCGCCAACCTCCAGCAGCTGCTCAACGACTTCGACACCATCCTCGCCGGGTACTCGTCACGCTCGTCGGAGATCACGTCGGTCATCAACAACTTGAACGAGTTCAACTCGACGTTGAGCCCCGACGCTCAGCAGGACGCCGAGGCCGTCGGCAACCTGGCCCAGACCACGCAGATCCTGGCCCAGCAGTCCGGACGCTTCGAGCAGCTCCTGCAGTCGTTGGACGACCTGGCCGTGCAGGGCAATTCCATCCTGACGACGGGGCTGTCCCAGACCGAGGACCAGATCGACGCCCTGGCCGCCGTGGCCAACCAGCTGGCCGAGCACCAGAAGGACCTGGCCACGATCTTGGAGGAGCTGCCCGCCCACAACGAGGCGCTGGCCAGCCTGACGGTGAACAACTACGCCCAGATCCTCGAGGACATCATCGTGTGCGGTCTGCCGGGGGCCGGCAGCGGCAACACGGCGGACAGCACGTGCAATGCCAGCGGGAGCGGGTCGTGATCACCCGCCGCATCCTGATCAACCTGGTGTCCTTCACCGTGCTGTCGGCCGCCCTGGTCGCCTACGGCTTCCTCGACCTGCTCGGCAATCCTCTGGCCAACACCACAACCGTCTCCACCGTCTTCCCCACGGCCGCAGGCCTGGCCCAGAACTTCACCGTGACCCTCGACGGCGTGGACGTGGGGTCGGTCAAGTCGGTCTCGCTCGCCTCAAACGGCGCCAAGGTGACGATGACGCTCAACCCGGGCACCCACGTGCCCGACGACGTGGCGGCTCGCATCGACATCGCCAACGCCCTCGGACAGCAGGAGGTCGACCTGGTCCCCACCCGTACCGGCGCCGCCCCCGACCTGCGCAACGGGGCGGTCGTCCCGGCCTCTCCCGACAGCACCCCGGCCGACGTGGGCACGGTGGTGGCCGAGGCGACGAAGCTGCTCCAGGCCATCCCGGCCGGCGACTTGAACGACCTGCTGCACCAGCTGGCTCTGGCCCTGCAGAACAACGGGCAGAACCTGCGCACCATCGCCTCCTCGTCCGAGCTGTTCAGCCAGGAGTTCCTCGCCTACGACCAGCAGTTCGAGTCCCTGCTCGAGAACGCCCCGCCCGTCCTGAACGCGGTCACGGCCAACGCCGGCTCCCTGCAACAGGGCCTGGCCGACACCGCCGTGCTGGCCCAGGTCCTGGCCACCCACAGCCCCGAGCTCGTCGACCTGCTCAACCAGGGCAACTCGGCCGCCACCGACCTGAACGACCTGGTGACCGAGAACGAGCCCAACCTGGCCTGCCTCGTCCACGACGTCGCCGACGTCGACTCCAACCTGGCCGAGCCGACCAACCTGTCCAACCTGTCCACCACCCTCGCCACCAACGAGGAGTTCTTCGGGGCGGTGGCCGCCGTGGCGCCGAGCGGCCCGGCCAAGGCGCTCACCTCGGGCGACACCGACCACACCCAGGAGTGGCTGCGGACCCGCCTGATCCTCCCGCCCGGCCAGCCGTCGGGGGACACCTACACGCAGGCCACGACCCTGCCGCCCGTCCTCCCCGGCGCCGGGTGCAGCACCGAATTCGGCCAAGGGGTGGGTCCGGGGCTACAGGCGGGGTTCACCCCGGCCGGCCCCAACTCCGAGGTCATCGCCCCCACGGCGGCCGAGGCCGAGGTGCGAGGCGGAGGCACGACCCCTGACGCCGACCCCAGCGCGGCTCGGCTCCCCATCGAGCGCCAGGCGAGCGGCGCTCCGACCATCCTCCTCATAGCGGCGGCGGTCGTGATGGGATGGTTCTTTGCCCTGGGGCGGCGCCGGACGGCCCGTTCGGCTCGCCCGGTAGGCGCCGTGGCCAGAGATCGCAGACGGAGGAGCTCATGACCGAGGAGCACACCACCGCAACCGAACCAGGGGTGTCCGTGGTCGGCGAGCAGATCACGGTGCCGCGGCGCACCGGACGCCGCCGGATCGGGCGACGGCTGGCGGCGGCACGCGACAAGGTGCTCCCCCCCCAGGAAGCTGGCACGGTCACCTCGGGCAGCGGCACAGGCTCGCCGGCGGTTCGGAGAGGCGCCCCGGCGCGGCGCCCCGCCCCGGCGCCCGTGTGGCTCGTGCCCATGTGCCTGGTGATCACGGCGCTGAGCGTGGTGGCGGCGGTGGGATTCGCCATCGCCTGGCAGCAACGCGGCCAATCCCTCGAGAACTCCCAGGACAACGTCAAGCGCGTGGCCAGCGACTTCCTGCTGGCCCTCACCAACTTCAAGCCGACCACCATCGACAGCGACTTCCGGACCATCTCGACGTACGCCACCGGGAACTTCGCCGAGCAGTCGAATCAGTTCTTCGGCTCGAGCATCCGCCAGCAGCTCGAGCAGGTCCAGGCCGAGTCGGAGGGCCAGATCCGCTACCTCTACATCCAGAGCCTGTCGGGCAATCAGGCGTCGGTGTACGCCGAGGTCGACCAGACCTATGCCAACCACGAGCTGACGACGGCGCGCACCGACGACCTTCAGGTCGTGCTGTCCATGACGGACTCGTCCTCGGGCTGGAAGATCTCAGCCGTGACCGTCCTGCAGCCGCCCTCGGACACGGGCACGCCGACCGGCAACGCGGCGGGGAGCTGAGAGGGCTGATCGCCCCTGCTCAGACGGCGGCGGGCAGCGGCGTCTCGTCGGGGCCGGACTCGAGCGGCCAGGCGCTGGCCAGCGCCGGGTCACCGCCGAAGGCCGGGCACAGCGCCTTGTAGGCGCACCACGAGCACAGCGCCGAGGGCTTGGGCCTGAAGTCCTCGGTGGCGCACGCCCGCTCGATGGCTGACCAGACGGCCGAGGTGCGCTGACGAAGCCCTCGCAGCGCCTGGTCGGAGGGGTCGGCCTCGATGCACACGGGCTGGCGCAGATAGAGCAGTCGCACCTTGGCGGGCCGCCGACCGAGCACCTGCTCGCAGAGCAGGGCGTAGAACTGCACACCCCCCAGGCGCTGGTGCTCCTGGTGCTCGGCCGGGACGCGGCCGGTCTTGTAGTCGACCACCACCAGCTCGCCCCCGTCGGTGAGGTCGAGACGGTCGATGATGCCCCGCAGGAGCAGTCCGCCGACGTCTGCCTCCAGGGTGAGCTCGACCCCCAGCACGGTGACGCGATCGGGGTCCTCCAGGCGCAGGTACCCGTCGACGAGCGCGGCGGCGTCGGCTCGGAACGCGGCTCGCTCCTCGGCGTGGTCCACCCCGAGGCCGAGGGTCTCGAGCTCGCCGCTCTCCTCGAGCTCGCCCCAGGCGACGGCGAGCTCGGCACGAGCAGTCTCAGGCGAGCGGTCGCCAGGCTCGTGGTGCCAGAACAGCCGCTCCAGGGCGCGGTGCACCAGCGTGCCTTTGGTGGTATGGGGGCTGGGCGGCTCCTCGAGGCGGTCGATGGCGCTGAAGCGAAAGGCCAGGGCGCAGTCCCGGAACGTGCTCACCTTCGACGGCGACAGGGAGCGGGGGAGCGGCAGGCTCATGCCGAGTCAGGGTAGGCGGGGGGTGGGTCACCGACAGGGATGCCCCCGGCCATCGACCGGGCCAGCGAGCCGGCGACGAGCCCGGGGTCTTCGAGCGGGCCGAAGTGGCCCACGCCGGGGAGCACCACTTGCTCGGAGCGACCGAGACGAGCCGCGTAGCGCTCGAGAAAGGCGGGCCCGATGGCGTCGGTCCGGGCACCACACGCCAGGGTGACCGGGCAGCGCACCCGATCCAGTCGGGCGAAGGCGTCGTGGGACAGGGAGTGCGCGTACATCTGCGCCTCGTGCTCAGGGCGACAGCGCAGACGGATCCCTCCCGCCGGGTCCGCCTCGAAGCCGTTGTCGACGTAGGCGGCGAGGACGGCCGAGTCGAGCCGGTCGAGGGGCGGGCGCGACGAGAAGTGGGTGAGCGCCACTTCCCGGCCCGAGAAGTGGGAGCGGCGCCGCAGGGCGCCGACGGCGAGCGGGTTGCCCTCGACGTTCGGCTCCAGGGGCACCTCCCCGGGGAAGACGATCGGCTCGAAGCAGTAGATCCCGGCGAAGGTGCCCGGTTCCGTCTCCTCGGCCAGCAGGCTCGCCGCCCCGCCCGAGGAGTGGCCCATGGCGACCGGTCGCTCGAGGCCCACGGCCGCCACCAGGGCGAGGAGGTCGTCGCCCAGTCCGGCCCACGAGAAGTCCCAGCCGCCCGGCGCCGCCGATGCGCCGTGGGCACGCTGGTCGAGGGCCACGCAGTGAAAGCGGTCGCGCACTGCGGCGACGAAAGGGAGCCACACCGCGGCGCAGAAGCCGGTGGCGTGCACGAGCACCAACGGGGGACCCTCGCCGCCGAGGTCGTAGTAGGCCAGGGCGGCTCCGCCCGGCCTCGCCACGAACCCGGCCGGCTCGAGCGCGGACACTGGCCAGCGCCCGGGCCCGTGCTGGCCGCCCGACATGGCCGGCGACGATACCGGGCCTCGGCGGCTGCACCCGTTCGAACCATGGCCCAGGCTGTCCCCGGGGCAGCGGCCGGGCGCCGACTAGAACGGTGGGGTGCAGCACTTCATCACCACCTGGGGGTACCTGGCCGTCTTCCTCCTCACCGTCGCCGAGGCGGCCTGCATCCCGCTGCCGTCGGAGATCACCCTGGGACTCGCCGGTGCCTTGGCCAGTGGCGCCTTTTTCACCTCCGGTCACCACCTGCAGCTCGCCTGGGTGATCCTCGTCGGGATCGGCGGCGAGATGGTCGGCTCCTCTCTGTCCTACGCCGTGGGCCGCACCGGTGGGCGGGCACTGGTCGACCGCTTCGGCAAATACCTCCTCCTCACTCACCGCGACCTCGACCGGGCCGAGGCGTGGTTCGCCCGCCGGGGCGATCCGACGGTGCTGATCGCCAGGGTGGTGCCTGTCGTCCGGACGTTCGTCTCCTTCCCGGCCGGGGTGGCCGAGATGGACCCTGTTCGCTTCGGCGCCTACACCCTCGTCGGGGTGGCCGTCTGGGTCAGCGCCCTAGCATCGATCGGAGACGCGCTCGGGGCGAGCTGGCACTCGATGGTGGGCGGCATCGGCGACGTCGGCTACGTGGCCGCCGCCGTCGTGGTGCTCGGGATCCTGGCCGGCGTGGTCCACCGGCTCCGGGTCCTGCGTGCCGAGCGCGCCGCCGAAGGGGTCTCGAGCGCCCTCTGAGCTGGGAATTCTGCGGCCGGCCGTGGCCCCGGAGGTGTACAGCAATCTCACAGGCTTCCGAGAGCCACGCCACAGCCCCCGAGGTGACACTGCATGGGTCACTGGCGCGGCCAAGATGCATGGCTGCCCGAGATCACTCCCGAGCAGACACCGATGGGAGGTTGGGTGAGGATTCTGAGAGTCGCCTGGAGGCAACATCCCCGCCTCTTGGTCGGTGCCGTTGTGGTGGTGGCAGCGGCGGCGGGAGGTGGGTCGTGGCTGGCCACCCGCTCGTCGGCCGCGCCCACCAGCACCACCTCCATCGTCACGGCGTCGCTGGGGACCATCCAGCAGACGGCGTCGGCCACCGGAACACTCGAGCCGTCCGATCAAGCCGACGTGGACTTCGCCGTCGCCGGCCAAGTGACCGCCGTCAACGTGAGCGTGGGCCAAGCGGTGACGGACGGCCAGACGCTCGCCACGGTCGACTCGAGCGCCTTGCAGGCTGATCTCGACTCCGCTCAGGCCGAGCTCGACTCCGACCAGGTGAAGTTGTCGAGCGATACGTCCTCGGGTGCTTCTTCCCAGCAGCTGAACGCCGATCAGGCGGCGGTGACGGCGGCCGAGAGTTCCGTCACGAGCGCCCAGGACTCTCTCGACGACGCCACCCTCACGGCTCCGATCGCCGGCACCGTGGCCGAGGTCAACTTGGCCGTCGGCCAGCAGGTGAGCGGCACAGGCGGGAACTCCTCCTCCTCTTCCTCGTCGTCGTCCTCCTCGAGCTCGGCGGCCGACAGCTTCACCGGCTCGAGCGACGAGGGCTCGTCGGGTTCTTCGGGTTCGGACTCGTCGTCGAGCGACCAGATCGTCATCGTCGACACGAGCGGCTGGGTGGTGGACGCGTCGGTGGACGACACCTCCATCGGGGAGATCCAGCAGGGTGACCAAGCCACGATCGTTCCCGAGGGCTCGTCGAGCGACGTGTACGGCACGGTGGGCTCCATCGGCCTCATCGCCTCGAGCTCCGACGGGGTGGCCAGCTTCCCGGTCACCATCGACGTCAC
Organism: Acidimicrobiales bacterium; assembly: GCA_030040015.1. Classification (GTDB taxonomy): domain Bacteria; phylum Actinomycetota; class Acidimicrobiia; order Acidimicrobiales; family UBA8190; genus UBA8190. The sequence goes on from JASHUM010000027.1 coordinate 12,001, forward strand.
CGGCGACCCGTCCGGGCTCTACTCCGGGATGAGCGCGGACCTGACCATCGTGGTCAAGGTGTTGAGCAACGTCCTCGTGGTGCCGACCGAGGCGCTGCGCTACGGCACGAACGGTGCCGAGGTCGAAGTGGTGCAGAACGGCAAGGACGTGCTCGAGCCGGTCACGGTGGGGACCACTTCGGGCGGCGACGCCGAGATCACCGCAGGGCTCTCCGCCGGCGACCAAGTGATCGAGACCATCCCCAAGATCACAGGCACCCGGACCAGGACCGGCACGAGCACCGGTGGCTTCGGCGGCGGCGGCTTCGGCGGCGGCGGCTTCGGCGGCGGCGGCCTAGGCGGGAGTGGCTTCGGGGGCTTCGGGGGCGGGTGATGCAGCGGTGACCGGGACGTCGCGGCCAACTGACGACACCCAGCAGTTCGACGCCACCGCCGTCGTGCGCGTCGACCACCCCGTCATCGAGCTCGAGGACGTGCGCAAGACCTACCGGACAGGCTCACTGGCGGTGGAGGCCCTGCGGGGCGTGTCGCTGTCCATCGGGGTGGGCGAGTACCTGGCGGTCATGGGCCCGTCGGGGTCGGGCAAGTCGACGCTCATGCACATCCTCGGCTGTCTCGACGTGCCTACCTCGGGCCGGTACTGGTTGGCAGGCGAGGACGTCGGTGCCATGGACGAGGCAGACCTGGCCCACGTCCGCAACCGGCGCGTCGGGTTCGTCTTCCAGCAGTTCAACCTGCTGGCGTCGATGACGGCCCAGCGGAACGTGGAGCTTCCCCTCATGTACGCCGGAGTCGATCGCGTCGAGCGGCGGGCGCTTGCCCTGGCCGCGCTGCAGCGCGTCGGGCTCGGCGACCGGCTCGAGCACCGACCCGGGGAGCTCTCCGGTGGCCAGCAACAGCGGGTGGCGGTGGCGCGCGCCATCGTCACCGACCCCGACTTGATCCTGGCCGACGAGCCCACTGGGAACCTCGACTCCGTCTCGACGGCGGACGTGCTCGAGGTGTTCGACGAGCTGCACGCCTCGGGACGGACCGTCGTGCTCATCACCCACGAGCGCGACGTGGCGGGCCGCGCCAGCCGGGTGGTGCGCATGCACGACGGCATGGTGGTCAGCGAGGAGGACTCGGTCGTGGGGGCCCGGGCGTGAACGCCCTGGAGACCCTGCGCACCGGCCTGGAGGCCATCCGGACACACCGGCTGCGGTCGGGGCTGACCGTGCTCGGCATCCTCATCGGAATCGCCGCCGTCATCCTCACCGTGGGGCTGGGCGAGGGGGCCCAGGCCAAGGTGTCCTCCGAGATCTCCTCGCTCGGCACCAACCTCCTCACCGTGTCCCCGGGAAGCTCCACCTCGAGCTCGGGCATCCGGGGCGGATTCGGCTCGGCGTCGACGCTGACCATCCAGGACGCCGATGCCCTCGAGTCCAAGACGGTGGCGCCCGCCATCGCCGCCGTGGCGCCCACCACACAGTCCTCCGAGGTGCTCACGGCCGGGAACAGCAACTGGACCACCACCGTGGTCGGCTCCGAGGCGGACTGGCTGCAGGTCCGGGCCCGGACCGTGACCGAGGGGCGCTTCCTCGACAGCCAGGACGTGGCCGACCACGCCGACGTCGTCGTGCTGGCCCCCACCACAGCCGAGGAGCTCTTCGGCTTCGAGGACCCCGTGGGGCAGACGGTCAACATCGCCGGGGTCCCCATGACGGTGATCGGGGAGCTCGATTCGGTGGGCTCGGGCAGCTCGTCCTCGTCCACCACCGACGAGGACGACGAGGCCATCGTCCCCATCACCACCGCCGCCCAGCAGCTCTTCGGGGGGACGTCCCGTGACTCGGTGCAGTCCATCCTCATCGAGGCGACGAGCTCGACCACCCTGACCGCCGCCTACCAGGAGACCGAGGACGAGCTCCTGGTCATGCACCACATCACGACACCCGCCGACGCCGACTTCACCATCAGCACCCAGCAGCAGCTCTTGTCCACCGCCACGTCGGTCGACAAGACCTTGACCGTGCTCCTGGCCGGCATCGCCGCCATCTCGTTGCTGGTGGGCGGCATCGGGGTCATGAACATCATGCTCGTGTCGGTCACCGAGCGGGTCCGGGAGATCGGGCTCCGCAAGGCGCTCGGCGCCACACCGGTGCTCATCCGCCGCCAGTTCCTGGTGGAGTCCTCTATCCTCGGGCTCTCGGGCGGCGTGCTCGGAGCCGCGCTGGGCGCGGTGGGGACCCAGGTGCTCCCGAGCCTGGTGTCCCAACCCATGTCCCTGTCGGTGGCGGCCACGGTGGGGGCGATCGTCATCGCCATGGCCGTTGGCCTCGGCTTCGGCGTGTACCCGGCGAGCCGGGCCGCCCGTCTGGCCCCCATCGACGCACTTCGCAACGAATAGAACGAACAGCGACAAAGGAGACCCATGCACCTGTCCCTGCGCACCAGCCGGCCGAAGAGGCGGACCGCCCTCGTGCTGAGCGCGCTCGGAGGCCTGGCCCTGCTGGCAGCCGCGTGCAGCTCCGCCAGCCCGGCGGCGGTCTCGTCGGGGACCAGCCCGACCACGACCACGACGCTGCCGGGAGCCGCCGGGGAGATCGCCACCTTGACGCCTCCGTCCATGGAGGTGCAGGCCGAGAGCAGCCAGACCACGGTGAGCTGGACGTCCTCCACCACCTTCACGCAGGTCGAGAGTGGTTCTCTGAGTGACGTCGCCGTCGGCGACTGCGTCTCGGTGACGGGGACGCCGTCGACGTCGGGATCGACGTCGAGCCCCATCTCGGCGAGGAGCATCAGCATCACCCTCCCGTCCTCGAGCGGCACGTGCACGAACCAGGGGGCGGCGGGCTTCGGGGGCTTCGGTGCCGGCAGCGGGGGGTTCCGGCCCCCCTCGGGCTCGTCGGGGAGCTTCCCCAGCGGCGGGACGTTCCCGAACGGCGGGACGTTCCCCAACGGCGGCACCTTCCCGAGCGGCGGCTCGGTGCCCCAGTTCGCCACCACGTTCGGCAAGGTGACCTCGGTCTCGTCCTCTGGCTTCGTGGTCAACGGGGTCGAGCGCAGCGGCGGCTTCCGTCGGACGTCGAGCTCGTCGTCGACGACGACCACGACCACGCCGAAAACGACCGACATCACCGTCACCACGACCTCCTCTACGACGGTGGAGAAGACGGTGACGGCCTCGGCCTCGGCCTTGAGCGTCGGTGAATGCGTGACGGCCGTCGGTTCGGTCGGCTCCACCGGCGCGGTGGCGGCCAACACGATCAACATCCGTCAGGCGACGAACGGCAGCTGCTTCGGCGGCTTCGGCGGTGGCGGCTTCGGCGGCGGTGATGGAGCGGGCGGTGGCAGCGATACCTGATCGCCCACGACCCACGGGCTGGCGCCGATGGGCGCGCCGGGGACCAGTCCTGGCCGTCCTGGCCGCCGCCGTGGTGGTCGCCGGCGGGGCCAGCGCCTACGCCGTGCTGTCGTCCTCGGGCGGCGGCTACCAGGTGGCCACCGCCGGCGAGGGCGACGTCCAGCAGACGGTGGCCTTCACCGGCACGGTGGTGCCCGTCGACGAGGCGACATTGAGCTTCCAGGTTGCCGGCAAGGTCTCCGCCGTCGACGTGTCCGCCGGGCAGTCGGTGACGAGCGGCGAGACGCTGGCCTCCCTGGACACGAGCTCGTTGGCCGCCACCGTGAGCCAGGACCAGTCGACGCTCTCCGCCGACCAGTCGAAGCTCGAGTCCGACGAGCAGAGCGAGTCGTCCGGCTCGGGGACGTCCACCGACCCCACTCCCGCCGGCACCGGCTCGCTGACGAGTGAGATCACCGCCGCCCAGCAACAGCTGGTGGGCGACCAGCACACCGCAGACGTGGACCGGACCCAGGAGACGACCGATCTGCAGGGTGCCACCTCGACCTGTGAGAGCTCCACGACGACGACGACCACCACCACGACCACCACGACCACCACGACCACCCCCAGCAACTCGGCGTGCACCTCGGCGCTGAACCAGGTGCTGAGCGACCAGCAGCAGGAAGCTCAGGACCTCTCCGCCGTGGCCAAGGACGAGTCGTCGCTCGCCCAGCTGCTCGGCCAGGAGCAGTCGTCGCTCGGGGGCTCGGGTTCCAGCACCGGGCATGGCACCGGCTCGTCGGGTTCGAGCAGCGGTGCCTCGACCGTCACGCCCGCCACCATCGCCTCGGACGAGTCCACCATCGACTCTGCCCAGGCGACGCTCACCGAGGCGCAGCAGTCGCTCGGCGAGGCCGAGCTCACCAGCCCCCTCTCCGGCGTGGTGGCGGCGGTGAACCTGACCGTCGGGCAGTCGGTCAGCGCCGGATCGAGCAGCGACGACATCGTGATCCAGGGCCCGCAGTCCTTCGAGGTGACCGGCGACGTGCCCGTCTCGGACGTCGGCACCGTGGAGGTGGGGAACCCGGCCTCGGTGACTCCTGACGGGTTCACCGACGCCCTGACGGGGGCGGTGACCGAGGTGAGCTCGACACCGGCCTCGAGCTCGAGCTCGGACTCGGAGTCCGAGTCGGCATCCTCCTCGAGCAGCTCCTCGACCAGCGAGTACGCGGTGACGGTGTCACTGCCGGCCGGGACCGCCGGGCTCTTCAACGGCGCCGACGCCGAGGTGTCGGTGGTGACCGGCCAGGCCAGGGACGTCCTGACCGTGCCCACGTCGGCCCTGCACGAGCTGGGCACGCGCTATTACGTCGACGTGGTGAAGAACGGCTCCGAGGTCCTCACCTCGGTCGACGTGGGTGCCATCGGCGGCGACCTGAGCCAGATCGAGTCGGGCCTGTCGGCCGGCACCCAGGTGGTGCTCGCCGACCTGGCCACGCCGATTCCGTCCTCGACCGGGAGCACCACCGGCCGCTCCATCATCTCGCTCGAGGGCGGCGGCGGGTTCCCCGGCGGCGGGTTCCCCGGCGGGGACGTCCGGGTGCCGACGGGCGCAGGCTGATGCGCACGCCGGGGGCGGGGCCGGCTCAGCCCACCAGCTCGTAGTCCTCGAGGTCGGGACGGGCCATGCGCTCGCGGAAACGGGTGAACGTCCACGGCCACACGGCCGGGATGCCCCGGTCGTCCAAGTACCAGCTTCGGCACCCGGTGACCCACACCGTCTTGCCGGCCGCCTGCGTGCGCTCCTCCTCGAAGCGCCGGGCCGCCTCCATGGTGGCCGACACCTCGCGGGCGCGGCTCCCGGCGAGCTCCTCCACCAGCTGCAGCACGTAGCCGAACTGCAGCTCGGCCACGTCGATGAGCGAGAAGTTCCCCACCGGCCCGTTGGGGCCGTTCAGCATGAACAGGTTGGGGAACTCCGGCACCGAGATGGACAGGTACGCCCAGGGCCGCGGGTCCCACACCTCGTCGAGCGAGCGCCCGCCCCGGCCGATCACCTCGATGGGGCGCAGGAAGCGGTCGACACGGAACCCGGTGGCGAGCACGAGCGCATCCAGTCGGTGCAGCGCGCCGTCCGCCGTCCGCACCCCTTCGGGCTCGATCCGGACGATGGCGTCGGTGACCAGCCGGGCGTTGGGACGCTGGATGGCGTCGTAGAAGTTCGGCGAGATGATGAGCCGCTTGCAGGCGGCCCGGTAGTCGGGGCGCAGGCGCTGGCGCAGCTCGGGGTCGGTCACCGTGTCGAGGTTCGCCTCGCACACCTGCTGGAGGAGCTTCACCTGAGGCGAGTCGGCGTCGACGACAGCGTTGGCGAAGCCCTCCTCGAACAAGGTGGCCAGCTCGCCCCGAGCCCGGGACATGGAGCTGGGATCGGCGCGGTACTCGGCCCGGCGCTCCTCCTCGATGGGCGGGTTGCCGACGGGAAGGACCCACTGGGGCGTGCGCTGGAACAGGACGTACTCGCTCACCCGGTCGACCAAGGCGCACGTGGTCTGCACCGCCGAGGAGCCCGTGCCGATCACCCCGACGCGGGCCCCGTCGACGGGCACCGAGTGGTCCCAGCGGGCGGTGTGGAAGACGGGCCCGGCGAACTGCTCCACGCCGTCGATGACGGGGTACGACGGGTGGTGGAGCACGCCGGTGGCGGCGACGACGACGTCGGCCACGTCCCGGTCGCCCCGGGCGGTGGTGAGCTCCCAGCGCCCGCCGCCGAACACGAGGCGGCGCACCTCGCTTCCGTACTGGACGTGCTTCTCGACGCCGAAGCTCCGGGCCACGGATTCCAAGTAGGCGAGGATCTCGGCGCCCGGAGAGAAGACGTGGCTCCATTCCGGGTTGGGGGCGAAGGAATAGCTGTAGAGATGGGAGGGGACGTCACAGGCCACACCCGGATAGGTGTTCTCCCGCCAGGTCCCTCCCAGGCGGTCGGCCTTCTCGTGGACGACGACGTCGGTGAAGCCGGCCTGCCGGAGTTCGACGGCGGCGAGGATGCCCGCCATGCCACCGCCGACGACGGCGAAGCGCAGCGGTCCCCGAGCGGCACGCGCCCCCGCCGTCACCTCTCGCCCCGTTCCGTCCTCGCCACCGACCTCCAGGCTACGACGCCGCCTGTCGGGACCGGGACGCCGGAGGCCCGGGCGCGTGGACGCCCGGGCCTGCTCTCAGCGCCGGCCGCGTGTGGCCTTGCGCACCGTGGTCCGGCGCGCCGGGGTCCGGCGCGCCGCGGTCTTGCGGGCGGTGGTCTTGCGCGCCGCAGTCTTGCGCGCCGTGGTCTTTCGAGCTGTGGTCTTGCGCGCCGCGGTCTTGCGGGCGGGTCCGCGCTTGGTGGCAGCGGCCTTGCGGGTGGTCGTCTTCTTGGCCGCCGTCCGTGTCGCCGGCGCCTTTCGCGCCGGTGCCGGCGCCGCCGACTTGCCGGCCGCCTTCACCAGCTCGTCGAGGATGGGGAAAGAGCCGCGCTTGAGCCGGGGCGCGTTGGACGGGTTGAGCACCGCATCCTTGAACGCCTTCACCGGCGTGATCCGGGCCTTCTTCGACGCCCGGATCATGATCTGCTCGCCGGTCGCCGGGTTCCTTCCCATGCGGGCCGGGCGGTCGACCTTGACGAACTTGGCGAAGCCGCTGATCGCCACCGGCTCGCCTTTGGAGACGACGGCGGTCACCACTTCGGTGAACCCCTCGAGGACCTTGGACACGGTGGACAGGTCGACATCAGCCTGCACCGCCACCGACTTTGCCAGCTCACGCTTGTTCATGGGCGGCATTCTGCAACATGCGGCGGCGCAGTGGGGGATTTCTTGCCAGAAATTCGGGAAATTCGAGATTTCCTCGTTGCATTCGGACGCGACGCTCAATGTGATCCATGCGTCGCGACGAGCGACAACGAGCGGAAAACGCAGAGCGGGCGACGGGAATCGAACCCGCATAACCAGCTTGGAAGGCTGGGACTCTGGCCATTGAGCTACGCCCGCGTCGGGCGTCGAGGCTAACCGTCGGGGAGGGGGGATTTGAACCCCCGGCCTCCTGCTCCCAAAGCAGGTGCGCTGCCAGGCTGCGCTACTCCCCGGGCCGTCTCACTGTACCGAGGGTCACTTCGAGCCATGGACCAGTGAGCCATGGACTAGGGACTTTTGCCTCTGGGACAGGGGTGGGTGCAGATCCGACACTGGAGGCAGTCGATCTGGGAGGCCTCGGTGATCGTCCTCGACGTCCTGCTCGCCGCCAACCTGGTGATCTTCGCCGTGTGCGCCGTTCGGGTGCGACGACCCGGCATCGTGCGCATCGACGATCTGGTCAACCGGGCACTGTTCCCTCGTTCCCAGGCTCTTCCCAGCAGCCGTGGTGTCGTGGTGCCGTTCCCGAGCCACCCGGCTGCCCAGCGGAGGCGATCCTCAGGCGGCCACGCGTAGGACCGCTGCGCCCACCAGCCTGTCGTGGGCCAGATCCGACAAGGCCCGCTGGGCGTCCTCGAGGGGATAGGTCGTCGTCGTCGCCCGTACGCCGAGACGGGACGCCAAGGTGAGGAACTCTTCGCCGTCACGGCGCGTGTTGGCGGTGACCGAGCGCAGCTCGCGCTCGAGGAAGAGATGCTCGGCGTAGACGAGGGGTGGGACGTCGCTCAGGTGGATCCCGGCCACGGCCAGCACCCCACCGCGGTCGAGGCCGGCCAGGGCGGCGGGCACGAGTGATCCCACCGGCGCGAACAAGATGGCGGCGTCGAGCGGCTGCGGGGGCGCCGCCGCGCCGTCGCCCACCCAGTGCGCACCCAGCTGCTCGGCCAGGGCACGGGCCTCAGCCGACCGCGTCATGACGTAGAGCTCGGCGCCCTGGGCCAGTGCCACCTGGGCGGTGAGGTGCGCCGATCCCCCGAAGCCGTAGATGCCGAGGCGCCCGCCGGCGGGCAGCCCGGTTCGCCGCAGGGCCCGGTAGCCGATGATGCCGGCGCACAACAGCGGAGCGGCCTGTTCGTCGGTGAAGGCCTCGGGCAGGGCGTAGGCGTAGGCCTCCTCGACGACCACCTGCTCGGCGTAGCCGCCGTCGAGGTCCCATCCGGTGAAGCGCGCCTTCGGGCACAGGTTCTCCGCACCGCGCCGGCAGAACCGGCACACACCGCACGTCCAGGCGAGCCAGGCCACACCCACCCGGTCGCCGAGGCCGAAACGGCTCGTGCCGGCGCCGAGGGCGTCCACCCGCCCCACCACCTCGTGCCCGGGTACCACCGAGGGACGGTGCACGGGCAGATCGCCCTCGCTCACGTGGAGATCGGTCCGGCACACCCCGCACACGGTGACCGCCACACGCACCTGGCCGGGGCCGGGCTCGGGCACCGGATGGTCCACCAGCTCCAGGGGGTGAGTGTCGATCGGCCCCGGTGTACGGAGCTCCCAGGCGCGCACGCTCCCATCGTCGCGCCGGCGCGCTGGCGCTCAGTTCTCGTGTGCCGCCCGGACCGCCGGCACCAGGAGCACGGGCACGGGCGTGCGCGTCAGGACGTCGAGCACGGCCCGGCCGTCGCATCCGCTGCTCCGTCGAGTCCACACCATCACGACGAGATCGGCGTCCGTGCTCACCTGCTCCTCGAGCACGCGCCGGCCGTTCGACACCGAGGAGGTGTGGCGTCCCCAGTCGTCGGGGCGTGGATGGGCGCCGTCGCCGAGGTGCACGGCCGTCGTGTCCGTGCCGGTCACGCCGATCTGAGCCAGGGCGCAGGCGGCGGCCATGGCCGTCTCGCCCGTGCCGTCGAGGACGGTGAGGACCCGCGACGGGCCACCCCAGCCGGTGGCGTCGGCAGGAACCAGGAGCAGCGGGCGCTCGATGCGCCGGGCAACCGACACCGCCGTCCCCGAGGCTCGTCTCCCTCGAGCCCTGGCCGGCCGCCGGCGGGTGCCCATCACGGTCAAGACGGCGTCAGGCGCGCCGGCCAGGGCTGCGAGCAACGTCTCGGGCCGGCCGACCAGGTCGGCGGACTCACCCCGGGCCACGCGGCGCAGGGCGCCGGCGCGTGCCTCGCCCCGGAGCCCGCCGCCGATGCGTACTCGAACGGGGCGGACCGCGGCGTCGAGGTGACCCCCCATGGCCTTCGCCGCCTGGAGCACGGCCTCCTCGGCCGGGGGCCCGTCCACGGCGGCGATCACGTGACGACCGGTGTTGCGCACCCTTCGAGTCGACTGCGCCACCGCACCATCCCCCAGGGCCAAAGGTCACCGCCGCCGACGACTAGCGTCCGTCCGTGCCGCGGGCTGCCGTCTGGGACCTGGGGAGCAGCTCGTTCCACGTGCTCGTCTGCGATCACCGGGGTGGGGACGAGTTGTCGGTGGTGCTGCGCCGCCGAGCCCTGCTCAATTTGGGCGCCTCGGTGGGTGAGCACGGAGCCATCCCCCCTGAGCGGCTCACCGCCGCCGTGTCGGCCGCCAAGCGGTTGCGACGCGCCGCCGACGACGCCGGCGCCGAGGTGGAGGTGGCCTTGGCCACGGCCGCCCTGAGGGACGCCGCCAACGGGGCCGACGTCGTGGCCCGGCTCGAGCGAGTGGTGCGCCAGCCGGTGCGGGTGCTCGACGGCCACGAGGAGGCCCGCCTGTGTTTCGTGGGCCAGCAGGCCGGGGTGTGGACGGGCGGGGGCCGCACGCTCGGCGTCGACCTCGGTGGCGGCAGTTTCGAGGTGGCCGTGGGGTGTGACGGGTCTCTCGATTACGCCATGAGCGCCCCGGTCGGCGCCACTCGCCTCAAGGGCGAGCTCGGGCCGGGCGAGCGTCTCGGTGCCGAGGGGAGACGGATCGTCCGGAGCCGGACGCTCGCCGCCCTGGAGCCGGTCGCGCTGTCCCTGGACGCCTATCCCGGGCTGGCCCGGCGAACCGTGGTGAGCGGCGGCACGGCCCGGGCGCTGGCCCGGCTGGCCACGACGCGGACGCGTGAGCGCGACGGGTCGGGTTCCTGGGACGTGAACCAAGTCGAGCTGCCCGTCGGCCAGGTGGAGGAGCTGGCGGAGCGCTTGGCCGACATGGATCTCGGGGAGCGGCTCGCTCTTCCCGGGATGTCGGCCCGCCGGGCGCCCATGCTGCCCATCGGAGCGAGCATCCTGGTCGCCCTGGCCGAGGCGCTGGGAGTGGAGCGGTTCGTGGTGAGCGTATGGGGCCTGCGCGAGGGCGCCCTGCTCGACGTGTTGTCCCGCCGCTGAGGCGGATTCGACGTGCCCGGCGTGGCGCGGGCAGCGGCGACCGGCTCTTCGTTACTTCTTGCCGAGGATGCGGTTCATCTTGGTGCCGCACACCGGGCAGGTGCCCTGAGCGGCACGCCGGCCGTTGGCCAGCTCGACCTCCTGGCCCTCGAATTGCCGTTTCTCCCGGCACTTCACGCAGTAGCCCTCGTACGACGCCACCGTGCCTCCTCCCTTCGGTGGACCCCGCCAGGGGCCCGGAACGGAATGGTCGACGGTAGCCCCGGGGTTTGCCGCATTGGCGGACCTCGTGCCAGGCGTGCCCGGTATTCGACTGTCCGCGGCCGAAGCGCCACGCTCTGTCCACGTCATGGCGGCGGGGAGGAGCCGGGTGGCAGGGTCGGACGCCGTGAGCCCCGTGAAGACCGAGCCCGTGGTGGAGCTGCTGGCCGAGGAGTGGCAGGCCATCGCCGAGCTCGGTGCCGAGCTCGAGCCCTCGGAGTGGGACCTCCCCTCGGAGTGCCCGGGATGGACCGTGCGCGACCTCCTCTCCCACATGGTGGGAACGGAGCGGAGCCTGCTCGGTGATCCGTCGCCGCCGGACCCGGGCCCCGTCGCCCACGTCCACAACCCCGTCGGCGCCGCCAACGAGGCCTGGGTGGCGGAAAGGCGCTCCGTCCCGGGCGCAGAGGTGGCGGCAGAGTTCGGCCTCGTCACCGAGCGGCGCCTCGAGCAGCTGGAGGCGATGGAGCCGTCGCAATGGGACGAGCCGGGACCGAGTCCCATCGGGATGGTGCCCTACCGCGAGTTCATGTCTGTGCGGGTCATGGACTGCTGGCTCCACGAGCAGGACATTCGGGTCGCCACCGGACGGCCCGGGCACCGCAGCGGTCCAGTGGCCAACCTCGCCCTCGATCGGATCGCCTCGGCCATGGGGTTCGTCGTGGCCAAGCGGGCCTCGGCTCCCGACGGCACCCGGGCCCGCTTCCGCCTCTCGGGCTCGCCGGCTCGGCGCCTCGTCGTCACGGTGAGCGACGGCCGGGGGCACGTCGACGCCGAGGAGACGGACGCGCCGGGCACCACCGGCGTTCCGGGCCAGGCGGACCCGGACGCGGACGTGACCCTCGAGATGGACAGCGAAGTCTTCTGGCGCCTCGGTTGTGGCCGGGTGTCGGGGGAGGCGGCGCTCGACGCCGGACTGGTTGGCGTGCGCGGAGACGACGAGCTCGGTACCCGCATCGTTCGTCACATGACCTTCATGATCTGATCGCCGATGGCGGCTCGAGGGGCGCCGGTAGACTGCCGCTTCCATGCGTGCCACCGCCGTGCCCGCAGACGGGAACCGGATCCGGTTGTCCGTGGAGGTGGACGAGTCGGAGGTGGACGACGCGCTCGACGCCACCTTTCGCCGGCTCGCCCAGCAAGTGCGCGTACCGGGATTCCGCCCCGGGCACGTGCCGCGTCAGGTGCTCGAGGCTCGCTTCGGCGGGGCCGAGGCGCTCCGCCGCCAGGCCATCAGCGACGTGCTGCCCGACCTGTACGCCCAGGCGGTGGTGGACACCGACGTCGACCCCATCGCCGCGCCCGAGATCGACCTCACGTCGGGTGAGGAGGGAGGTCCGCTCACCTTCGACGCCGTGGTGGAGGTCCGTCCCACCGTCGCCATTCCCGGCTACGCCGGCCTCGTCGTGACCGTCCCTCGTCCCGAGGTTTCGGACGAGGACGTGGACGCACAGGTCGACCGGCTGCGCGAGCAATCGGGAGAGCTGGTGGCGGCCGATCGTCCCGGCGTCGACGGCGACTACGTCACCGTCGACATCCACGGCAGACGTAGCGGAGCCGACGATCTCGATGTGGAGGACTTCCTCTACGAAGTGGGCAGCGACAGCGCACTGCCCGGGCTCGACGAGCAGCTACGGGGTGCCAAGCCCGGGGACATCCTCGAGTTCACCACCTCGGTCCCCGGCACCGAAGGCGTGAGCGACGCCGAGGTGCGGGTGCTGGTCAAGGACGTGAAGTGCAAGATCCTCCCCGAGGCCACCGACGAGTGGGCCGCTGAGGCATCGGAGTTCGAGACGCTCGATGAGCTCCGGGACGACGTGCGGTCCCGCCTGGCCCAGGTTCGCAAGGTGCAAGCGCAGCTCGCTCTGCGCGAGCGCACGCTCAATGCCGTGGTGGAGCTGGTCGAGGACGATCCGCCCCAGGCGCTGGTCGAGGCCGAGGTGCGTGAACGCCTGCACGACCTGGGACATCGCCTCGAGTCACGGCGCATCACCGTCGAGCAGTTCCTCGCCGCGTCAGGACGGGACGAGGCGTCGTTGTTGGAGGAGATCCGCGCCGAGTCGGCCCAGGCCGTGCGAGCTGACCTCGCATTGCGGGCCCTGGCCGACGCCGAGCACGTCGAGGTGGACGACCAGGAGCTCGAGGAGGCCATCTCGGACATGGCCGAGGAGCTGAGCACGAGCGCGGCCGAGCTCCAACGGCGGCTGGAGCACGCAGGCAGGCTGTCCGCGGTACGCTCGGATCGCAGGAAGGCGAAGGCGCTGGCCTGGCTGATCGAGCACGTGGCGTTGGTCGACGAGGGCGGCAACCCCGTCACCCGCGACGAGCTCGGGGTCGAGGTGAGCGGCGAGCGACCCGACGGTGGACGAGGGAGCAGTGAAGTGAAGGTCGAAGAGGAAACAGTCGGCGCTGAGGAGCCCTCCTGATGTCCGGTGCCGTCACCGGTTACCTCGTCCCCACGGTCATCGAGCAGACGAGCCGTGGCGAGCGCGGCTACGACCTCTACTCCCGGCTGCTCAAGGAGCGCATCATCATCCTGGGCACGCCCATCGACGACACGATCGCCAACCTGATCTGCGCCCAGATGCTGTTCCTCGAGGGCGAGGATCTGGACAAGGACATTCACCTCTACATCAACTCGCCGGGCGGGGACATCACGGCCCTCTTCGCCATCTACGACACCATGAAATTCATCAAGCCCGAGGTGTCGACCTTCTGCTTCGGCCAGGCTGCATCCGCCGCTGCCGTGCTGCTCTCCGCCGGCGCCCGGGGCAAGCGCTTCGCCCTGCCCCATGCCCGCATCCTCCTGCACCAGCCGTGGGGAGGCGCTGCCGGCCAGGCCAGCGACATCGAGATCCAGGCCAAGGAGATCATCCGCATGCGTGATCTCCTCAACGAGATGCTCGCCTCCGACACCGGCCAGTCGGTCGAGAAGATTGCCAGCGACACCGACCGGGACTTCGTCATGACCGCCGAGGAAGCGGTCACCTACGGCCTGATCGACGAGGTCATCACCTCCCGGGATGCCGCCTTGGCCGCCGAAGCCGTCGGCGCGGCGTAGGCTGAGCGGCGGCGAGAGCAAGGGGGAGAGGTGGCCAAGTTCGGCGACGGGGGTGATCTGGTCAAGTGCAGCTTCTGCGGTAAGTCGCAGAAGCAGGTCAAGAAGCTCATCGCCGGACCTGGTGTCTACATCTGCGACGAGTGCATCGACCTCTGCAACGACATCATCGCCGAGGAGCTGTCGGAGGCCACCGAGCTCTCCTTCGACGAGCTCCCCAAGCCCAGGGAGATCTTCGACTTCCTGAACGACTATGTGATCGGCCAGGAGTACGCCAAGAAGATCCTTTCGGTGGCGGTCTACAACCACTACAAGCGGGTGCAGGCCGGGCCGGCGCAGTCCACCGACGTCGAGCTGGCCAAGTCGAACATCCTTCTCCTCGGTCCCACCGGCTGCGGCAAGACGCTCCTGGCCCAGACGCTGGCCCGCATGCTCAACGTGCCGTTCGCCATCGCAGACGCCACCGCCCTGACCGAGGCCGGATACGTCGGCGAGGACGTGGAGAACATCCTCTTGAAGCTGATCCAGGCCGCCGACTACGACGTCAAGCGAGCCGAGACCGGCATCATCTACATCGACGAGATCGACAAGATCGCCCGCAAGAGCGAGAACCCTTCCATCACCCGCGACGTCTCGGGTGAAGGCGTGCAGCAGGCCTTGCTGAAGATCCTCGAGGGCACCACGGCATCGGTGCCACCTCAAGGCGGCCGCAAGCACCCCCACCAAGAGTTCATCCAGATCGACACCACCAACATCCTGTTCATCTGTGGCGGCGCCTTCGCCGGGTTGGACAAGATCATCGAGAGCCGCATCGGCCGCAAGGGCATCGGCTTCCGGGCCGAGGTGCGGCGGAATTCCGAGATCATGGACGACGAGGTCCTGCGTCACGTGCTCCCCGAGGACCTCATGAAGTTCGGGCTCATCCCGGAGTTCATCGGCCGGCTCCCGGTGGTGGGCACGGTCTCGAGCCTGGACAAGGAAGCGCTCATTCGCATCCTCGTCGAGCCCAAGAACGCCTTGGTGAAGCAGTACCGGCGGGTGTTCGAGCTCGACGGCGTGGAGCTGGAGCTGACCGACGACGCCTTGGAGGCCGTGGCCGAGCAGGCCCTGTTGCGCAGCACGGGGGCCCGGGGGCTCCGCGCCATCCTGGAGGAGGTCCTCCTCGACGTGATGTACGACCTCCCCAGTCGCACCGACGTCGGACGTTGCGTGGTGGACCGCTCGGTCGTCCTCGACCGGGTGCACCCCACCCTCGTCCCCCAGGGCGAGCCGGCCAAGTCGGTGCGTACCCGACGCGCCGCTTCCTGACCCGTCCGGCGTGACGCCGGGGCCCGAAGCGCCCTTTCCCTCCGGGTCGTCCAGCGCTGCGGCACCCACAGGCGGGTCCCGAGACGAGATGGTGGCGTGGCTCGACGCCCACAGCGACTACGAGCAGGCCATGCCGACCCGCCTGCGGGCCCCCACGCTCGATCGCATCGTCGAGCTGTGCCGGCTCCTCGGCGATCCCGAGCGCTCCTATCCCGTCCTTCACCTGACGGGGACCAACGGCAAGGGGTCGACGGCCCGGATCCTCACCGAGCTGCTCCTGTCCAAGGGTCTGAGCGTCGGCACCTACACGAGCCCGAACCTGACCCGGGTGAACGAGCGCCTGGCCCGCAACGGGGATCCCATCCCCGACGACGAGCTGGCCGAGGTGCTCCGCTCCCTGGCCCTCCTCGAGCCCGTGTTGGAGGCCCGTCCCAGCCGATTCGAGCTGCTCACGGCGGCGGCGCTGCGGTGGTTCGCCGACAGCCCGGTCGACGTGGCGGTGATGGAGGTCGGGCTGGGAGGCCGGTGGGACGCCACCAACGTGGTGCGCGGCGACGTGGTGGCGGTGACCAATGTGAGCTACGACCACGTCGAGGTGCTGGGCCCGACGCTCAGGGACATCGCTCTCGAGAAGTCCGGCATCGTCAAGCCCGACAGCCTGGTGGTGGTGGGGGAGACCGACCCCGAGCTGGTCGGGGTCTTCGTGGACGCCGCCGACTCGGCCGGCGCCCGGGGCGTCTGGCACCGGGAGCAGGACTTCTCCTGTGTCTCCAACCAGATGGCGGTGGGGGGGCGTCTCTTGGAGCTCCACACCCCCGGGGCGCGATACGAGGACCTGTTCCTCGCTCTGCACGGCGCCCACCAAGGGGACAATGCCGCCGTGGCACTGGCCATGGCAGAAGGGTTCTTCGGCGGGCCGCTCGATGAAGAGCTGGTGTCCAGTGCCTTCACCGCCGTGCGCGTGCCGGGTCGCTTCGAGGTGGTGGGGCGCGCCCCTCTCGTCGTGCTCGACGGCGCCCACAACGTCGCCGGCGCCCGGGCGCTGGGCGCCACGCTGGCGGAGCTCCACCCGAGCGGAGCGGCAGTGGCGGTGGTGGGCATGCTCCACGGTCGCGACCCGAGCGCCATGCTCGACGCGTTGCGGGCCGGTGGCGTGACGGCCGTGGTGGCATGCACGGCCCCCTCGCCGCGCGCCGTTCCCGCCACCGAGATCGCCGAAGCGGGACGGGCGCTGGGGATGCAGGTGCTGTCGACCGACAGCGCCGTCGACGCCGTGACCTTGGCACGCTCGCAGGTCGCCGAGGACGGCCTGCTCGTCGTCACCGGCTCGCTCTACGTCGTGGCCGAGGCCCGAAGCGTCCTGGTGGGCTCACCGCCGTCGCCGCCCGGTAGCCTCGTGGGGCCATGAACCGGACGTTGGTGATCTGCAAGCCCGATGCTGTCGAGCGCGGGCTGGTGGGAGAGATCGTTCGGCGGTTCGAGGCCAAGGGGCTGCGGCTCGTGGCGGCCGAGCTTCGCCGCGTCGACGAAGAGACCGCCGCCCTCCACTACGAGGAGCACCAGGGAAAGGGCTTCTACAAGGAGCTGGTCACCTTCATCACCCGGTCCCCCGCCATGGTCATGGTCGTCGAGGGCCCGGCCGACACCTGGCAGATCGTCCGCACCCTCATGGGCCCCACCGACCCCGCCCAGGCGCCGCCCGGCACCATCCGTGGGGACCTGGGAACGGTGCTCACGGAGAACCTCGTTCACGGGTCGGACTCGGCCGTCTCCGCCGCCCGGGAGATCGCCATCTTCTTCCCCGACCTGGCCGCGGACTGAGGTCCGGACCACCACGATCCCAAACGTGGCCGTTGCGTGGGTCACGGGCCGCCTTGTGTGCCCCGAAGGGCGTCCCCTACCCTAAGAGCGATCGCTGCCGCGCCGGACGTCGTCCCCGGGGCGACGGGACCGGCGCAGAAACCACCCTGGAGCCCCCCTTCCCATGTCTGAGAACCGATTCTTCCTTTTGGGCCGCGACATGGCCGTCGACCTCGGCACCGCCAACACCCTCGTGTACGTGCGGGGCCGGGGGATCATCCTGAACGAGCCGTCCGTGGTGGCGGTCAACGTCAAGGACGGACGCCCCTTGGCGGTGGGCGCCGAGGCCAAGCGCATGATCGGGCGCACCCCGAGCCACATCCAGGCCATCCGTCCCTTGAAGGACGGGGTGATCGCCGACTTCGAGATCTGCGA
>JASHUM010000028.1 GCA_030040015.1 Acidimicrobiales bacterium
CAGCCGACCTGGCGACCGCTGGTGAGGTCGGCGTCGGTGGCGACGGCGCCGTCGACTCGGGACCGCGCACCCGCCCCGACGACGCCACTGAGCTCGGGATCGGCGCCGGCCTGGGGTCGCCTGTCACCAGCCCGGCTTCCGGGGCGACATCGGAGTCGCGCTGGCGTGGTCGCTCGGCGTGGTGGCGCCGGCCAGCGACCAGGATCGCCGCTGCCATCGTGTTGCTCTTCCTGGCGGCCGGAGGTGTCGCGTACGCCCTGGCCAGCTCCAACCTGTTCACGCCGACGCATCGGTTGCCGGCTGTCACAGGGGACGGGCAGGCCACGGCGAGTGCGTTGCTCCGCAAAGACCGCCTGACCCTCCACGTCACCGGCCACCGCTCGTCGCTCACCGTTGCCGCGGGCAGCATCCTTCGTCAGGAGCCAGCTGCAGGGACGTCCGTGCACGAGGGATCGACCGTCAACGTGGTCGTGTCCTCGGGGCCGCCCCCTGTGCCGGTTCCCTCCTTGTCCTCGGTGGACGGCGGCTGCACTCAGGTGTCGTCGGTGCTGTCCGGAGCCCACCTGCAGGCCGACTGTGTCCAACAGAGCTCGACCACCGTTGCCTCGGGGGCCGTCATCGGCTGGTCTCCGCAAGGCCGCGCACCGGAGGACTCGTCCGTACGCGTGGTGGTGTCCTCGGGTCCCCCCGTGGAGACGATTCCCTCCCTGACCGGCTCCACGTGCCAGGGCGCCACCACCACGCTGCAGGCCGTCGGGTTGGTGGCCCAGTGTCAGCAGACCTACAGCACCTCGGTGCCCAACGGGCAGGTCGTTTCGTGGAGCCCGACCGGGCAGGCACCCGAGGGCAGCACGGTCGTCGTGCAGATCTCCGAAGGCCCACCGCCGGTCACGATCCCCAACGTGATCGGGATGACCGTGGCCGATGCCATCAACGCCCTGGAGGCGGTGGGGCTGAACCCGGGAAGCGACCAGGGTCCCTTGAGCGGGCACGTCTTCGCCACCGATCCCTCGACCGGTACCTCGGTTCCCGAGGGGTCGACCGTCAACCTCTACAGCAAGTGAACTGTGCCGGGAGGCGACGCCTGCGAGCTGTGTGAAGCAGCGCGCCTCACCACCTGGCATTACGAGGACGACGTGTGCTGGGTGGCCGACTGCGAGGTGTGCGGCGTGCCCATGGTGGTGTGGAGGATGCATGGTGCTGAGCCGCCGGCCGAGGACCACACCCACATGCTCGAGCAGTTGACCAGGGTGGCCGACGCCGTGTTGGGGGCGGGCAGGTGGTCCATCGATCCGGTCATGCGACAGATCCCCGACCACTTCCATGCTCATGCTCGGGATCCCGACTGGTGGTTCCGACGCTGGAGTCGTCGGTGAGGCTCGGTCGGTGAGATTCCGTGATCGTGCCGACGCCGGCCGAACCCTCGGCCCGCTGGTGGCTGCTCTGGATTTGGACCGGCCCGTCGTCCTCGGGATGGCGAGGGGCGGTGTCGCGGTCGCCTCCGAGGTCGCCACCGAGCTGGGTGCTCCCCTCGACGTCCTGGTGGTGCGGAAGCTCGGCTATCCACCCCAGCCCGAGCTGGCCATGGGCGCTCTCGGTGAAGGCGGGGTACGGGTCGTGAACGCCGAGCTGCTCGCTCAGCTGGGCGTGCCTGAGACCGTCGTCGACGAAGTGGCGACGAGCGAGGCGCTCGAGCTCGATCGGCGGCTTCATGCCTACCGTGGCGATCGTCCCCCGCTCGACGTCCGAGGTCGCTCGGTTGTGGTCGTGGACGACGGGCTGGCCACCGGGGCTACGGCTCGAGCGGCGGTCTCCGTCGTGCGAGCCCGCGGGGCGACGCCGGTGGTGCTCGCCGTCCCCGTCGCCCCTCCCGCAGCCGTTCGGGCATTACAGGCAGATGCCGACGACGTCGTCTGCGCGGAGGTATCGGCGCGGTTCCTGGGCATCGGTGAGTGGTACGACGACTTCCGGCAGGTGAGCGACGACGAGGTGCGCCGCCTGCTCGACGAGAGTGGTATGCGTGACGACTTGTCCGGGGAGGGGAGCCGGGCCGGCGGCGCCACTCGCCGCGGCCCGGTCACCCAGACCGCGGTCGACATCGACGCGGATGGACTCGTCCTGCCCGGCGTGCTCGCCGTTCCGCCGGCACCCAAGGGTGTCGTCGTCTTCGCCCATGGAAGCGGCTCCAGCCACCACAGTCCACGGAACCAGCAGGTTGCCGCAGCACTCCACCGCGCCGATCTGGCCACCGTGTTGTTCGACCTGCTCGGTGAGGCCGAAGGCCAGGAGCGTGCCAAGGTCTTCGACGTGGGGGTGCTCGGGGCCCGCTTGGCCTCCGCCGTGGCATGGACACGGCAACGCGCCGAGCTGGGCGACCTGCCCATGGGGCTCTTCGGGGCGAGCACCGGGGCGGCTGCGGCCGTGGTGACCGGCGCCTGGCTGGCACCGACGGTGCGCGCCGTCGTCTCGCGAGGCGGTCGTCCCGATCTTGCCCCGGAGACGGACCTGCGGCGGCTCGATATTCCCGTACTGCTCATCGTCGGGTCACGGGACGAGACGGTCCTCGAGCACAACCGGTGGGCCCTCGCCCACCTGCCGCAAGGTCATCTGGAGGTGGTGCCCGGGGCAGGCCATCTGTTCGAGGAGCCGGGCGCGCTCGACACGGTGGCGTTGTTGGCAAGCACCTTCTTCGGCGAACACCTGCGGTGATGGCGTGATCAAGTACCTGGGATCGAAGCGGAGGCTGGTGCCGGTGCTCTCGACGCTCTTCGAGGCGTCGGGAGCACGAACTGCGCTCGACCTCTTCACGGGAACCACCCGCGTGGCTCAGGCCTTCAAGCGTGCCGGAGCGCACGTCACCGCAGTCGACTGGACTCGCTACGCCTCCGTGTTCGCCGAGTGCTACGTCGCAACCGATGCCCTGTCGGCCGACCTGCCTGGACTGAGGGACGCGCTCAGCGAGCTCGACTCCCTGCCCGGCGTTGCCGGTTATGTGACGGAGACGTTCAGCCGGCGAGCGCGTTACTTCCAGGCCCACAACGCCGAGCGCATCGACGCCATCCGCGACCGCATCGCTCGTGATCATGCCGGTAGTTCGCTCGAGCCGGTGCTCCTCACCAGCTTGGTGGAGGCAGCCGATCGGGTGGACTCGACGACCGGGGTGCAGATGGCCTTCGTGAAGGAGTGGTCCGCCCGTTCCTATCAGCGCCTGGAGTTGCGGGTCCCCGAGCTCCTGGCCGGGGACGGCCGGGCGGTGCGAGGTGACGCCTGCGCCCTCGCACCTTCGCTGGGGACGTTCGACCTCGCCTACCTCGATCCGCCGTACAACCAACATCGCTACGAAGCGAACTACCACGTGTGGGAGACCGTCGTTGCCTGGGACGCTCCGGTGGCGTACGGGGTGGCGTGCAAGCGCGAGGATCTGCGAGCCGCGCCCCGCAGCGTCTTCAATTCGCGCCGGTCGATGCCCGCCGCGTTGGCCCAGGTCGTACGCGATCTGCAGGCCGGCGTCGTCGTGCTCTCCTACAACGACGAGTCCTTTCTGGATCTGGACGAGCTCATGGACATCTGCCGCGTACGCGGGCACGTCGAAGTCATGGAGTTCCCATCAGCCAGGTACGTCGGGGCTCGCATCGGGATCCACAACCCGGCCGGGGAGCGGGTGGGCACAGTGGGGCGCCTCCACAACGTGGAGTACATGTTGGTCTCGGGCTCACGGGCTGACGTTCGCCGCACCACCGCTCCGTTGCGCGCCGCATGTGGCCGTCGATCGGCGTGAGCCTCGATCCGGGGGCTGTCTCGACGCTTGCCCTAAGCTCGTTTCACCCTCCCATGGCTCTCCGCTTGACCCTTCGCGCCCGCCTTTGCCAACGTTGCCGTCCGAGCCGGCCGTGAACTGGGGGGAGCGGCCGTGAACTGGGGGAGGACCATGGGAGCGCTGGACGGCAGGGTGGCGATCATCACGGGTGCAGGGCGCGGCATCGGCCGCGAGCACGCCCTGCTCTTCGCCTCCGAAGGCGCCAAGGTGGTGGTCAACGACCTCGGCGGTGCCGTCGACGGGTCCGGCGACGACCGGACGCCCGCCGAGCAGGTGGTCGACGAGATCCGGGGCATGGGTGGCGAGGCATTGGCCAATGCCGACGACATCGCCGACTGGGAAGGCGGGCGGCGGTTGATCCAGGCCGCTGTCGACGCCTTCGGCGATCTGCACGTACTGGTCAACAATGCCGGGATCCTGCGGGACAAGATGCTCGTGAACATGGGCGAGGACGAGTGGGATTCGGTCATCCACGTTCATCTGAAGGGCCATTTCGTCCCCACCCGCCACGCCGCTGCGTATTGGCGTGAGCAGGTGAAGGCGGGTGCCGAGGTGAAGGCGTCGGTGATCAACACGTCCTCCACCTCAGGACTGATCGGCAACCCAGGGCAGACGAACTACGGAACGGCCAAAGCCGGCATCGGCGCCTTCACGACGATCGCTGCCAAGGAGCTCGAGCGCTATGGCGTGCGGGTGAACGCCATCGCCCCGGCAGCTCGCACCCGGATGACCGAGCAGACCCCGGGCCTCGGTGACATCGTCAAGGCTCCGACTGACCCGGCCAGGTTCGACGTGTGGAACCCCGCCAACGTCTCACCTCTCGTGGCCTACCTGGCCACTGGGGACTGCCCGATCAACGGTCAGGTGTTCTTCATCCAAGGTGGCCTGGTTCGGCTCTTCCAGCCGTGGACCATGACCGCGTCGCTGCAGCGAGACGACCGATGGACGGTGGCCGAGCTCGCCGATGCCGTCCCCGGGCTTGTCGACGAGGCCGATGAGGCCGGAGGAGGCTCCGGGCCGGGCGGATAGAGTGACCGCCGTGCGGGCCCTCGGTGATCGGGCCCGCCGCAGTCCCAGGTACCGGTGGTGGGTGCTGTGGGTGGCCCTGTCCGGCCTGCTTGCCACCAATCTCCTCTTCACTGTCTTCGTGGTGGCGCTGCCCCAGGTGGCGCGCGGGCTC
>JASHUM010000029.1 GCA_030040015.1 Acidimicrobiales bacterium
CCCGGCGGCGCCCCTCGCCGGCATCGGTTGCCGCTCCGACCAGGTACGATCTACCATCGAAGGCCCGGGTGACGGCGCGCAGTACGGCGCCGGCCCCCACCCGAGTCTCCAAGTCCCAACTTCGCCAGAGAGTCACGCGTGCCCACCATCGAGCAATTGGTCCGCAAGGGCCGGGCTTCCAAGCAGTCCAAGACCAAGACGCCGGCCCTGAAGGGCGCGCCCCAGAGGCGCGGCGTGTGCACGCGTGTGTTCACCACCACCCCCAAGAAGCCCAACTCGGCGTTGCGCAAGGTGGCCCGGGTCAGGCTCACGAGCGGCATGGAGGTGAGTGCCTACATCCCCGGCGTCGGCCACAACCTCCAGGAGCACTCCATCGTGCTCGTGCGCGGAGGCCGGGTGAAGGACCTGCCCGGCGTGCGCTACAAGGTCGTGCGCGGTGCGTTGGACGCCGCCGGGGTGCGCGAGCGCAACCAGGCCCGCTCCCGCTACGGCGCCAAGAGGGAGTCCTGACGTGCCTCGCAACGGACCCGCCACCCGCCGGGAGCTGAGCCCGGATCCCGTCTACCGGTCGGTGCTTGTCACCCAGGTGGTCAACAAGATCCTGTCCCGGGGCAAGCGCACTCTGGCCGAGCGCATCGTCTACGACGCTCTCGACACCGTGAAGGACCGCACCGGGGGCGACCCGGTCACCATCTTGAAGCGGGCGGTGGAGAACACCCGGCCCGAGCTCGAGGTGAAGAGCCGGCGGGTGGGCGGCGCCACCTACCAGGTCCCGGTGGACGTGCGCCCCCGGCGGGCCACCACCTTGGCCATCAGGTGGTTGGTGGGGTTCTCCCGCCAGCGCCGGGAGAAGACGATGGCCGACCGGCTGGCCAACGAGGTCCTCGACGCTGCCAACGGGACCGGCGCCAGCGTGAAGCGCCGCGAGGACATGCACAAGATGGCCGAGTCCAACAAGGCCTTCGCCCACTACCGCTGGTAGGCGGGCATCTGACCACGGCGAGTGCCGAAGCGCCCGCCGCGCTCAAGCACCGCCGCCGGCACACCGACGATCGATCAAGAGAAACGCACTATGGCTGACGCACGCCCCATCCGGGAGTTCCCCCTGGCTAGGACCCGAAACATCGGGATCATGGCCCACATCGACGCGGGTAAGACCACGACGACGGAGCGGATCCTCTACTACACCGGCAAGAACTACAAGATCGGTGAGGTCCACGAGGGCGCCGCCACCATGGACTGGATGGTCCAGGAGCAAGAGCGCGGCATCACCATCACCTCGGCCGCCACCACCTGCAAGTGGCGGGACTGCTGGATCAACATCATCGACACGCCTGGCCACGTCGACTTCACCGTGGAGGTGGAGCGGTCGCTGCGCGTCCTCGACGGGGCAGTGGCCGTGTTCGACGCCGTAGCCGGTGTGGAGCCCCAGACCGAGACGGTGTGGCGCCAGGCGAACAAGTACAAGGTCCCCCGCATCTGCTTCGTCAACAAGATGGACCGCATCGGCGCCGACTTTCCCCGCGCCGTGTCGATGATCCGCGAGCGTCTCGACGCCAACCCGGCCGTGGTCCAGCTGCCCATCGGCGTCGAGGGCGGCTATCAGGGCGTGGTCGACCTGCTCGCCATGGAGGCCCTGGTGTGGGGAGACGACATGGGGGAGAAGTGGCGCACCGAGCCCATCCCGGCCGAGATGGAGACGGCAGCGGAGGAAGCTCGTCACGAGCTCGTCGACGTCCTCTCCAACTACGACGACACCATCATGGAGCGCTACGTCGGTGACGAGGAGATCACGGCCGACGACCTGCGTCGTGCGCTGCGCCGCGCCACGATCTCCAGCGAGGTGGTCCCGGTGCTGTGCGGGTCGGCCTTCAAGAACAAGGCTGTCCAGCCGCTGCTCGACGCCGTGGTCGACTACCTGCCCAGCCCTCTCGACGTGCCGGCCGCCATCGGGACGGTCGGCAACGAAGAGGTGGAGCGCAAGGCCGACGACGCCGAGCCCTTTGCCGCCCTGGCCTTCAAGATCATGACCGACCCCTACGTGGGCAAGCTCACCTACCTGCGCGTCTACTCGGGCACGCTCGGCAAGGGGGCCTCGGTCCTCAACTCGACCAAGAGTCGCAAGGAGCGGGTGGGGCGCATCCTCCAGATGCACGCCAACCACCGCGAGGACAAAGACGCCATCTTCACCGGGGACATCGTGGCCGCCGTGGGACTCAAGGACACCTCCACGGGCGACACGCTGTGCGACCCGAGCCACCCGGTGCTCCTCGAGCGCCTCGAGTTCCCCGAGCCGGTCATCCACGTGGCTGTCGAGCCCAAGACCAAGGCCGACCAGGACAAGCTGTCCAAGGCGCTCTACGCCCTGTCCGAGGAGGACCCCACCTTCCGCGTCCGCTCCGACGAGGAGACCGGACAGACGGTCATCTCCGGCATGGGCGAGCTGCACCTCGAGGTGCTCGTCGACCGCATGCTGCGGGAGTTCTCCGTCGACGCCAACGTGGGCAAGCCCCAGGTGGCGTACCGCGAGACCATCCGCAAGACGGCCGAGAAGGTGGAGGGGCGTTACGTCCGCCAGACCGGTGGCCGGGGCCAGTACGGGCACGTGGTCATCACCTTGGAGCCCACCGGGCCCGGAGGTGGATACGAGTTCGTGGACAAGATCACCGGCGGTGTGATCCCCAAGGAGTACATCCCCGCCGTCGACGCCGGGATCCAGGAGGCCCTCACCAACGGCGTCCTGGCCGGCTACCCCATGGTCGACGTCCGGGTCACCCTCACCTTCGGGTCGTACCATGAGGTCGACTCGTCGGAGATGGCCTTCAAGATCGCCGGCTCCATGGCTCTGAAGGAGGCGGCACGCCGGGCCGACCCCGTGCTCCTGGAGCCGGTGATGGCCGTGGAGGTGGTCACGCCCGAGGAGTACATGGGCGACGTCATCGGGGACCTGTCGTCCCGCCGGGGCAAGGTCGAGGGGATGGAGCAGCGGGGTTCCAGCCAGGTGGTGCGGGCCCTTGTGCCCCTGGCGGACATGTTCGGCTACGCTACCGACCTGCGTTCGCGCACCCAGGGCCGCGCCACGTACACGATGCAGTTCAGCGCATACCACGAGGTCCCGGACTCCATCGCCCGTGAGATCGTGGCTCGGGCCCGAGGCGAGTAGACCCCGGGCCAAGAGCAGCAGCACGAACCAGAACGCGGCGCCCGAGTGGGCCCGCCCGAGACAAGGAAGCCGGAGCGCTCACCATGGCCAAGCAGAAGTTCGAGCGGTCGAAGCCCCACGTCAACATCGGGACGATGGGCCACATCGACCACGGCAAGACCACGCTCACCGCGGCCATCACCAAGGTCCTCCACGACAAGAACCCGAGCGTGGCCTTTACGCCCTTCGACCAGATCGACAAGGCACCCGAGGAGAAGCAGCGGGGCATCACCATCTCCATCGCCCACGTCGAGTACGAAACCGACAAGCGCCACTACGCGCATGTCGACATGCCCGGGCACGCCGACTACATCAAGAACATGATCACCGGCGCCGCCCAGGTGGACGGCGCCATCCTGGTGGTGTCCGCCGCTGACGGCCCCATGCCCCAGACCCGGGAGCACGTGCTCTTGGCCCGCCAGGTGGGCGTGCCCTACATCGTCGTGGCCCTCAACAAAGCCGACATGGTCGACGACGAGGAGCTGCTCGACTTGGTCGAGCTCGAGGTACGGGAGCTGCTCACCCAGTACGAGTTCCCGGGCGACGAGATCCCCGTGGTCCGGGTGAGCGCCCTCAAGGCGCTCGAGGGCGACGCTGAGTGGACGCCCAAGATCCTCGAGCTCATGGATGCCGTGGACGAGTACATCCCCGAGCCCGAGCGCCCGGTGGACAAGCCGTTCCTCATGCCCATCGAGGACGTCATGTCCATCACGGGCCGGGGGACCGTGGTCACGGGCAAGGTGGAGCAGGGCCTGATCAAGGTCGGCGAGGAGGTCGAGATCGTCGGTCTGCGTCCCACCCAGAAGACGGTGGTCACCGGTGTCGAGATGTTCCGCAAGCTCCTCGACGAGGGCCGGGCCGGGGACAACATCGGCGCCCTGCTGCGAGGCACGAAGAAGGAAGAGGTCGAGCGCGGCCAGGTGTTGTCCAAGCCCGGCTCCATCACGCCCCACACCAACTTCGAGGCAGCCGTATACGTGCTGACCAAGGAGGAAGGTGGCCGGCACAAGCCGTTCTTCAACAACTACCGGCCCCAGTTCTACTTCCGGACCACCGACGTCACCGGATCCATCGCCCTGCCCGAGGGCACCGAGATGGTCATGCCCGGCGACAACACCGAGATGACCGTCGAGCTCCAGAAGCCCATCGCCATGGAGGAGGGCCTCACCTTCGCCATCCGCGAGGGTGGGCGCACCGTGGGCTCGGGCCGGGTCACCAAGGTCCTCAAGTAGTCACCGGTCGCGGGTAACGGGACGGGA
>JASHUM010000030.1 GCA_030040015.1 Acidimicrobiales bacterium
TCGGCGACCGGCTCTGCTTCTACAGTTGCTTCGGTGGTGGGGGGCTCGTGGGGTTTCCTTCCTCGCCGGAGCCAACGCCGGCGCTGAGCCTCGAGGTGTGGCGTCGTCTCGACCAGGTCCGACGGTGCTCCGCGCACAGGCTCCGGAATCGCTTCGACCACAGCCTCGGGCTCGACCACAGCCTCGGGCTCGACCACGACGGGCTCGGGCTCGACCACGACGGGCTCGGGCTCGACGATCCCCGCGACCGACGAACCCTCGTTCGTGGCGACATCTTCGGCGGCTAAGGCTCCGCCGAGGACGTCCATCGGGGCTATCGGAAGTGGCTCCGGCAACTTCGCCGTGGTGCGGCGGCGACGCCACCACTTGCGACTCGACTCCGCTTCGGCCCAGAACGACGGAACCACCTCGGGTTCGGCAACAGGCGACACTTCCGGTTGAGGCTCGGCACTTTCGGCAGCTGACTCGGCGGCTTCCGGGGAAGCTTCCGGCGTGACCTCTGGTATCGGCTCGGCGGCCACCACCGGCACCTGCTCCGTGACAGGTCCGGACTCCTCGGAGCTCACCTCCGGCTCGACCGCCTCCGTCGAGGACGTGAGCATCGTCCCGATCTCCGAGACCTCCGGCGCCGCCGATTGTGCAGTCGCCAACGCCGTTTGCTGGGGCGGTCCCGTCCGCACGACATCGGGATGGAGCTCGGGCGGGTACCACCTCCCGTCCGACGCCAGCCACCACCCCGGGCCCTGAGAACGAGGCGCACCTTCCGGGCGCTGGAGTTGGCCCGGGCCGGGGTGCAGTTCAGGCGGGTACCACCTCCCGTCCGAGGCCAGCCACCATCCCGCGCCTTGAGATCGTGCAGCACCGTGTGATCCAGAGGTCACGTCCGGATGGAGCTCGGGCGGATACCACTTCCCGTCCGAGGCGAGCCACCATCCGGGACCCTGCGACGTGTCGCTCATGCAGGTGCCGGCCCCCTACTCGGTCGTCGCCGGAGAGGAGAGGAATACTAGAGCCCGGCATCTCCGACGGCGCGGAATGCCGGGGGAGGATCGCGGTGGCGAACGGGCAATTGCAGCGTGACGTCGTGGTCGTCGGCGCCGGTTACGCCGGGCTCACGGCGGCACGTCGCCTGCATCGCCAGGGGCTCGAGGTGACCGTGCTCGAGGCCCGTTCCCGTGTGGGCGGCAGGGTGTGGAGCGAGCCCCTGCCGAGCGGAGTGATGATCGACCACGGCGGACAGTGGATCGGGCCCGGCCAGGACCACCTCCAGGCGCTCGCCGACGAGCTCGGGGGACGCACGTTCCCGACGTTCACCACGGGCGAGGCAGTGGAGATCCGGTCGGGGGCCCGCAACACCTACACCGGCCTCATCCCCACCTCCGACCCGACAGCGGCGGCGGAGGGTGTGGAGGCGATCTTCGACCTCGACCTCGCCGCCCAGGACGTCCCGTTGGATGCCCCCTGGACCGCACCCGGAGCTGCCGTCCTCGACGAGCAGACGCTCGGGTCGTGGTTGAGCGAGCACGTCAAGAACAGCGCGGCACGGTCGATGATCGATGCCGCCGTGAAGGGCATCTTCGGGACCGAGGCATCCGAGATGTCGCTCTTGTTCGCGCTCTTCTACCTCCACTCCGGAGGCGGGCTCATGAACCTGGCGCGCACCACGGGAGGCGCCCAGGAACGCCGATTCGAAGGGGGAGCCCAGCAGTTCGCGTCGTCGATGGCCGCGGAGCTCGGCGAACGTGTCCGGCTTTCCTCGCCGGTCGAGGCACTCGAGCACGGCGAAGGAGACGTCGTGGTCCGCGTCGCTGACACCAGTGGGACGACGGTCCACGCCAGGCGCGCCGTGGTCGCCTTGCCCCCGATGGTGGCCCGACGGCTCCGGTGGACACCTGCGCTGCCCACCATGCGCGACCAGCTCATGATGCGCGCCCCGATGGGGGCGGTGACCAAGGTGCACGCCGTCTACGAGACGCCGTTCTGGCGCGACGACGGCCTCAACGGACAGCTGGTGGCCGACGAAGGGAGCGTGCGCGTCAGCTTCGACGACAGCCCCTCCGACGGGTCCCGCGGGATCTTGCTCGCCTTCGTGGCCGGCGACGAGTGCCGGCGGCTCGATGGGCTCCCCGAGCACGATCGGCGCCGGGCTGTGGTAGACGACCTCGTCCGGGCCTTCGGTCCCCGTGCCGCCGGGCCCATCGAGCTCGTCGAGCAGCGCTGGTGCCAGGAGCCCTTCACCGGAGGGGGGCCCGTGGCCGTGTTCAGCCCGGGGCTGCTCACCGGCTGCGGCCCGGCCTTGAGAGAGCCGGTCGGGGCGCTGCACTGGGCGGGGACCGAGACGGCGACGCAGTGGTGCGGGTACATCGACGGCGCCATCTCGTCGGGAGAGCGGGCTGCGGCCGAGGTCATGGCCGCCCTGGCCGGGTAGGGCGCCCGGTGGCGAGCGCGGAGGAGATCGTCGAGGCGTACGCCGCCTGGCGGGACCGGTGCAACGCCAATGAGCGGCTGCGACGGATGCTGCGCGGCTGGGACCGTGTGGTGCACCTCGAGGCCACCGACACCGGCGACCGGTTCACGGTGACGGTCCACGAGCAGACCGTGGGCGAGCTCGCCGCCGACGCCGTCGGTGCCCCTGATCTGGTGGTGACGGCGACCAGCGAGGACTTCGCCGACCTGTTCTGGGGGGACCTCAACCCGTCCGAGAAGTACATGTCAGGCGAGATCGTCCTGGCCGGGTCACAGGAGGACGTCATGCGCCTGGACGCCCTGTCGATGGTGGCGTTCCTGGACCAGTGACCCAGCCTGCCGCCGCCCACCGCGGCGCCACCCTTCGCCGGGCCATGGGCCTGCGCACCACCGTGTCGACGTCGACAGGGCTGGCCTTCGCCGCCCTGGAGTACCTGGCCGCCGCCGGGCTTGTGGCCTACGTCGCCGGCGACTCGGCGTGGATCGCCGTCGGCACCGCCGGCCTGCTCGCCTTGATGGCGTGGGGCTTCTTCGGGGAACTGAACGGCATGTTCCCCACGGCGGCGGCCATCCGCCTCTACATGAAGCGGGCCATGGACGACCGCGCCGCGCTCACCATCACCTTCACCTACATGAGCACGATCGTGCTCGTGATCGCCGCTGACGCATTCATCGTGGGCTCCGCCATCGCCCACATGTTCGGCCAGGCGTCGTGGAGCGCGGCGCTGTGGATCGTGGTCCTCCTGGGTCTGGCCGTGGTCTCCAACCTCCGAGGCATCCGGGTGGCAGGCAGCGTCCAGGATCTGGCCACCTACACGGTGCTGGTCGCAACCGCAGTCATCGCCGGCGCTGCTGTGCTGCGAAGCCACCACGCCTTGCGCTTCCCGTTGACGCCACTGCACGGCCATAGCGCCGGGGACTTCGTCGAGGCGGTGGCGCTCGGGGTCTTCCTCTACAGCGCGTTCGAGTGGGTGACCACCAACGCCGAGGAGGTGCGCCGGCCCGAGCACGTGCATCGGGGCATGCTCATCGCTGTCGGCCTGCTCTTCTGCGTGTGCGCACTCGTCACCATGGCGATGAGCCACGTCCTCACCCACCACCAGCTCACCTCGGCCTTCCCCCAGCTGTTCCTGGGCCGATCCGCCTTCGGACGGGCGGGTATGTGGGCCATGGCGGCGGTGACGGCGCTCACCGCGCTCAACACGTTCAACGGCGGGTTCATCACAGCCTCGCGCTTCATCTACGCCACCGCCCGCGAGGGAAGTCTCCCGAGGCAGCTGGCCCTGCTCAACGACCGTGCCGTGCCCTGGGTGCCCGTCGTCGGCCTCGGCGTGCTGTCGGCAGCCGTGGCCGTGGTGGTGGCGGTGAGCCACTCGTGGCAGGTGCTGGTGGCGACCGGGGCCGGGCTCGAGGCGATGATCTACGCCGTCGCCGCCTGGTGCGTCCTGCGCCTGCGAAGCCGGATGCCGGACCAGCACCGACCCTTCAGCATGTGGGGGGCCAGGGTGCTCGGGGTGGCCGGTCTGGTCGTCTTCGGCCTCCTGGCCGTGACGGCCAGCGTGTCGGTGTCGAACCGGTTCGATCCGGTACCCCTCGTGGTCATCGCCGTGGCCGGTGGCTTGTCGGCTTTCTACGTCCTGCGAGTGCTGCCGGGCATCAGGGCCGCCGAGGCCGCCCGCCGTGCCAGCGTTCCCCGCCGTCGCCCGCCTCGGTCCTCGCCTCCTGGGGACCCGGGAGCGAGCCGACCGATCGAGGCTGGCACTCAGTAGAATCGACTGCTAGATCGGCCATGGCACCTGCACCTTCGCGACAGTCCCGTGCCCAGCGTCCGGCCCGGTCGAGCGGGCGTGATCGGGCGAGCAGCGGGGCCACCGGGGACGACGCCCCTCCCCCCGGGGCGGAGGACGACGCGCCCCTCGACCCCCGCAAGGCGGCGGTGCTCAAGGCGGTGGTGTCCGAGTACGTCGAGTCGGCCCAGCCGGTGGGCTCGGCCCACGTCACGGGCAGCCCCGGAGTCGAAGTGTCCTCTGCGACGGTGCGCAGCGACATGGCCGCACTGGAGCGCGACGGGTACCTCGTCCAGCCCCACACCAGTGCCGGCCGGATCCCCACCGACAAGGGTTATCGCTTCTTCGTCGACCACCTCGGCCGTCAGGGCACGCTGGGACCCGACCAGCGCAACCAGGTCCGGCAGTTCTTCCGTCACGTCCACGGCGAGGTCGAGGACCTTCTGGGTCGTACGAGCGGTCTGCTGGCCGAGTTGACCGACTACGCCTCCGTCGTCGTCGGCCCCGGCCACGAGATGGCGACGGTGCGGGCCGTGCAGCTGGTCGACCTCGGCCCCCGCCTGGCGCTGCTGGTGGTGGTGCTCTCCGACGGCTCCGTCGAGAAGCGGGCCGTCGAGACGGCCGACGACGTCGACGCCGCCGCTCTGGCCTCGACCGCGGAGCGGCTCGCTTCCGTCCTCCACGGACGCACGCTGGCCGATTCCTCGGTGCACGCCGCCGCGCCGGAGGACGATTTCACCCGCCGCGTCCTGCTCGCCCTGACCGACATGGCCACGCCCGAGGAGCACGACCAGGTGTTCGTGGGCGGCTCGGCCCACATGGCGGCCGCCTTCGACGCCATGGACACCGTGCGCTCGGTGTTGTCCATCCTCGAGCAGCAGCTCGTGGTGGTCGAGCTCATCGAGCAGATCCTGGACCGGGGCTTGTCCGTGGCCATCGGGACCGAGCTCGGGTTCGAGCCGCTCGCGTCCTGCGCGCTGGTGGTGGCGCCGGTCTCGGTCTACGGCGAGCCGGCCGGCACCATCGGCGTGGTCGGCCCGACCCGCATGAACTACCCCAAGGCGCTCGCCGCCGTGCACGTGGTGGGGCAGCAGCTGGGCGCCCACCTCAGCGGCTCGGCGGGGACCGGGCCCGAGGGAGGGGGTCTCCGCCGTGGCCACTGACTACTACGCCTTGCTCGGCGTCCGCCCCGGCGCCACCGAGGACGAGATCAAGCGCGCCTATCGGCGCAGGGCCCGGGAGCTGCATCCCGACTCGACCGGGGGCGACTCCGCCGCCGAGGCCGACTTCAAGGAGGTGACCCGGGCCTACGAGGTGTTGCGCGACCCCGAGCGCCGGGCCCGCTACGACCGGTACGGCCCCGACGGCGTCGACGCCCCTCCCACCATGGCCGACAGCTTCTTCGGCGGCGGCCTGGGGGACATCTTCGACGCATTCTTCGGCGGGGCGACGGCCGGACGACGGGCGGGGCCGGTGCGCGGCGCCGACGCCGAGGTGGTCCTCGAGCTCGACCTGCGTGAGGTGGTGTTCGGCGCCCAGCGCCAGGTGACGGTGGACCAACCCGTGAGCTGCGAGACCTGCGCCGGGAGCGGGGCCCGGGCGGGTACCACCCCCGTGCGCTGCCCCGACTGCGACGGCACCGGCGAGCTGCGTCGCATGCGCCAATCCATCCTCGGCCAGGTGGTCACGGCCGTGCCCTGCCGGCGGTGCCAGGGACTGGGTGAGGCGATCATGAGCCCGTGCCCGGACTGCCGGGGCGACGGACGCCAGCGCCAGGAGCGCACCTTCACCGTCGAGGTCCCCGCCGGCGTCGACGAGGGGTCGACGCTCCGGCTCACCGGAAGAGGCCCGGCGGGGCCCCGGGGCGGCCCCTCCGGTGACGTGTACGTCCACCTGGCGGTACGGCCCGACGAGCGGTTCACGCGTCAGGGGGACGACCTGGTCGTGGCGCTGCGTCTGTCCATGACCCAAGCCGCTCTGGGCACCAAGGTCGGGCTCGAGACCTTCGACGGTTCCGAGACCATCTCCGTCGCGCCGGGGACGCAGACCGGCCACGTGGTCCACCTGCGCGGACACGGCGTGCCACACGTGCGAGGGCGGGGACGGGGCGACCTGCTGGTCCACGTGGTGGTGGAGACGCCCACCGGCCTGAACCCCGCCCAGGAGGAGCTGCTTCGCCGCCTGGCCGTCGAGCGAGGCGAGGACGTCGCTCCTGCCGAAGAGGGCTTGCTCTCCCGGCTGCGCTCCGCCTTCGGCTGATGGACCCTTCCGTGGGCGACCCCCACGGGTCGCCCGCCGCGGCTGGTGCCGCGGCCATGGTCTTCGTCGCCGACCTGGGGTCGCCCGTGGTCGCCGAGGAGGACGCCCACCACCTCGGTCGTGTGCTCCGGCTTCGCCAGGGAGACGTCGTGGTGGCGTCCGACGGCGACGGGGGATGGCGGCTGTGCCGGTACGTCCCAGCCGCCGCCGGCGTGGCCGGTGCCCTCGAGGTGTGCGGCCCGGTCCATCTCGAGCCTCCCGTCTCCGACCCGGTGGTGGTGGGGTTCGTCCCGGTCAAGGGCGAACGCCCGGAGTGGGTGGTCCAGAAGCTCACCGAGCTCGGCGTGGACCGGATCGCCGTGCTCCGGTCGGAGCGGGCGGTCGTGCACTGGCAGGGCGAGCGCGCCGGGCGCGCCCTGGAGCGGTTGGGTCGCGTGGCCCGGGAGGCGGCCGCCCAGAGCCGCCGGCCCCGGGTACCGGTCGTCGAGGGGGTGTGGGGCCTGTCCGACCTGGACCACACGGGCGGGCCGGGGCCGGCCGCGCTCGCCGACCCCGGTGGGGAACCCCTCGACGAGAAGCTGCGCTTCCTGGCCGTCGGGCCCGAAGGCGGATGGAGCCCCGCAGAGCGCCATGGCCGGCGGGGGGTGGACCTCGGCCCCGGGGTCCTGCGGGCCGAGACGGCGGCGGTGGCCGCCGCCACCGTGCTCTGCGCCCTGCGTGACGGCCGTCTTCGTGCCCCCTGACCAGGCAACCAGGGGTGCGGCCCGAGGGGCGGGGACGGGGAAATCCCAGCTCATGCGAGCCAGGCACGGCTGGCTCCCTGGGAAGTTCCTTGCAATCACCACGCTGAGTGAACAAGACTGGTGGCCAGGAGTCGGTCCGTCCGCGACCTCGGTCGCCTGCGGTGGTGGGACGCGCTGGCTTCGCAGTTTCGTTGCGGAGTTCGCGTTGAGGGGACAGGTAGGAGAGGATTGATGGTCACGGTGAACCAGCCGGTGGTCTCCGACGAAGACGAACAAGAAGAGTCAGCGCGGGCGGCGTATGCGCGGGCCGTCGGGTCTCGTCTTCGGGCAGTGCGCAAGCAGATGCGCCTTTCGTTGCAGGCCGTCGAGGCCATGTCCGACCAGGAGTTCAAGGCGTCGGTGCTCGGCGCCTACGAGCGGGGTGAACGCGCCATCTCGGTGCCGCGCCTGCAGCGGCTGGCCAAGCTGTACGACGTCCCGGTCGACCAGCTGCTGCCCCAGGACGACGACGCCAACCGCTGGGGGCCGGCGGGTGAGCGCGAGACGCCGACCCCGCCCAACGGGGAGAGCCCGGGCCGGGCACGCCGAGCGCTGCGTCCTTGGGACGGTAACGAGAAGGTGACGATCGATCTCACCAAGCTCAACTCGGTGAGCGGGCCCGAGCGTGACCTGTTGCGGCGCTTCCTGAGCATGATCCAGGTGCAACGCCAGGACTTCAACGGGCGGATGATCACCATCCGGGCCGAGGACCTCCGTGCCATCGCCTGCCTCTTCGGCGTGACACCCGACGCCATGAGCCGGCGCCTGGACGAGCTCGGCTTGCGCGTCACCGGCTGACGAGGCACCGGCTTCACGGTTGCCGAGCGCCGGTCCGGGTGCGTCTGCAGCACGGGACCGAGAGAGCTGACCGGTACCATCGTCGCCGTCGGCACCGCACGCCTGCCGGCGAGCCGGAGGAACGGTGAGTGAGCGGATCCGCTGGATGAGCACCAAGGAAGCGGCCGAGCACCTGGGGGTCACCCTCCGCAGCCTGTACCGCTTCATCGACGAGGGGTCGTTGGTCGCGTACAAGTTCGGCCGCGTCATCCGCTTGAAGACGGACGACGTCGAGCAGTTCATCGAGGCGTGCCGCATCGCGCCGGGAAGCCTGGAGCATCTCTATCCCGAGCTCAAGGGCTCGGCGCCCACCCCGGCCACCGAGGAATAGAGGACGGTTGACGACCCTGCCCGACTGCTTGTTCTGCCGCATCGTGCGCGGTGAGCTCCCGGCCGACATCGTCGCCGAAACCGACCACTCCATCGCCTTCCGCGACATCAGTCCCCAGGCTCCGGTGCACGTACTCGTCATTCCCCGGCGCCACGTCGACAACGCCGCCACCGTGTCGCACGACGACGCCGACATCACCGCCGACCTTCTCGTGACCGCCCGCGAGGTGGCGGCCGACCAGGGAGTGGCCGAGAGCGGGTATCGCCTCGTGTTCAACGTGGGTGACGACGCCTGCAACACGGTGGGCCACCTCCACTTGCACGTGCTCGGCGGACGCCGTTTCGCCTGGCCCCCGGGCTGAGTTCGGACAGCGCCCGCTGGTACGCTGGACCCGAATCCCAGTGTCGCCCACCCAGGTCAAGATCCTCGTTCCCGGCAACCACCTCATGGTGGGCCTGCTCGGCCAGCGGGACGAGTTGTTGCGGATCATCGAGGACGCGTTCGAGGGCGCGCACATCGTCGTCCGGGGCAACGAGATCACCATCGAGGGTGACGAAGCCGAACGCGTGGGCCGGCTGTTCGACGAGCTGGTGATGCTGCTCGAGCAAGGCCAGCGCCTGGACGCCTCCGACGTCGGGCGCACCATCGCCATGGTGAAGGACGACGTGCGTCCCACCGACGTGCTCACCACCGAGCTCCTGCGTTCGGCCCGGGGACGAACCGTGCGCCCCAAGACCCCGGGCCAGAAGCGCTACACCGACGCCATCGCCGGCAACATCGTCACCTTCGGCATCGGGCCGGCCGGCACCGGCAAGTCGTATCTGGCCGTGGCCCTGGCCGTCCAAGCCCTTCAAGCCAGGGAGGTCGACCGCATCATCCTCACCCGGCCCGCCGTTGAGGCAGGGGAGCGCCTGGGCTTCCTCCCCGGCGACATCATGGCCAAGGTCGACCCCTACCTGCGCCCGCTGTACGACGCGCTCTACGACCTGCTCGGCCCCGAGGGGGCCCAGCGTCTGCTGGAACGGGGGACGATCGAGGTGGCGCCGCTCGCCTTCATGCGGGGACGGACGCTGAACCGCAGCTTCATCATCCTCGACGAGGCGCAGAACACCACGCCGGAGCAGATGAAGATGTTCCTCACCCGCATCGGCTTCGGCTCCAAGGTCGTGGTGACCGGTGACGTCACCCAGATCGACGTTCCCGGCGGCCGTTCGGGACTGCCCGGCCTCGAGCAGCTGCTCGGCGACGTCACCGGTCTCGCCTTCGTCAACCTCACCAAGAGCGACGTGGTGCGGGCCCGCATCGTGGCCGACATCGTCGACGCCTACGAGGCGGCCGACGCCCTGACCCGTCGCGCCAACGGCTCGGGAGCCAACCGCCCGGGTCGCAGACGCGGGCCGGGGCATGGGCGCTGACGTCTTCGTCGCCGACGAGCAGTCGGCGTTCACGCTCGACGTGACGCGTTGGGCCACGCTGGCACGACAGGTGCTCGACGCCGAAGACGTGGGTGACGACGTCGAGGTGGCGGTGCTCTTCGTGGACGAGCCCACCATCGCAGAGCTGCACGAGCGCTACCTGGGCGAGACCGGTTCCACCGACGTGCTCGCCTTCCCCATCGACGACGAGCCCGTTCGGGGTGGGCGCAACCCCGACGAGGGCGGCACCGGGCCGGGTGGCCCGCTGTCCTCCGAGGAGGAGGCCATCCCCGTCCTGCTCGGCGACGTGGTCGTCTGCCCTGCCGTGGCCGGCCGCCAGGCCGACGAGCGGGGTGTGGCGGTGGAGGACGAGGTGGCGCTTCTCGTCGTCCACGGCCTGTTGCACCTGCTGGGCATGGACCACGAGGAGACGGCCCAGGCCGAGCGCATGGAGCGACGCACCCAGGAGCTGCTGGCCCGCTTCCACCGCTCGGCGGGCTGACTGGTCATGGGCTCGGCGGTGCCGGCCACGACCGGGTTCGGGGGCGTCGACTGGGTGATGCTGGTCGTGGCGCTGGTGCTCATCGCCCTCTCGGCCGGGTTGGCCATGGCGGAGACGAGCCTCACCCGCACCAGCCGGGTCAAGGCCATGTCGCTCGAGGACGACGGCCGCCGGGGATCGCGCCGGTTGGTGCGCTTGATCGAGCACCCCGAGCGCTTCTTGAACCCGGTGCTGCTCCTCACCCTGGTGTGCCAGCTGGTGGCGGCGACCTTGGTGGGCATCCTGGCCGACCGGCTCTTCGGGGCGCTCGGGGTGACCGTGGCTGCCGTGTTCGAAGTGGTGGTCATCTTCGTCCTGGCCGAAGCCCTGCCCAAGAACTGGGCCGTGCAGAACCCGGAGCGGGCGGCCCTGGCCTCGGCGCCGGTGGTGGACGCCGTGGTGCGGTTCCCCCTTGTCCGCCTCCTCTCCAACGGGCTCATCGGGCTGGCCAATCTGATGCTCGGCCCCCGGCGGCGCCAGGCGAGCGTGAGCGAGTCGGAGCTCCTGGCCATGGCCGATGTGGCGGTGGAGGACGAGGTCATCGAGACCGAGGAGCGTGCCCTCATCCACTCGATCATCGAGTTCGGCGACACCATCGTGCGCGAGGTCATGCGTCCCCGCCCCGACATGGTCACGATCGAGGCCGACCGCACCGTCTCCGAGGCTCTCGAAGCGGCCATGGGCGCCGGGTTCTCCCGGCTTCCCGTCCATACCGGCAACGTGGACGACGTGCTCGGGATCGCCTACGCCAAGGACCTCATCCGAGCCGAGCGCGAGGGCCACGGGGACGACCCGGTGCGCGGCTACATCCGTCCCGCCCACTTCGTCCCCGAGACCAAGCGGGTGGCGCGGCTCATGCGCGAGAT
This sequence comes from Acidimicrobiales bacterium, assembly GCA_030040015.1. Taxonomy (GTDB): domain Bacteria; phylum Actinomycetota; class Acidimicrobiia; order Acidimicrobiales; family UBA8190; genus UBA8190. The sequence goes on from JASHUM010000030.1 coordinate 11,285, forward strand.
GCAGGAGCGCAAGTACCACCAGGCCATCGTCGTCGACGAGTACGGCGGCACGGCCGGGCTGGTGACGCTCGAGGACCTCATCGAGGAGCTGGTGGGGGAGATCGTCGACGAGTACGACGTCGAGGAACCACCCATCGAGAGCCTGGGCGAAGGTGAGGTCTCGGTCTCCGGACGCTTGGCCGTCGACGAGCTCGGCGACGTTCTCGAGGCCGATCTTCCCGAAGGTGACTGGGACACGGTGGGCGGGCTGTTCTTCAACGTCCTCGGGCGCGTGCCGGTCCAGGGCGAGTCCGTCGACGTCGACGGTGTGCACCTGGTGGCGGAGCGGGTGCAGGGCAACCGCATCGGTCGGGTGCGCGCCACCCGCCTGCGCCACGCCGAGGAGGCCGAGGCCCCCCCGGCGCCGGCCGACGACGGCTGAGTCGTGGACCACGAGGAGGAAGGCGACTACCGCTCGGGATTCGTCGCCGTGGTCGGGCGGCCCAACGTCGGGAAGTCCACCTTGGTGAATCGCATCCTGGGCCAGAAGGTCACCATCACCTCACCACGCCCCAACACCACGCGGCGTACCGTCCGTGGCGTCCTGCACCGGCCCCGGGTGCAGGCGGTGCTGGTCGACACCCCGGGTCTGCACCGGCCGCGCTCGCAGCTCGGGCGTCGTCTCAACGAGCACGTGACCGACACCTTGGCAGACGTCGACGTGGTGGTCGCCATGGTGGATGCCACCCAGCCGGTAGGGCCCGGTGACCGCCTCGTTCTCGGGCGCAGCGCCGAGGCCCTGCGCCGGCGCTGGACCGAGCGGGAGGAGGGGGAGCGGGAGAAGACGGTCGAGCGATCACCGGAGCTGTGCGGGCTGCTGGTGGTGGTGAACAAGGTCGATCGCGCCCCGCCCGAGCGGCTCCTCGAGCGCCTGGCCGAGACCAGTGCCGTGCTCCGGGGCGGCGAAGGCGACGAGGACGGCGGACAGGCTCAGGCCGTGGGGGACGACGGCGTGGAGTACTTCCCCGTGTCGGCCCGCACCGGCAACGGGGTGGACGCTCTGGTCGAGGCGGTGGTCGAACGACTGCCGGTGGGTCCCCCCTACTTTCCCGAGGACATGGTGAGCGACCAGCCCGAGATGTTCTGGGTGGGCGAGCTGGTGCGCGAGCAGCTCCTGGCTCGCGTGCGCGACGAGTTGCCTCACGCCATCGCTTGCCGCGTCACCGAGTGGGAGTGGCCGCGGATCCGAGTGGAGATCGTCGTCGAACGTCCCTCGCAGAAGGCCATCGTGATCGGTCACGGCGGCAGCGTGCTCAAGGAGGTGGGAACCGCCGTTCGCGGTCAGCTCCCACCCGGTGCCTATCTCGAACTGCACGTCACGGTGGAGGCCCACTGGCAGGACCGCCGCGACGCCATCGAGCGCTTGGGCTACTGACCGGCTCGTGCCGGCGACACGGCGCGACGGCTCTAGGGCACGGGCGCCGATGCCGCGACGGCGTGCAGGAACTCGATCGCCCGGCGCCGGTCGGTGGTGAAGGGCATGGGGGGGAGCAGGCTCAGCAGCTCCGTGCGATAGCCGGCGGTGGCCAGCCTGCGGTCGAGGACGGCCACCACGCCCCGATCGGTGGAGGAGCGGATGAGCCGCCCCGCTCCTTGAGCGAGCAACGTGGCCGCCCGGGGAAGGTCGACCTCGGCGAAGGCGCGGGCACCGGCGCGCTCGCGCCGGGCTTGGAGGAGCGGGTCGTCGGGACGAGGGAACGGCAGACGGTCCACGGCCACCAGGCTCAGGGTGGGCCCGGGAACGTCCACTCCCTGCCAGAAGGACATGGTGGCGAACAGGCACGCCGACTCCTCGGAGGCGAACGCCTTCACGAGGGCCGGCTTGGGCAGATCGTTCTGGGCCAGCACGGGGAACGTGACGGTGGGGCGAAGGGCCTCGACGGCGTTGCGCATGGCCCGCCAGCTCGTGAAGAGGGCGAGGGTGCGTCCGCCGGCCGCCTCCATGAGCAGTGCCAGCTCCCGGTGGATGGCCGGCTCGGCGCCGTCGCTGCGGCGGTCGGGGAGGGCGACGGGGCAGTAGAGCAGGGCGTTGTCCTCGTAGGGGAAGGGGCTGCCCACGTCGAGGTGGTCGGTGTCGGCCCCGGGCAGGCCGAGGCGCCGGGCGCCAAAGGGGGGGATGGTGGCCGAGGTGAGCACGGCGGTCACGTCGGGCCACAGGCGCTCGGCCAGCACGGGGCCCACCTCGACCGGCGCCGCTCGCAGGGAACGGCGACTGCCACCCGGGCCACCTCCCTCCACCCAGGCGACGCGGTCGGGGCCGAGGTCGATGAGCGCGGCCAGCTCCTCGCTCAGGTGCGAGGCGGCCAGGAGCGCTCGGGTCCGGCGGGTGCTCACCTCGAGCGGCTCGGAGGGCGGCTCGCCGCTCGAGGCGCCGTGGCGTCGAAGGGCGGCGACCAAGGCTCCCACCCGGGCCCCCGCTTGCGTGAGCACCTGGCGCAACTCGTCGTCCCCGGTCCCCTCGAGAAGGAGCACCCGGCGCCCGACCGAGCCGGCCAGCACGGCGTCGAGGCGATGACCGGACTCCGACACGGCCTCGGCCACGGTGCGCTCTCCCTGGTCGAGGAGAGCGCCGGCCGAGGCGGCGGCGGCGCGCAGGCGCCCGGGAGTGAGCTCGACGCCGAGCCCCTCGGTCATGACGTCCTCGGTGGCATGGGCCTCGTCGAACACCACGACGTCGTGCGGTGGGAGCACCGACCCGCCGCTGGCGAGGTGTGCGGCGTAGAGGTGACTGTTGACGACGACGACGTCGGCGCTCGCCGCCATGGTCCGTGCCAGCTCGGCGAAGCAGTCGGGTCCGGACGGGCAGCGGTACGCCCCGGGACACTCCCGGGCGGTGGTCGACACCGCATCCCAGGCGCGCCGGTCCGGCTCGAAATCGAGACCGTCACGGTCGCCGGTCGGGGTGTGCTCCGCCCACGCCAGCAGGCGGCGGAGCTGCTCTGCCAGCCCGGGGACGGCGGCGCGTGGTTTCTCGTCGTCTTCGTCGGCGTCGGCACCCGGGACGTCGAACAGCACACCCGGCGCGTCGGTCTTCTCGCCGAGGTCCTCGGCCGCCCCGGCGTGGCCGCTTCGCAGCTCGACCAGGCGTTGACGGCACAGGTAGTTGCCGCGTCCTTTGAGCACGGCGAAGCGAAACGGATGCGCCTCGCCCAGAGCGCGCTGCAGCAACGGGAGGTCGCCCCCGGCCAGCTGGTCCTGCAGGTTCTTGGTGGCGGTGGCGACCACGCTCGTGCCGCCCGAGAGGACCAGGGGTGTCAGGTAGGCGAGGCTCTTGCCAGTCCCGGTTCCGGCCTGGACGACCAGGTGGCGCTCCAGCTTGACGGCCCTGGCCACCGCCTTCGCCATCTGCACCTGGCCCGAGCGGACCTCGGCGGCCGGGAGCGCCTCGGTCGCCTTGCCGAGGAGGCGCTCCACGTCCTCCGGACGATCGTCCACGCAGGCGACGCTACTTGGGGGAGTCGTTCTGCGACGCCGGGTGCAGGCCGAGCGCCGCATCGGGCCCTCGGGCGCCGCCGGCCGGATCCGGGGCGGCGACCAGGGCCGCGATAGAGTCGGGGGAGCGTTCGGTTGGGTCACGCAGGCCGTCCGCCGTTGTCGGTTGACGCTTCGTCTCCCGCAAGTTCCGATCATGCGTGGAAGCGAGGCAGCACCAGATGGCAGAAGGCACGGTGAAGTGGTTCAACTCGACGAAGGGCTACGGCTTCGTCACCCCTGACGACGGCTCAGCCGACGTCTTCGTCCACTTCTCGGCGATCGAGGGCACCGGATACCGCGAGCTCGCCGAGGGCGAGCGCGTCGAGTTCGACTCCACCCAGGGCGACAAGGGGCCGCAGGCCACCAAGGTCCGCCGGCTCTGATCGGCGCCCCAGGAGGGGCCAGGCGCCCCCACTAGCGTCTTCTGGGTGACGCAGTCGTCGCCCACCCAGCTCCCAGCCGGCCTGGACCCGGCGCTGGTCCCGCGTCACGTCGCCTGCGTCATGGACGGCAACGGCCGGTGGGCCAGTCGCCGGGGCCTGCCCCGGACCGAGGGCCACGCGGCAGGCGAAGCCGCGCTCTTCGACGTGGTCGAGGGCGCGCTCGAGATCGGCATCCAGTGGCTGACCATGTTCGCCTTCTCCACCGAGAACTGGCGGCGCCCGCGCGACGAGGTCCGGTACCTCATGGGGTTCAACGAGTCCCTGCTGGTGCGCCGACGAGACGAGCTCAACGACATGGGCGTGCGCATCCGATTCGCCGGCCGGCGCGACTGGCGGGTGCCCAGGCGGGTGCTGCGGCGCATGGACGAGTCGACGGCGCTCACCGAGCGAAATCGTCGCATGACGCTCACCATGGCGTTCAACTACGGGGGCAGGGCCGAGATCGTCGACGCCGTGCGGGCGCTCGTGGCCCAAGGGGCGCGTCCGGACCGCATCGACGAGCGGGCCATCGCCTCGCATCTGTACTTCCCCGACCACCCCGACCCTGACCTCGTGGTGCGCACCTCGGGTGAGTACCGCATCTCCAACTTCCTGCTCTGGGAGCTGGCCTACAGCGAGATGGTGTTCTCCGACGTGCTGTGGCCCGACTTCCGCCGCCAGGACCTCTTCGACGCCGTGGCCGAGTACCAGCGCCGCGAGCGGCGCTACGGGGGTGTCGCCGAGTGACGACCCTGACCCGGGTGCTGGCGTACGGGCTGGGGGTGGTGCTCCTGGCCGGGCTGGTCGTGCTGGCCGTGGCCGGGGTCACCGCCGCCCGGGCCCTGGTGGTCACGGCGCTGGCCGTGGTGGTCATGATCGCCTTCGGAGGCCTCATGGGTGGCCGGCGCGGCACCAGCCGGCCCGGACCCCCGGACACCGGCGCCTCCCCCGGCCCCGGCGACCAGGGCGGGACAATGGGCAGGTGAGCCTGTACCGCGACGAGGGGGTCGTCCTGCGCACCATGCGCCTGGGCGAGGCCGATCGCATCGTCGCCATGCTGACCCAGGGCCACGGGAAGGTGCGGGCCGTGGCCAAGGGCGTGCGCAGGACCACCTCCCGCTTCGGAGGCCGGCTCGAGCCGCTGTCCCACGTGGCCCTGTTGTGCTGGAAGGGCAGAGAGCTCGACATCGTGAACCAGGCCGAGGTGCTCGATGCCTTCCGCCAGGTGCGCGAGGACCTGTCGCGCGTCACCAAGGCCTTCACCGTGCTCGAGGTGGCCGACCAGCTGGCTCAGGAGCACCACCCCGCGCCCCGGCTCTACGACATGGTGGTCGGGGCGCTCCGGGTCCTGGAGCGGTCGGACGCCGCCATGCTCGTGCCGGGATTCCTCTTGAAGGCCCTCGCCCTCGAGGGCTCCGCCCCCATGGTCGACGTGTGCGCCTCGTGCGGGAGCGACACCGAGCTGGTGGCCTTCGACCTGCTCCAGGGCGGGGCCCTGTGCCGGGAGTGCCGGCGGGGACGCCCCGTCTCACCCGCCGCCTTGGACGTCGTCCGCCAGGTGCTCGGCGGGGGATTGGCCGTGGCGCTCGAGGAGCCGGAGTCGACGGTGACCGACGAAGTGGCCGAGTTGGCCGGCACCGCCATGGAGGTCCATCTCGACCGGAGGTTGCGGACGCTTCGGACCTCGCCCGCGCTCTGAGCCGACGATGGACCAGCCTTTCGGCGTCTATGTGCACGTCCCGTTCTGCGCGGCGCGCTGCGACTACTGCGCTTTCGCCACCTGGACCGACCGCGACCACCTCATGGCGGACTACGCGGCGTCGTGCGTCACCGAGCTCGAGCGAGCCCGGGGCGAGGAGGAGCTCGCTCGGGCGACGAGCGTGTTCGTGGGCGGCGGCACGCCCAGCCGTCTTCCCGGCGAGCTCTTGGCCGAGGTGCTCGCCGCCGTTCCCCGGGCGCCGGGCGCCGAGGTCACGGTCGAGTGCAACCCCGAAGGGGCGAGCGCCGAGCTCTTCTCCACCTACAAGGCGTCCGGGGTAACGCGGGTGTCGTTCGGCGTCCAGTCGATGGTGCCGAAGGTCCTCGCCGGACTGGGCCGGCGACACCGCCCCGGTGCGGTCAGCGAGGCGGTCGCCCACGCCGGCGCCCTCGGCTTCGAGTGCAACGTGGACCTCATCTTCGGTGCGGCGTGCGAGGACGACGGTGATCTGCTGCACAGCCTCGAGGCCGTGCTGTCGCTCGACCCGCGCCCGGCGCACGTGAGCGCCTACGCCCTCACCGTCGAGCCGGGGACGCCGCTCGCCCGGGACCCGGCGCGACATCCCGACGACGACGTCCAGGCCCGGCGTTACCGTCTCGTCGACCGGGTCCTGAGCCAGGCCGGGTACCGGTGGTACGAGATCTCCAATTGGGCCGTGCCCGGGCACGAGTGCAGGCACAACCAGCTCTACTGGCGCCAGGGCGACTACCGGGGCATCGGCTGTGCCGCCCACTCGCATCGCCGGGGCCGCCGGTGGTGGAACATCCGCACCCCGGAGCGCTACGTGGCCGCGGTGCGCTCGAGCCGCTCGCCGGTGGCCGGCGAAGAGGTGCTCGACGACGAGCAGCGGACGCTGGAGGCACTGGCCCTGTCGTTGCGCACGGCCGAGGGCGTGCCCGCATGGGCGGTTCCCGACGACGCCGAGCTGCGCGGACTCGTGCACCGTCGCCACGGCCGGGCGGTGCTGACCCTGCGCGGACGCCTGATGGCCGACGAGCTGTCGAGGCGGTTGCAGGTGCCCACTATCCTGCCCGCATGACCGGCGAAGGAGGCGCGCCGAGCGACGACCTCATGGAGAAAGTGGTCAACCTGTGCAAGCGCAGGGGCTTCATCTTCCCTTCGGCCGAGATCTACGGCGGCTTCCGGTCCACCTATGACTACGGCCCTCTCGGGGCCAACATGCTGCGCAACGTCAAGGGGGCGTGGTGGCGCTCCATGGTGCAAGAGCGCGACGACGTGGTGGGGATCGACGCCGCCATCCTGTCCAGCCCGAGGATCTGGGAGGCATCTGGGCACCTAGCCAACTTCACCGACCCCCTCGTCGACTGCCGCAACTGTCACGAGCGATGGCGGGCGGACAAGATCGGCGAGTCGTGCCCCAACTGCGGCTCGACGGACCTCACCGAGCCCAGGGCCTTCAACCTCATGTTCAAGACGTACGCCGGTCCGGTGGAGGAGGAGGCAACCGTCGCCTACCTGCGACCCGAGACGGCGCAGGGGATGTTCGTCAACTTCCTGAACGTGCTCCAGACGACCCGCAAGCACCCGCCTTTCGGGATCGCCCAGGTGGGCAAGTCGTTCCGCAACGAGATCACCCCCCAGAACTTCGTGTTCCGGACGCGGGAGTTCGAGCAGATGGAGCTCGAGTACTTCGTACCTCCCGACCAGGCCCAGAAGTGGTTCGAGTACTGGCTCGACGAGCGCATGCGGTGGTACCGGAACCTCGGCATTCCCGAGGACAAGCTTCGTCTTCGCCACCACGAGCCCGACGAGCTGTCCCACTACTCAGCGGGCACGGCCGACGTGGAGTTCCTCTTTCCGTGGGGCTGGGACGAGCTCGAGGGCATCGCCAACCGCACCGACTACGACCTGAACGCCCACGGTGCGCGGTCGGGAGAGAAGCTCGAGTACTTCGACCAGGCCTCGGGCGAGCGCTACGTCCCCTACGTCATCGAGCCGGCCGCCGGGGCGACCCGCACCATGATGGCCTTCCTGCTGGCTGCCTACGACGAGGACGAGGTGGGGGGAGAGCGGCGCACGGTGCTCCACCTCGACCACCGGCTGGCTCCGTACCAGGTGGCGGTGCTGCCGCTGTCCAAGAACGACGCCCTGGTGCCGTTGTCGCGCACCGTGCTGCAGAAGCTCCAGCCCCTGTGCATGTGTGACTTCGACGTCACCCAGTCCATCGGCCGCCGCTACCGGCGCCAGGACGAGATCGGCACGCCGTGGTGCGTGACCGTCGACTTCGACTCGCTCGAGGACGAGGCCGTGACGGTCAGGGACCGTGACACCACCGAGCAGGTGCGCGTTCCCATCGCCGGCCTCGACGACGAGGTGCGCCGCCGCCTCGGCTGATGAGGCCGTCCCGGGGCGCGCCGACGGGCTCGTCGCGCCGGAGCCCGGGCCGAGGGACGGCAGTAGGCTGGGACGTTCCCGCACCGCCTCAGGAGGCGTTGATGCCGTACGTCTACGACTTCGACCACGCTCATCGTCGACCGCCCATGGAGTTGAAAGACCTCCTCGGGGGCAAGGGGGCCAACCTGGCCGAGATGACGTCGGTGCTCGGGTTGCCCGTGCCCCACGGGTTCACCATCTCCACCGACGCCTGCCGGGGGTACATGACCGGCGGCTGGCCGGCGACACTGAGCGCCGAGGTCGACCGGGCCCGGGGCCGCCTCGAGCGCAAGATGGGCAAGCGCCTCGGCGACCCGGTGGACCCGCTCCTGGTGAGCGTGCGCTCGGGGGCCAAGTTCTCCATGCCGGGGATGATGGACACCGTCCTCAACCTCGGTCTCAACGACGAGTCGGTGGACGGGCTGGCCAAGCAGACCGACGACGAGCGTTTCGCCTACGACTCGTACCGGCGCTTCGTCTCCATGTACGGCCGCATCGTGCTCGGGCTTCCCGGGGACGACTTCGACCGCCTCCTCGACGAGGCGAAGAGCCGCTCCGGAGTCCGCTCCGA
>JASHUM010000031.1 GCA_030040015.1 Acidimicrobiales bacterium
GTCCGTGCAGGGCAGCACGACCGCCACGGCCACCTCGGTGGCCCAGTCCACCGCTTCGGGCACGTTCCAGTCCTTGAGCCTCCTGGGAGGCCTCATCGAGATCGGGGCCACCACGTCGACGGCGTCGGCGCAAAGCGACGGCAACACCCCGAGCGGCACGTCGAACACGAACATCGGCGCCATCACCATCGACGGCGAGCCGGTGAGCGTGGGAAGTGGCGGACTGACCGTCGGCCCTGCCGGCGGGGAACTCTCGGGCCTGCTCGGGATCGGCACGTCGGTCGTGAACGAGTTGGTCTCGGTGCTCAACGTGAAGATGGCACTGCTGCCGCAGACCCAGAGCACCCAGGGGACGGCCGAGACCATCACCTCGGGGGGGCTCCAGGTCAGCTTCTCGCTCCCGTCCAATCTGAGCCTCAGCCTCGACTGCAACGCCCTGGGATCCGAGTTCGCCTCGCTCAACGTGCTGTGCCAGGCCCCTGACGAGCTCGAAGGGCTCAACTTCACCTTCACCTTGGCCCGGGTCACGGCCACGGCCTATGCCGCGCCACCCTTCCCGCTGGCCCTCGGCCAACCTCTTGGCTCGCTCGGGGGCTTGACGAGCTCCATCCTTCCGACAACGGCGAGCACCATCGCCACCACCCCGGTGTCCCCGACGTCGCCGACCCCGACGACGGCCCCGCCGACCGTCGCCGCACCGGTGCGCAAGTCCTCGGGCCTCCTGGCGGTGGCGCTGTCCTCCCCGGTAGGAGCCGGGTTGCTCGCCCTCCTCCTGGCACTGGCGGTCGCCTTCGGACTCGGGCTACGACGTCTGGCGTCCGGGATGGCGCTGGCCAAGCCCGCCGACAGCTGTCCACTCGAGGAGAAACCATGACCGCCGTCGCAGAGCCGTCGCGCACCACCGTGCCCCGCAGCCGTCAGCGCTCGCTCGTCGAGGCCATCTCGGCCATGCGAGGCAGGCTCCTCAAGATCACCCTGGAGGGGCTCTTCCTCACCGTTGGCGCACTGTGCCTGCCCATCGGGGTCGTGACGATCATCCTCGGCTGGTACGGGGCCGCCCACACCGGGCACGTCTACGAGCAGAACGACTACCTCATCTCCGGTGGCCTGCTCGGCCTGGGCATCATCTTCATCGGTGGGTTCCTCTACTTCGGCTACTGGATGACCCGCCAGATCCGGGCCACCGAGACCACCGGACAGCAGACCTTGCGAGCGCTCGAGCGCCTCGAGGGGAGAATCGGCCCGGGAACACCAGGCGTCGCCGGAGCAACGGCGGCCTCCAGCGTCCTCGTCGTGACGGAACACGGCAGCATGGTGCACCGACCCACCTGCCCGGCCGTGGCCGATCGCAACGTGAGGATCGTCGACCAGTCCCGAGCCGGCGACTACCGACCGTGCGCCGTGTGCGAGCCGCTGGGCTGAGCGCGAGCTGACGCCTCTGCGCCGGGTCCAGATCAACCCGGGATAGCCGAGGGGTCGGCGAAGGCCAGCAGGGCGTCGCGGTCTTCTTCGAGGACGAAGCCTCTCTCGATCGCCTCGTCGGTACGGGCGCGGTAGCGATCCAGGTACTCCGTCTTCGAGGCGTACAGGGCCCCGAGGCGCTCGGCGGACAAGGGCGTGGTGGACCCGAGCAGGAGGCACAGCATCGACGCGCTCGGCCCCGGGTCGCCCGAGAGCGTGACCACCGGCACGTCCACGGGAGGGGTCCGCACTCCACCCTTGGCGATTCCGTCGTCGTCCCGGCGCACGGCCGGGGGCGGGCCCGGCGACACCTCCAGGAGTGGCGCCCTCGGGGGCAACGTGGCCTCGGACACCCACCGCTCGAGGGCGCGAAACCCGGCTTTGACCACCACGTGCATGGGGCCGTCGTTGATGGGATACCCGCATTCGAGCGCCTTCGTCGTGGGACCGAGCAGGTGCCGATCGGCGTGCGCCGTGCCGGCAACCTCCCACAGGCGGAGCCGCTCGTGGTCGGGTTGGCGGGCCACGTAGGAGTTGAGGACACCGGTCACGTCCGCTTCGGCCTGCACGTCCAGGACGGGGGTGTCCAGGTCGCTTCGCAGCAGGGCCGGAGCCCCGACGGCCATCGATCCGGCGATGTCGGCGTGCTCGCCCGGGCCGACCAGGGGAAGGCCGAAGGCGCCCCGACTGTGCACGAAGAACCCGTCGAAGACGCCAGCCAGCGGGTGCACGCCGTTGTAGTAGGTCACCATGGCGATGGCCGACTGCGACTCTCCGGCGGCGATCAACCGCTGTGCCTGCGCTCCTGACAGGGCATCGCCGGCGGCGACGGCCCGGCCGACTTGCGTGAAGATGTCGAAGGCGAACCCGTCACCGGGGTGGTCGAGGGTGTCGTAACGGACCGGGTCGATGCCCCGCAGACCCTTGCCGACGACGTCGCGCTCGGGGACGTCGGGCCCCTCGACGAGCACCGGGCCGCCCATCACCCCGATGCGCTGGGCCGACACGCCGACCCAGGCGTGCCCGCGCCGAAGGATCTCCTCGTGGAGGCTGATCCACTCGACGTCGGCGTCGACTCCCCCACTGACGTTGAGCCACTCGACCACGGCGGTTCCGCTGAAGCGCGACGGGTCCGTCGGACGACGCACCAGCACCCGGGTGCGATACGGGGCCGTCGCCGCCGGGACGAACGACCAACGCCCGTCCTCGGTCAAGGCTCCCTCGACCCGGTACGACACTGCCGTCCCCGACGCCTCGAGCTCCCGCTGCTCGTAGCCGGCCTCGGCCAGCTCGACGACGAAGGGCGAGCCCACGAAGGCACCCGTTCCTCCCTGGAGCTCCTTGAGCACGTCCGCCACCGGCTGGCCGTGACCGGGGGTGTCGTCGGCGTGGCTCATGGGGGTCCTCCGTCGGTGGAACGGTCGGCGGTCTCGAGTCGCTCCATCAACTCGGCGACGAAGGCGACGGTCTCCTCGTGCCCAGCCTCGATCCCGAGCGCCTCTTCGAGCGAGAGCACCTGTGACAGGCCGGTCATGAGCAGCAGCGCCACGACGGGCGGCAGTTGCCCGCCGGGAACCCGGGACGCCTCCAGCGCGGCGGTGATGGCCCGGAGCTGGGCGGCCCGGTAGCGCTCGGCGTACCGGGCCACCTCGGCCCGGATCGCCTTGTGGTGCTTGGCCAGGGCCACGAACTCGATCGAGAAGATCGTGCCCCGCGGATCGGAGTTGAGCTCCCACAGGGTCCGCAGCGTCACCCCGCCGGCGAGGATGCGCTCGACACGGGTCAGGTTCTCCTCGGCCCGGCGCCGGAAGACCTCGGTGAAGAGGTCGTCCATGCTCTGGAAGTAGTAGTGCACCAGCTGCGGCTTGAGACCGGCCTTCGCTCCCACCCGACGGGAGGTCACGGCGGCATAGCCCTCGTCGAGCAGCAGCTGCTCGGCGGCGTCGACCAGCCGGGCCCGGGTCTTCGAGTCGGGGGCGCCGATGCGCCGGGCCGGAGAGGTGCCCGCCATCCCGACAACTTGCCACATCCGGGGCGCCGATGCTAAGCAACTGCCAAAATCCGCTGGGCGATCGCTCAGCAGAGCCGTCGCCGGGACGACGGCGCCGAGGAGCCGGGAGGAGCCCCCATGCGCGATTGGAGGACGATCGACTTCTTCAGCGACAAGGACCTCAACGAGGACCCCTACCCGTACTTCGACGAGCTTCGCAGCGTCTGCCCGGTGGTGCGCCTCCCCAACGGCGTGGTGGCGGTGACCGGCTTCGACGAGGCCAGCGAGGTCTACCTCGACGGGGACGACTTCTCGTCGTGCAACGCCGTGATCGGCCCCTTCGCCCAGTTCCCCGTGCCCCTCGAGGGCGACGACGTGACCACGCTCATCGAGCAGCACCGGGACCATCTCCCCATGAACGAGCACATGGTCACCATGGACCCGCCCGATCACACCAGAGAGCGGGCCCTGCTGATGCGCCTCATCACCTCGCGGCGGCTCAAGGAGAACGAGCAGTTCATGTACCGGCTCTCGGACCACCTCCTCGACGAATTCGTCGGCGACGGCCACTGCGAGTTCATCAGCGCCTACACCCAGCCCTTCGCCATGCTCGTCGTGGCCGACCTCCTCGGGGTGCCCGAGTCCGAGCACGAGCTGTTCCGAGAGGGTTTCGGGTTGATGGGCTCGTCCCCGGGAATGATCGGCTCGAAGGACTTCGCCGGGGGAAACCTCAACCCGTTGTCGTGGCTCGACGACTGGTTCGCCGGTTACGTGGAGGACCGGCGCCGCCAGCCGCGCCAGGACGTCCTCACCGACCTGGCCCTCGCCACCTACCCCGACGGCACCCTGCCCGAGGTGACCAACGTGGTCCGCACCGCCACCTTCCTCTTCGCCGCCGGCCAGGAGACCACGGCACGCCTGTTGGCCGTGGCGCTCAAGTACCTGGCCGAGCGGCCCGAGCTGCAGGACGAGCTGCGGGCCGACAACGAGCGCATCCCCAACTTCATCGAGGAGGCCCTGCGCATCGAGAGCCCGGTGAAGGCCGACTTCCGCCTGACCAAGCGCACGACCACCGTCGGAGGCGTCGACGTCGAGGCGGGCACCCCGGTCATGCTCTTGAACGGCGCCGCCAACCGCGACCCTCGGCGATTCGAGTGCCCGGCCGAATTCCGCGCCGACCGGCCCAACTCCCGGGCTCACATGGCCTTCGGCCGGGGCAACCACACGTGTCCCGGCGGTCCGCTGGCCCGGGCCGAGGGGCGGGTCAGCCTGGAGCGCATCCTCGGCCGCATGCACGACATCCGCCTTTCCGAGGAGCACCACGGCCCCCCCGGCAGCCGCCGCTTCCGCTACGAGCCGACGTGGGTGCTGCGCGGGCTGAGCCGGCTGTATCTGGAGTTCACCCCCGAGGAGGCAGGCCGATGAGCAGGGTTGCGGTGGTGACGGGTGGTGCCTCGGGCATCGGGTTGGGCGTTGCCCGTCGGTTCGTGGCCGAAGGCCACGCTGTGGCCGTGCTCGACCGCAACGGCGGCGGCGCCAAGCAGGCCGCCGACGAGCTGGCATCGTCGGGAGCCACGGCCATGGCCGTGGAGGTGGACGTGTCCGACTGGCCGTCGGTGCGGGACGCCTTCGCCGCGGTGCGCGCCCAGCTCGGCCCGGTCACCATCCTGGTGACCAGCGCCGGCGTCGAGGCGTTCGACCCGCTGCTCGAGATCACCCCGGAGCGTTGGGCGCAGATCATCGCCGTCAATCTCACCGGAACCTTCGCCTGCTGCCAGGCGGCCATCCCCGACATGATCGAGGCGGGCTGGGGCCGCATCGTCACCATCTCGTCGCAGAGCGCCCAGTCCGGGGCCCCCAACATGGCCCACTACTCGGCGTCCAAGGGCGGGGTGATCGGCTTGACCAAGTCGCTGGCCGTCGACCTGGCCCGCAAGGGGATCACGGTCAACACCATCGCCCCGAGCATCGTCGACACTCCCATGGCCCGGGCCGCCACGGAGTCGGGGAACTTCCCCGGCATCGAGGTCATCGCCCCTCTCGTCCCCCTCGGCCGCGCCGGCACGCCGGACGACATCGCCGCGGCCTGCTCCTACCTGTGCTCGGAGGAGAGCGGGAGTTACATCACCGGCCAGCTCCTGGCCGTGAACGGCGGCATGTACATCTAGTCCGGCGGCGCATTTCTGCCGTCCCTGGGCACGATGGCGTTGAGGCACAACCGGTTCAGTTGCGCCACGCCCTCGTCGAAACCGCACGTGACACGACCCTCGACGAACCACGCCTCGGCAAAGCGCGTCACCATGGCCATGATGGCTTGGGACCCGACGGCGGGGTCGACGGCCTGGTCGGCGAGGCCGTGGCGCTGCAGGTGGGCGATGGCCTCGGCCAGCCTCTCGGTGTAGAGCTTGTGGCGGTACAACCGGGCCTGACCAAGGGCCTCGTCGTGACGCGACACCTGCTCGATCACCCGCATCAGCGCCGCCTCTCGGCGGTACTCGGCCAGGTACCTCCGGTTGGCCACCTCGAGCTTCGCCGTCATGGCGTTCTCGATCGACTCCGGGACGCGGTCGGTCTCCGCCACCACCGCCGCGCCCACCTGACGTTCGTGGACGGCGGACAGCTCCCGGAAGATCTCCTCCTTGGACGGGAAGTAGTGGTAGAAGACGCCATAGGAGAGACCGGCCCGCTCGGCGATGTCCGAGATGCGGGCGTCGCCGAACCCGTGCTCCTCGAAGATCTCCTTGGCCGCTGCCAAGAGCCTGGCCCGGGTGCGCTGGCCCTTCGACGAGCGAGGGCCGGAGGGCCTGTCGGTGCTGACCGTCATGGCCGGGCGCTCAGGTGCCGTCCCGCTGCAACAGCATGACTCCCGACGGCGTGCCGCCACCGGAGGTCACCACCGCCGTGCGCGCCCCGGGCACTTGGCGGTCGCCAGCCTCGTGGCGCAGCTGGGTGACGGCCTCGTAGATGAACCCGAACCCGTGCGTCCTGCCCTCGGAGAGCTGCCCTCCGTGCGGATTGACCGGCAGCTCGCCGTCGAGGGCGATGCGCCGACCCTTGTCCATCCAGTCCTGCGCCTCTCCGAGACCGCAGAACCCGAGCCCCTCGAGCCACGAGATGGCGTTGAAGGTGAACCCGTCGTACACGAGCGCCACGTCGACGTCGGCCGGCTCGAGACCGGTGCGCGTCCAGAGATGGGCCGACTGGCCCAGGACCTGTGGCTCGTGGGTCACCGTTCCCTGGTCCCACGACACTCGCTCGAGGATCTGGGTCCCGACCGCCTCGACGCGGACAGCCGGCTTGGGAAGGTCGGCCGCCACCGAGGCGTCCGACACCACGACGGCGATGGCGGCGTCACAGGGCACGTCGCAGTCGTAGAGGCCGAAGGGCGAGGTGATGGGCCGGGCAGAGAGGTAGTCGTCCATGGTCATGGGTTCCCGGTAGATGGCCGCCGGGTTGCGCGCCGCGTTCGCCCGTCCGTTGAGGGCGATCCAGCCGAGCATCTGGCGCGACGCGCCGTAGCGATGCAGGTACTGGTTGGCGTTCATGGCGATCCAATTGGCCGCCGACAGAGCGCCGTAGGGCGCCTGCCACTGCCGGAACCCCGACACCCGGCCGCCTCCCGGGCCTCTCAACCCGAGGGCGGCGAAGGTGGACTCCCACACCGTCCGGAAGCACAGGACGTGGCGGCACAGCCCCCCGGCCACGGCCAGCATGGCGGCGATGACCGACCCCCCCGGTCCGGGCAGGTCCCCGCCCCCGTTGATCCACGTCGGGTGGACCCGAAGCGCCTCCTCCACCGCCGCCACCCCACCCTCGCTCATGCCCATGCCGGCCATGCCCGGGTAGGTGGACAGGCCGTCGATGTCGTCCAGGGTCAAGCCGGCGTCGGCCACCGCGTCCAGACAGGCGTCGACGGTGAGCGACAGCGGGTCGCGCATGAGGCGCCGGCCGATGGCCGATCTCCCGACGCCCGACAGCACGCAGCGGTGCTCGAAGCGCTCCTCGCTCACCGGAGGGCGTGGCCGGGGCCGGCTCGGCGCCTCGAGCGGGTCGGTCACGGCATCGTCGCCGGTGGGCTCGAAGAGGGGCAACCACACGTCGTCGTGGTGCTCGAAGCGCACCCGCACCTTCTGGCCGATGTGGACCTCGTCCGGGTCGCAACCCACCACGTTGGTGGTGAGCCGGACGCTCGGGTCCTCGACCAGGGCGACGTTGGCCACCACGTACGGGGGTGGGAACTCCGGCGTCCACTGGTGGGCGTTGACGGTGAAGCCGACGACCACCGCCTCACCGGAGACGGCCGTGGGCTTCCACGACCGGCTCCGGCACCGCGGGCACAGCGGCACGGGCGGGTGCACGAGGGACCCGCACTCGGTGCAGCCCTGCACGCGCAGGCGCCCGTCCTCACCGGACTTCCAGAACCACGCCACGTCGGGCGTGAGCTCGGGGAGGGGCCTCGTCACGAGGACGGCGGCGAGACCGTCTTGCCGGCGACGAGCGAACCGCACAGGGGGTCAGCCCCGGGCACGAGCTTGAAGGTGGACCCGGACAGCTTGGTGAAGTACTCGCAGTTCCCCGGAGCGGCTGGGGACGCCACCCGCCGGCTGAAGTTGATGGTGTGACTGCCGAGCAGCCCGGCCGCGTTGAAGTTGTGGATGTCCGTCAGCGCCTTCATGAGCTTGGCCTGCGTCGGGTTCGATCCCGCTGATTGCAGTGCCTGGACCAGCAGGGCGACCGACGTGTAGCCGTCGTACTCGGCGTAGGTGGGGTCACCGCTCACGCCGGCATCCTTCAGGTACTTGTGGAACTCCTGGGTGGCAGCCGTGTGCATCTCGAGCGGCTCGAAGGTGGACAGGAAGTACACGTCCTGCGCCGAGGCCAGGGCGTTGGGGCCGGCCTGGAGGAGGTCGCCGCCGTATCCGGTCGGCAGCACCGCCACCTTGACGTCGGCGCCCGCCTGGCGCAGGGCGGTCACGAGCAGGAGCCCCGTGTTCGGGTCCACCGTCGCCGTCATGCCGTCGACCCCGGCCGACTTCATGGCCAGGGCGATGGGCTGCACGTTCGTGCTCCCGAACTGGAAGTTGGCGTTCACGTACCCCGCCTTCAGGCCGACGGCTTCAGCCGAGGCGGCGGCCGACTCGGCGGCGTCGGCCGACTGGGGCGAGATGCCGTACCCCAGTGCGCCGATGTCGGTGGCGCCCTCCAACTTGAAGAACTGCCCGAGCGTGGTGGCGACGAGACTGGCGTTCACCGGCCCGAAGACGGAGAACATGTTCTTGGTGGTGACCCATTCCGAGGCGTCCTCGGCGGCCCCCACCACCGGGACGTGGTGCTGGGTGAAGAAGCTCGACACCAGGAAGGTGAGTGACGACACGGAGACCACGGCGAGCACATGGTCCCGCTCGACCAGCTCCTGAGCGGCGGATTCCACGCCGGTGAGCGACGTCTGGGTGTCGGCCACGACGTACTTGATGTCGTAGCCATGGGCCTTGGCGTAGGCGACGCCGGCCTTGACCCCGGTGGGCGTCGTCTCGGCCCCCGACGCGGCGGCGCCGGTCAGGTCGGTGAGCACACCGATGGTGATCGGGTCCGTCTTCGACGGTGACGCGCCCGCGCTCGACGCTGCCCCGGTGCAGGTGACTGCCACGAGCCCGGTCCAGACGACGATGGCCAGGAACACTCTCTTGGTTGTGTGCATGCTCTCGATTCCTCCCCGTGGTTCTTGGTCAAGAGGCGGCGATCAGTCCTTCACCGAGGTAGTGGCGCAGGACCTCGTCCCTGGCCACGTCTGCCTGTCCGCTCCAGGACAGCTCGCCGCGCTGCAGCACGACGCAGCGGTCCGCGAAGGCCAGGGCCCGATGGACGTACTGCTCGATCATGACGATGGTGACCCCTCGGGCACGGGCGCGTGCCAGCCCCTCGAAGACCACGTCCACCATCTTGGGGGCGAGCCCGAGCGACATCTCGTCGGCGACAAGCAAGGCCGGCGACGTCGCCAGGGCGCGGGCCAGCGACAGCATCTGCTGCTCCCCGCCCGAGAGCAGCGCGGCAGGCAGCCGACGGCGGGAGGAGAGCAGCGGGAAGACCTCGAAGGCCAGCTCCAGGGCGTCGCGCCGGGCGCCGCGTGAGGAAGCCGCCGACACGGCCATCCTCAAGTTGTCGGTCACGGTCAGCGATCCGAACACGCCCCGGCCCTCGGGCAGGTGCACGACCCCACGTCGGCGGATCCGATGCGCCGACCACTCGGTGATGTCCTCGCCGTCGAGCTCGATCCGGCCGGCGGTGGGCCGGACCAGGCCCGACAGGGCCCGGGCCAGGCTGCTCTTCCCGGCGCCGTTGGCGCCCAGAACGGCCAGGGTCTCACCCGAGTCGAGGTCGAGGGAGATCTCCGACAGGGCGCTGGCGTCTGCGTAGCGGACGCACAGCCCTCGCACGCTGAGCATCGGGCGCCGATCGGCCGGTCGTCCCGGGCGCGACGGCGCGGCTGGGAGGGCACCGGCGTCCTCGACGCCCGAGGGCGACCCGCCCGCCGCTTCGTCCCCGCCTCCTTCGGCCACCTGCTCGCCGAGATAGGCGGCGCGGACCAAGGGGTCGGCTCGCACGGCCCCGGGTGGCCCGCAGGCGATCAGACGACCGAAATCCAACACGTTCACGGTCTCGCAGATCCGCATGACGAGCTCGACGTCGTGCTCGACGAGGAGCACGGAGATGCCCCGCTGGTGCGCCACCGAGCGCAACCGGTCGGCGAAGCGGACGGTGTCGGAGGAATCGAGGCCCGACGACGGCTCGTCGAGCAGGAGGGCCGTGGGTGCGGCAGCCAGGGCCCGCCCGAGCTCGACGAGACGGGACAGGCCCAGCGGAAGGCCGTGGGCGAGCTGTTCGGCCATGGACCCGAGCCCCAGCAGCTCCAGGAGCTCGTCCACGGTGTCGCCCTCCACCTGGTCGGGACGGTGCAGGCTGCCCACGGTGAAGAGGTCGGACCACACCCGGCGCCGAGCGTGCTTGGCCCGATGGGCGAGCACGAGGTGCTCGCGCACCGTGAGGCCGGCGAAGACCTCAGGGTGCTGGAAGGTCCGGGCCAACCCCAGCTCGGCCCGCCGTTGCGGCCGCTCGGCGGTCACGTCCTCACCGTCGAGCACGACCCGACCGGTGGTGGGACGCAGCAGGCCCGACAGCACGCCGAAGAGGGTGCTCTTGCCGGCGCCGTTGGGGCCGACCAGGCCGACGATGGCGCCGCCCGGCACGGACAGGTCGACCCCGTCGAGGGCCCGGATGCCACCGAAGTCGACGGTGACACCCGTGCACGACAAGCGGGGCGCAGCGTCCGTCACGAGGCCGCCTTGGCCGCCGCTCCGGCGCTGGGCTCCGGCTGCCGGCGCTCGCCACCGAGCGCCGCGGCCCCCGGACCGGGCCGGAGCCGGCCGAGCCCGGCTCGCACGTGCTGGCCGGTGCGGAGCACGACGCCCTCGGGGTGGCGCGCCACCATGACTGCGCCGAGTCCGAAGAGGACCGCAGGCGCCTCCCCCCAGCGCGCCGGGACGTAGGTCTGGAAGACACCCGGCAACAGGGCGAGGGCCATGCCGCTCAGGGCGGCGGCCGAGATGGACCGCACGCCCATGGTCACCACCACGGCGAGCCAGACGAGACCGGCGAACGTGTCGAACTCCGTCGGTTGGGCCACGCCGATGTCCATGGCCAGGAAGGCGCCGCCCACGGCGGCGACGAAGGCCCCCAGCGCGCCGACGATCACCTTGACCTGGAGCACGCTCAGACCCAAGGTGCGCGACGCCGGTTCGCTGTCGCGCACGGCCCGCAGCGCCATGCCGGTGGTCGAGCGCCGGAGGTTGACGATGAGCAGCGCGAGGACACCGAAGGTGGCCAGCGCCAGGTAGGAGAAGGCGAGGTCCCCACCGGCGAACGACGGCCTGTTCAGAGCCACGCCGAACCCCCCTTGGAGGAAGCGGTTGCGGTCGAAGACCAGGGTCTCGGCCAGCAGGCCGAACGTCAAGGTTCCGAGCGCCACGTACAGCTCACCGAGCCGGATGGTGAGCACACCGATCAGGGCCCCGATCACCGCGGCGACGACACCTCCGAGCACCATGGCGAGCAGCACGGGCACGTGCCACACGATGACGAACTGGGCACTGGCCAGCGCCCCCACCCCGGCGAAGATGATCTGCGAAAGCCACAACATCCCCCCTTCGCCCGTCACGACGGTGAAGGTGAGGAACGTCACGGCGTAGCACGCCCCGAGGGCCACGAGCCCGAGCCAGTAGGCCGACCCGGCGAAGACGAGCGGGAGCGCCGCCACGGCGACGAGGGGAACCGCCGACAGCACCGCCGGGCGCCGGCCGCGTGCGACGGCAGCGCCCCGCCTCGGCAGGGCGGCGTCACCGACGGGTCGCACGGCATGGTCGAGGCGTCCGCCCGCTCCGGCGTGCTCCACGATCGGCCCGGCCCGAAGCGCGTAGACGACGAGGAACAGGAGCATCACGGCGAACGGCACGCTCGGGATGATGTCGGCGCTGAAGGCACTGTTGGGCGGCAGGTACTTCTGGATGACGTCGGTGACCACCCCCATGGCCAGCGCCACCACCACCGCTGCCGGCAACGACCGAAGACGCCCCGCCACGACAGCAGCGAAGGCGGCGACCATGAGCGTCGTCATGCCGGTCGTGGACAAGCCCACAGCCGGGGCCACGAGGATCCCGGCGACGCCGGCCAGCGTCGAACCGGCCGCCCACACACCGAGCGCCACCCTGCCCGGGTTCGTCCCCGACAGCGAGGCCAGCGCCTCGGAGTCGACCACGGCCCGCACCCGCAAGCCGACACCGGTGGCCCGCATCACCACGGTACCTGCGGCCAGGACGAAGAGGAGAAAGCCGTAGGTGACCACCTGGTTCGTCGTGACCGCCGTGCCGAGGACGTGGAACGGCCGGTCGCTCGAGAGAGCCAGCCCGGGGGCGGTGTCGATCGTCTGGGTGCCGAGGAAGAAATCGACGACGGGTGGCAAGGCCACGGACAGACCGACGGTGGCGACGAGCTTGACGACCATCGACTTGTCGCGCATGAAGCGGAACAGCACGTTGTAGAGGACGATGCCGAGCGCCGGCGCCACCACCAGGATGGAGACCAATCCGGCGCCGATAGTCGACCAGCCGTGCTGCGAGTTGAACCAGTAGTAGAAGCGGGCGACGACGTAGGCCATCGACCCGAAGGCGAAGTTGAGGACGCCGGCGGACTCGAAGGTGACGACCAGCCCCGCCGAGGCGATGGCGTAGATGGCGCCGAGCGCCAGGCCGGCTAGGGCGTACTGCAGCACCGCTTCACCCCGACGCTCCCCCTCCCCCCTGACCCGGCGTCACGCCTGGCTGCCGGGCCCGCTGCCCACCATACCGATATCGATATCGATGTCAAGACCCTCTGGAAGAATCGTGTTCTCGGTCCCGAATAATGCTACTTCGCAGGGAAGCGCAGGGCGCCGTCGAGGCGGATGTTCTCCCCGTTCAGGTACGGGTTGCGAACGATGGACTCCACGAGCAGGGCGAACTCCTCGGGGCGGCCCATGCGCCTGGGAAAGACGATGTCGGCCTCGAGCTTCCGTCGCATCTCCTCGCCCACGCTCATCATGATGGGCGTGCCCATGGTCCCGGGGGCGATGGCGCAGACCCGGACGCCGATCGGCGCCAGGTCGCGCGCCATGGGAAGGGTCATCCCGAGGATGGCTGCCTTGGCCGAGCCATAGGCGACCTGCCCGGTTTGGCCTTCCATGCCGGCGATGGAGGCGGTGTTGACGACGACGCCGCGCTCGCCCTCCTCGTCGGGCACGTTGCCGGCCATGGCCGCCGCCACCAGCCGGGTCGTGTTGAAGGTGCCGATGGCGTTCATCTCCATGGTCTTCACGAACGACGCCTTGTCGTGTGGCGCGCCGTCGCGGGCGACCGTCCTCCCCCCGCCCACACCGCCGCCGGCCACGTTCACGAGGACCGACAACGGGCCGAGGAGACCCGCCGCCTCGATGGCGGCAGCGACGTCCTCGTCGGCGGTGGTGTCGCCCTCGACGGCGACGGCGAGCACCCCCAGCTCCTTGGCCAGCTCGGCCGATCGGTCCCCGTCGCGGTCGAAGACGACGACGCTCGCGCCGAGCTCCACCAGCCGGCGCACCGTCGCCGATCCCAGGCCGCCCGCACCGCCCGTCACGATGGCCGAACGGCCCTGGAGCTGCACGGTGGGACGGTAGGGCAGGTTTGACTGCGACGTCAATATCAGGTACGGTCCGGAACCCAGTCGCCGTGGGAGGAGGGGGTCGTGGGCGCACCGGGGGACACCACCTTCGAGCCGAGGATGCTCATCGACGGCAGGCTCGTCGAGACGGCGTCGGGCAGGACGTTCACGAACGTCAACCCGGCCACCGAGGAGGTGATCGGCGACGTCACCGACGGCGACGCCGGCGACATGCGTCGAGCCATCGACGCGGCACGACGGGCCTTCGACGAGACGGACTGGTCCACCGACCATGCCTTTCGCAAGCGTTGCCTCGAACAGCTCCAGGAGGCGCTCGAGGCCGAGCAGGAGCAGCTGCGTGAGGAGCTGATCCTCGAGGTGGGGTGCCCGCGCATGGTGACGCACGGTCCCCAGCTCGACGCCCCCTTGGCGGGAGGACTGCGACATCCGGCCAAGCTCATCGACGAGTACCCCTGGGACATCGATCTCGGTGAGGAGGTCTCGGCGCTCACCAACCAGCTCACGGCGCGGCGGATCTGGCGCGAGGCCGTCGGCGTCGTCGGCGCCATCGTCCCGTGGAACTACCCCTTCGAGGTGACGATCCACAAGCTGGGCCAGGCCCTGGCCACCGGGAACACGGTTGTCCTCAAGCCGGCGCCCGACACGCCCTTCAACGCCACCCGCATCGGGCGCCTGGTCGCCGAGCGCACCGACATCCCGGCCGGGGTCGTGAACGTGGTGACCTCCTCGGACCACCTGGTCGGAGAGGAGCTCACCGTTTCGCCCAAGGTCGACCTCATCTCCTTCACCGGCTCCACGGCGGTGGGCAAACGCATCATGGAGAAGGGTGCCGCCACCATGAAGCGGCTCTTCCTCGAGCTCGGCGGCAAGTCCGCCACCATCGTGCTCGAGGACGCCGATCTGGGCTTGTCGTGTCTGATCGGCATCGCCCCGTGCCTGCACGCCGGCCAGGGCTGTGCCACCCCGACCCGGATGCTGCTCCCCCGCTCCCGCTACGACGAGGGCGTGGAGATCCTGAAGGGCATCTACGAGTCGGTCGTCCCCGGCGACCCCCAGCAGCCTGACGTGCTGTGCGGCCCGGTCATCTCGGCCAAGCAGCGTGAGCGGGTCGTCGGCTACATCCAAAAGGGCATCGACGAGGGGGCCAAGCTCCTGGTGGGCGGCACCGGCGCTCCCGAAGGGCTGGACAAGGGCTTCTACGTGCGCCCCACCCTGTTCGTCGACGTCGACAACGCCATGACCGTCGCCCGGGAGGAGATCTTCGGGCCCGTCCTCGTCGTCATCCCATACGAGGACGAGGAGGAGGCGTTGCGGATCGCCAACGACAGCCCGTACGGATTGGCGGGCAACGTGATGTCGGGATCGCTGGAGCGCTCCGTTGCCCTGGCCCGCAGGTTGCGTGCCGGGTTCATCGGCTTGAACGGTGGCGCCGGGTACTTCGCCGACGTGCCTTTCGGCGGCTACAAGGAGAGTGGGGTCGGGCGCCAGAACGGCCTGGCCGGCTTCGAGCAGTACCTCGAGGTCAAGTCGGTCGCCTGGCCGACAGGCTGAGCCGACCAGGCTCGTCCATGCAGCTCCGGCTCACCGAGGATCAGCAGTCCCTGCGGACCACCACCACCAAGTACCTGTCGAGTGCCGTCCCGGTCGGACAGCTCCGCAAGCTCCGGGAGCACCCCGCCGGCTTCGAGGAGGAGTACTGGCGCCAGGGGACCGAGCTGGGTTGGACGTCGTTGCTCGTCCCCGAGAGGCGAGGCGGCGGGAGCGTGAGCGGCAGGGCCCTGGTCGACGCCACCCTTCTGGCCCACGAGTTCGGCCGCCACGCCGCGCCGGGGCCCTTCCTGTCGTGCAACCTGGCCGCTGCCGCCCTCGGCGCCGCGGACCCGGCTGGCCATGACGACGTCCTCGGCGACCTGCTGTCGGGATCGAGCGTCGTCTCGTGGTGCTTCGCGGAACGGGGCCCGGCCGGCCATCGTCCCGAGGGCTTGGCGCTGCAGATCGCCTTCGAAGGCGACGAGCCGGTGGTCAACGGGGAGAAGCGACCGGTGGAGGCGGCCGCCCAAGCCAGCCACCTGCTCGTGAGCGGCCGGAGCGCCGGTGGGTTCAGTCAGGTGCTGGTGCCGGTGGACACCCCGGGCGTTTCCATGGAGCCCATGCACTGCGTGGACCTGACCCGGCGGTTCTGGACCGTCCGGTTCGACGACGTCCGCCTGCCACGCCATGCCGTGGTGGGCGAGGCAGGTGGCTCGGGCAGGCAGCTCGAGGCGCAGCTCCGGGCCGGCCTCGTCCTGTTGGCCGCCGAGTCGGTCGGGGCCATGGAACGGGCCTTCGACATGACCGTCGAGTGGGCCTTCGACCGCTACACCTTCGGCCGGCCGTTGGCCTCGTACCAGGAGCTCAAGCACCGCTTTGCCGACATGAAGACGTGGCTCGAGGCCGGCCACGCCATCACCGACGCCGCCGCCGAGGCGGTCGAC
This sequence comes from Acidimicrobiales bacterium, assembly GCA_030040015.1. Lineage (GTDB taxonomy): Bacteria > Actinomycetota > Acidimicrobiia > Acidimicrobiales > UBA8190 > UBA8190. The sequence continues at coordinate 16,171 of JASHUM010000031.1, forward strand.
GGCAACGACGAGGGGGTCGAAGAGCTCGTGAGCATCGCCGCCGCCTTCGTCGGCCAGTACGGGGCCGAGCTGGTGCAGGACTGCGTCCAGATCCACGGCGGCATCGGCCTCACCTACGAGCACGACCTGCATCTCTTCCTCCGCCGGGTCACGCTCAACCGAGCCCTGCTCGGCACTCCCGCCCTGCACCGCCGGCACATCGCCGCCCTGCTCGCCGAGGACGAGGCTCGATGACGGACGGTGCCGTGGAAGACGTCGCCAGCTTCTCCCGGCGAGCCCGCGCCTGGATCGAGTCCAATCTGGAGCTGCTCGACCCGGCCGCCTACGAGCGCGCCTTTCGCACCGACCTCTCCGAGGAAGAGGAGCTGGCCGAGGTCAGCCGGGAGCGGCGTCTCCAGCGCGTCCTGTACGACGCCGGGTTCGCCGGCATCTGCGTGCCCACGGCGTACGGGGGCCGAGGCCTCACCCCGGCGCACCAGCGGGCGTTCAACGAGGCCCTCACCGGCTACGAATTCCCGGCCCGGATCCAGTCTCCGACCTTCGCGCCCTGTCTGTCGGTGGTCCTCGAATTCGGCACCGAGGAGCACAAGCGGGCCCACGTCCCTGCCATCCTGCGTGGCGAGGAGCTGTGGATGCAGCTGCTGTCGGAGCCAGGAGGGGGATCGGACGTCGCCGGCGCCCTCACCACTGCCGTGCGCGACGGCGACCAGTGGGTCCTGAACGGCTCGAAGATCTGGACCACGGGCGCCTGGTGGTCGGACTGGGCCCTGTGCCTGGCCCGGACCAACTGGGACGTCCCCAAGCACCGGGGCCTGACCGTGTTCATCCTTCCCCTGCGCCAGCCCGGTATCGAGATCCACCGCATCGAGATGCTCAACGGCTCCAAGGAGTTCTGCCAGGAGTTCCTGACCGACGTCGTCGTGCCCGACAGCGACAGGATCGGCGAGGTCGACGACGGCTGGACGGTCGGGGTCCGCTGGATGTTCCACGAGCGGATGCTCTACGAGTCTCCGCTCGTCACCTTCTCCACCAGCGTCAGCCGGAGCTTCGCCTCGACCTCCTATACCAGCCTGGCTCGGGCGGCCGGGCGTCTGGACGACCCGAGCGCCCAGGAGCTGGTCGGAGAAGCACGGATGCTGGACGTGGTCAACGAGCGGCTCCACGAGCGCATCGGCCAGGCCGTGGCGTCGGGGCTGGTCAACGACCAGGTCGCTGCCGTCGCACGTCTCTTCAAGGGCGTGGCCTCGGCCCGGACCCGCACCATCGCCTTCGAGCTGGCCGGGACGACCGGCGCGGCGTGGGGTCCGGACGACGGGCCGCTCGTGGATCGCGGCGCCGACTTCCTGATGCGACAAACCGGGTCGATCGGCGGGGGGACGACCGAGATGGCCCGCAACGTGATCAGCGAGCGCGTGCTGGGCATGCCCCGCGAACGTTCCGCTGACCGGGACATCCCATTTCGCGACGTGCCTCGTGGCCCATCGGGGGATCGTCGCCATGGCTGAGCGCGTCGCGGCCGGCACCCACCGGCGACTCCGGAAGGGCAGGGTTAGCATCCCCCGGGACGGACGAGTCCGGTAGTGAAGAGACCTTTGGCAGGAGGACATCCATGACGGCCGTGATGGGAGGCGTACGCATCCTCGAGGTGGCGGAGCAGACCTTCGTGCCCGCCGCTTCGGCATTGCTGGCCGACTGGGGTGCCGAGGTCATCAAGATCGAGCACGTGGAGCGGGGCGACGCCATGCGGGGCCTGGCGTCGTCGGGCATCGCCATGATCGGGAAGAGCGTGCACGTCCTTCTCGAGCATTCCAATCGCGGCAAGCAGAGCCTCGGGCTCGACCTGTCCTCGGAAGAGGGGCTCGACATCCTCTACAAGCTGGCGGCGACGAGCGACGTCTTCTTGACCAACAAGCTCGCCGGCGTCCGCAAGAAGCTCAAGATCGACGTCGAGGACATTCGAGCCCACAACCCGAAGATCATCTATGCCCGGGGCACCGGCCAAGGCGAGAACGGGCCCGACTCCGACAAGGGTTCCTACGACTCGCTCGCCTTCTGGGCCCGAGCCGGAGTGTCGCTGGCGGTTACCAGGACCGATTACGACCACGTGGTCGGACCGCCGGGCCCGGGCTTCGGCGACTCGATCGGCGCCATGACCATCGCCGGCGGCATCATGGGAGCCCTGTTCCATCGGGAGCGCACCGGCGAGGCCACCACCGTCGACGTGTCCCTGCTGGCGTCGGGCATGTGGGCCATGGGACAGACCATCAGCCTGTCGCTCCAGTTGGACATGCCGTGGCAACCACCCCCGGGCGGCAACCCCCGTAATCCCCTCACCGGCAACTACGAGGTGAAGGACGGCCGCTGGATCTCGCTCACGTGCCTGCAAGCGGGCAAGTACTGGCCGTCCATGGCCGAGGTCATCGGCCGGCCCGAGCTGGCGACCGACCCCCGCTTCGCCGACAACGACTCGCTCCTCGAGAACGGGCCGGAGGCGGGCGCCATCCTGCGTGAGGCGTTCTCCCAGCACACCCTGGAAGAGTGGCGCGACAGGCTCGAGGCCTTCACCGGCCAATGGGCGGTGGTGCAGAACACGATCGAGGTGGCCAACGACCCCCAGTCGGTGGCCAACGGCTATGTCCAGAGCGGCGAGACGGCGGACGGCACCCCCTACAGCCTGGTCACGGCGCCTGTGCAGTACGACGGCGACGCGGCGCCCATCAAGAGGGCGCCGCAGTTCAACGAGCACGGCGACGAGATCCTGGCCGACCTCGGGTTGGACTGGGACGCCATCGTCGACCTGAAGGTCCGAGGCGTCGTCGCCTGATCGACGGAGCCAGCGAGCCAGGAGAGGAGCCAAGCAGATGGGAGTGTTCGACGCATTTGGCTACAAGGGCAAGCGCGCCCTCGTGGTCGGTGGTGCCACCGGGATGGGAGCGGCCACGGCTCAACTGGCCCAGGACGCCGGAGCCGAGGTCGTGGTCATGGACATCGCCGCGCCCACCCTGGCCGGCGCCGAGTACATCCAGGTGAACCTGGCCGACAAAGAGTCGATCGACGAAGCGCTCGGCCAGCTCGGTGGGCGGGTCGACACGCTCTTCTCCTGTGCCGGGGTGGCCGACGGCACGCCGGGCATCGAGAAGATCAACTTCATCGGCCACCGGCACATGATCGACCACATGCTCGAAGACGGGATGCTGCCGCCCGGCTCGGCCATCGGCTTCATCTCCTCGGCGGCCGGGCTCGGTTGGGAGTCGAACCTCGACCGGCTCAAGGACTACCTGGCCACCCCGGACTTCGACGCCGCCGTGAAGTGGGTGGAACAGAACGGTGGCGCCGACTACATGTCGACCAAGCAGGCCATCTGCGCCTATGTCGCCTCCGAGGCCTACCCGATGCTCAAGCGGGGAGTGCGGATCAACGCCATCTGCCCCGGCCCCACCGACACGCCGTTGGCCCAGGCCAACAAGGAGCTGTGGCTCGGGTTCGCCTCGGACTATCGCGCCGAGCTGGGCCTGCAGCCGTCCACCCCACTGGAGCAGGCCTATCCGCTCGTCTACCTGTGCAGCGACGCGGCGGTGTCGATCACCGGGCACATCCTCGTCACCGACGTCGGCTACTTCGCCGCCGGGCTGACCGAGGCCTATCCCCCGGCCACCGACATCGCCAGGTTCCTGACCGGAAGACTGACCTGACGGCGCCGGACGTCGTGACCACCACGCCGCTTCCCACCTGGGGTGACGCGGCGGACCTGATCGACATCCTCGACGTCCGCCCCGACGGCGAGCGCCGCTACACGAGCGTGGTGCGCGGGCGCTGGACGCGGCCCGTGGTGGAGGGCGGCCAGATGCTGGGCCAGGCCATCGTGGCCGCCCGCCGCCACTGCCCGGGACGCCGGGTGGTGTCGGCGCACATGATGTTCCATCGACAGGCAGACGCCACCGAGCCGATGTCCTTCGAGCTCCAGGAGCACCACCGGGGCCGGTGGTTCGCGGCGCTGTCCGCATCCGTGGGCCAGGCCGGTCGCTCCTGTGCCACCGCCACCATGCTCCTCGGCGTCACCGCTCCCGACGTGGCGCGCCACGGCGTGGCGGCGCCGGCGGTGCCCGGGCCGGAGGACAGCGACCCCTGCGACATGGGAGTGACCGGCAGGGAGATCCGCGTCGTCGACGGCGCCTACACGGGCGACGCCGATGCGCCCGTCGGGCCACCGGTGATCGACGCCTGGGTCCGCTTCGCCGAGGTCCCGCCCGATCCCGCTCTCCACGCCGGGCTCTTGGCCCAGTTCACCGGGCACATGCCCATCGCCGCCGCCATGCGGGCCCATGCCGGCGTCGGCCAGGACCAGGCGCATCACAGCCTGTCCACGGCGGTCAACGCCATCTCCATCTCGTTGCACGCCGAGGTGCGGGCAGACCGGTGGATGCTGTACCACCACCACTCCACCTTCGCCGGCGACGGCATGACCCATGCCGAGTGCCGTGTCCACGACGAGGCGGGCATGCTTCTCGCCTCCTTCGCCGTGGACGCCATGGTGCGGCCGTTCGACGGGGACCGAAAGCCGGTCGACGCGAAGCGGGCGCTGTGAGGAGGACCCAGCCATGACCCTGACCAACGGCCGGGGGCCGTTCAGTGGCCGGAGGGCGGGGATCTTCAGCGCGCCGGTCCCGAGCGAGGTCGTCTACGTCGAGCCGTTCCGGCGCCGAGTGCGGGCCAGGATCGGCGAGAGGACGGTGGTGGACAGCGAGCGTGTCCTTCTCGTCCATCGCCCGGCCAACGCCCCCTCCTATGCGTTCCCGGCCCGGGACGTGAGGGGAGTCTCGGCCACGGCGCTCGACGAGGTTCCCGGGTACGTGCAGGTGGGCTGGGAGGACGCAGAGAAGTGGTACGAGGAGTACGAGCAGGTGTTCCTCCACCCGCGCAACCCCTACCACCGCGTCGACTGCCTGCCCACCGAGCGTCGGCTGCGGGTGACGGTGGCGGGCACGGTATTGGTCGACACCACCGACACGACGGTGCTGTACGAGACGAGCTTGGACCCGCTCCTCTACGTCCACCCCCGCCACGTGCTCCTCGACGCGTTGGTCCCGAGCACCACCACGACGTACTGCCCGTACAAGGGGACCGCTCGTTACTGGTCCGCCGACGTCGGCGGCGGCGTCGTGGCCGACGTGGCCTGGTCCTACGACGAGCCGAACCCCGAGAGCATGGCCATCGGCGGCCTGGTGTGCTTCGACGGGAGCCGGGCCGAGGTCGAGGCGGAGCTGCCCGCAGCGGTCGAGCTGCACCCATAGAAGAAAAGGAGCCGTGGATGGCCGAGTACAAGTTCCTTGTCTACGAGACCTTCGACGACGGGAAGATCGCCCGGATCATGTTGAACCGGCCCGATGCCCGCAACGCCCAGAACCGAGGGCTGTTGGTGGAGCTCAACGACGCCTTCCTCCACGCTGAGTCCGACGACGACGTACGGGTGGTGATCCTCGGTGGGACGGGCCCGATGTTCTCCTCGGGCCACGACATGGGCTCGAAGGTGTCCATGGAGGAGTACGCCCCTGGGCCCGGCCAGCACCCGACCCGAACGATCAACGGCGCCACCCGCAAGGCAGCCGAGTCACTCATGCTCCAGGAGTGGCACTACTTCTACGACAACACCCGGCGCTGGCGGAACCTCCGAAAGATCACCATCGGCCAGGCCCACGGCGACGTCTACGCCGCCGGGCTGATGCTCCTGTGGGCGTGCGACCTCATCGTCTGCGGCCAGGGCACCCGGTTCGCCGACGTGGTCGGCGCCAGGCTGGGGATGTGCGGCGTGGAGTACTTCGCCCATCCATGGGAGTTCGGTGCCCGGAAGGCCAAGGAGCTCCTGCTCACCGGTGACGCCATCGACGCCGAGGAGGCCCACCGCCTGGGCATGGTCAGCAAGATCTTCCCGGCCGACCAGCTCGAGGACATGACCCTCGACTTCGCCCGCCGGATCGCCCAGCTGCCCACCATGACTTCACTGCTCATCAAGGAGTCGGTCAACCAGTCCGTCGACAACATGGGCTTCTACAACGCCTTGAACGCCTGCTTCACCTTGCACGAGCTCAACCACTCGCATTGGGCCTGGGTGAACGAGGACCACTACCCGGTGGCCAAGGAGGACTCGGGCATCCCCAACTGGCGCAGCGCCCCGCCCATCGTCCCGGCCGTGAAGGACAAGGTCCGGGCCGAGGGCTGAGGGTCAGATGCGGGGACCGGGGACGGGGGCGTCGTGGGGGACCCAGGAGGGGGGCCGCTTCTCCATGAAGGCCCGCATGCCCTCGCGCAGCTCGGGCGAGTGCTCGATGGCCCAGAACATCGTCTGGTAGTCGACATGCCCGTAGCGCTCGTTGAGCATGCGCTTCACCTGGGCCCGCGCCCCGGGGGCGCTGCGAAGGACCTGATGAGCCGCCTCCAACGCGGCGGCGCCGAGATCGTCGTGGGCCACGACCCGCGACAGCAGCCCGATCCGGTAGGCCTCGGCCGCGTCGAAGCTCCGGCCCGAGAGCAGCAGGTCCCTGGCCACGGCCATGCCGACGTGGGCGGGCAGAGCGGCGGCGTAGGTGGCGTCGGGAATGCCGCGCAGCAGCTCGGGGACCCGGAAGGTGGCCCGGTCGCTGGCCACGGCGATGTCCGCCATCATGGCGATGAGCAGGCCCCCGGCTTGGCAGATGCCGTTCACGGCGGCGATCACCGGGGCGTTGGAATCCCGGATGGTCATGAACGGGAGCACGTCCACGCCGCTCCCCCCGGGAAACGTCTCGCCCTCGTCGCTCCGGCCCCCGAGATCACCGCCGGGGGCGAACACGTCGCCGGTGCCGGTGACGATGAGGGCGGCCAGCTCGGCGTCGGCGTTCACGAGCTGCACGGCGCGCTTGATGCCGTAGTACATGGCCGGGGTGAGCGCGTTGCGGGCCGAGGGCCGGTCGATCACGCACCAGGCGATCGATCCCTGACGCTCGAAGCGGAGGTTCGGGGTACCGAGGTCGTCGCTCATCGCCGTCCCAGTCTCCACGAACCGAGCCGGTGATGGCCACATTCGTGCTCGTGCACGGAGGAGGGCACGGGGGGTGGTGCTACCGGCCCGTCGCCCGCCTGCTGCGCTCGGCCGGTCACGAGGTCCACGCGCCGACCCTGACCGGGCTCGGGGAGCGTTCCCATCTGCTCAGCCCGGCCGTCGACCTCGACATGCACATCAGAGACGTGGCGGCCGTCCTCTTCTACGAGGACCTGCACGACGTGGTCCTGGTCGGCCACAGCTACGGCGGCATGGTGGTCACCGGGGTGGCGGACCGAGCGGCTGAGCGGATCGCCAAGCTCGTCTACCTCGACGCCGCCAATCCGGTGAGCGGCCAGTCCCTGGTGGACATCGCCGGCCCCGTCATCGAGGTGACACGGGAGACGGGAGCGGTGGTCGACGGGGTGGAGCTGGTGCTCCTGCCGGCTCCGGGAGCGGCTGCCTTCTACGGCGTGAGCGACCCCGACGACCAGGCGTGGATGGAGGACCGGCTCACCGGTCACCCTTGGCGGTGCTTCGAGCAGAAGCTCGAGCTGGCCGACGAAGATGCGTTGTGGTCGCTCCCCACCTACCACATCGTGTGCTCGTCGACGATCCCGACCCGAGACCCCCGGCTCGTCGAGCGGGCGCGAGCCGAAGGCCGGCTCTGGGAGGTCGACACCGGCCACGACCTCATGGTCAGCGAACCCCGAGCCGTGGCCGAGGCGCTGTTGGAGGTGCTCGAGCGATGACCGAGCTCGGCCAGGAGCGCCGCCTCCCCGGCCACATCCTGAGGGAGCTCGGTTTCACCATCGGCGAGAACGAGGAAGGGCTCGAGGGCGCCGCCGAGATCGTCCCCGAGATGCACGTGCCCGGCACTGAGAGCCTGCGCGCCTCGGTCCTGGCCGTGTGGACGGACGTGCTCTGTGGGCTGCTGGCCGCCAGGAACATGGGCGGCCGGGTCCCGGTCACGTTGGAGCTCGACATCCATCTCTACCGGCCGGCGCCGTCCTCAGGCGTGGTCAGCGCCCGGAGCCGGCCGGTCAAGAAGGGACGGACGGTCTTCGCCGCCAGCGCCGAATTCTCCGACGACGAGGGCGACGTCTTCGCCTTCGGCTCGGCCTCGTTCATGGCGGCGCCCGACCCGGCCGCCCGGTTGCCCGAGACCTTCGGCTTCGACCTGCCCCCGTCCGTGCCCAGGCTGACCGTCCCGCTCGCCGAGCGAGCCCGTTGTGCGCGAACGGGTCCCGGCCAAGTGGTGCTGGCGCGCTCCGAGGACGGGCTCAATTCCTCCAACACCGTGAACGGCGGCCTGATCGCCCTGGCCGTCGAGGAGGCGGCCCTGTCGCTGTCTGCGGGCCGGACGCTGTGCGTGCTCGACGTGCGCTATCTCCAGCCGGTGCGGGTGGGCCCGGCGGTGGCCACCGCTCTCTCCCGGGACGGGTTGAGCCGGGTCGAAGTGCGCGACCGCGCCGCCGACGACCGCTTGGCCGCCGTCGCCACCGCCCGCACCTTCAGCGACTGATCCCGCCCGTGCCCATGTCGTTCGCCATGCGATTCGACTTTCGCAACCCGGCCTTCGCCCGGACGTCGGTGGCCGACCGCTACGCCGCCGCCCTCGACATGGCGGAGTGGGCCGATCGTCTCGGCTGTCTGAGCATCGCCGTCTCCGAGCACCACGGGTCGCCGGACGAGTACCTGCCCAGCCCGCTGCCTGTGGTGGCGGCCATGGCGGCTCGCACCTCGACCGTGCGCCTCACCGTGGCCGCCCTCATCGCACCGTTCTACGAGCCGCTCCGCCTGGCCGAGGACCTCGTCGTCCTGGACAACCTGAGCCGGGGCCGCGTCGACCTCATCGTGGCCGGGGGCTACGTCAGCGAGGAATTCGCCATGTTCGGGGTACCCAAGGCGGAGCGCGCCGAGCGCGTCACCGAGGTCGTCACCGTGCTGAAGGCGGCGTTCGCCGGCGAGCCCTTCGAGTACCGGGGAAGAACCGTGCGGGTGAGGCCGGCGCCCTTCCGCGCCGGCGGCCCGAGCATCTCACTGGGCGGCAGCAGTGAGGCGGCGGCGCGCCGAGCGGCGCGCATCGCCGACGGGTTCATCCCCTCGGTCCCCGAGGTGTGGGGGTTCTACCGGGACGAGGTGCAGAGCTCGGGGAGACCCGACCCGGGCCCGTGCCCCATCCCGTCCAACCAGGTCGTGGCGCTGGCCGAGGACCCGGAGGAGGGTTGGTCGAAGATGGCGCCGTACTTCCTCCACGAGATGAACGCCTACGGCACCTGGCAGGCCCAGGAAGAGGTGGCCACTCCCTATCGGGAGACGGCCGACACCGAGGCCCTGCAGGCGACCGGCCAGTACCGCGTGCTCAGCCCGGAGCAGTTCGTCGCCGAGCAGCGTGACGCCCCTTTTCCCTTGGCCATGCTCCATCCCCTCTGCGGGGGGATGCCCATCGAGTTGGCCTGGGAGAGCCTGAAGCTGTTCGAGCACGAGGTGCTGCCGGCGTTCGCCTGAGCCTCCCACGCATGCAGGGACCAACCCGCGCTCAGGAGGAGGTGGCCACCTCGTCGACCAGTCCCCAGCGCGCCGCGGTGGCCACATCGAGCTCGGCGGCGGCGAGGGCCAGCCACGCCGTGCGCTGGCGGCCGGCCCGTCGCACGATGCTGACGGTGCCGCCGGCGCCGGGGACGAGGCCCAGGGGCACCTCGGGAAGCCCGATGCGCGTGTCGGGCGCGGCGACCACCCGGCCGGCGAAGGCGGCCAGCTCGATGCCGGCCCCGATGCACGCCCCGTGCACGTGGGCCGTCACCCGGTCACCGACGCTCGCCATCATCCACGCCGGGCTGCGCACGACGCGGGTCAGGTGCGCCGTGACCGGGTCGGGCAGCGTCCCGAAGGTGTCGAGATCCCCGCCGCTCGAGAAGTCGGGCCCGGCCCCCCGTAGCTCCACGGTGGTGATCGAGGGATCGGCGGAGGCGAGCACGAGCCCGTCGACCAGCTCGTCGCGCAGGCGGGTGTCGACGGCGTTGCGCACCTGGGGGCGGTTGAGGGTGAGGACGAGACGGCCGCCCCGTCGATCCACCAGCACGGCATGGTCGGGCTCGGCTCGCGCCTTGGGCGCCGCGCTTCGACGCTCGGCCAGCCAGGCGGTGAAGGCGGGCCCGGCCTGCAGGCTCGAGTACGCCAGCGACTCGACCAAGAGCGCGCTGGCCACGTCGAGCCGGGCGGTCGTGCGCAGCACCTGGACGAGGGTCACCGATGCCTGCGGCGACCGGTGCACCTGGTCGAGGAGGCGGGCCAGCTCCATCTCGAGGTCGTCCACCGCCACCCAGCCGGGCGGCGCCTGGTCCGGATGCCCGCCACAGAGGGCGACGTCGGCTCCATCGGGGGCGGGGCCTCGCGGAGCCTGGGCCGACACCACCACCACGCTCGGGAGCCACGCCGGTGCCGGCTCGGTGAGGGCGCCCCCGGGGCCGAGCTCCACGACGAGGAGCGGCGAATCGTCGAGCACACCGAGGAACTCGTCGGTGCCGCGGCGCGCCGCAGTCAGGAGATCGTTGGCAGACGAGGCGGCCATGGCGCCCGGCGTCGTCGGGGTGATCCACGAAGCGTAGCGTCTGCTCGGTGCCCATCTCGGGTGAGCTCGACACCGCGGAAGAGCTCCGGACGGCAGCGACGTCGGGGTTCATGGCTCTCTCCGGGCAACCGGACGGGCCGCCGCTGTGCCCTGCCGGGTTCGGGCGCGGTCTCGACGAAGTGGTGGCGTCGATCGCCCGTTGGTCGGCCGAGACCGGTGCAGTCGTGGAGGTCGACTGGCCCGAGCTCGTGACGGTACGGGCTGCGCTGCTCGGACTGCGTCGCCGAGGTCGCGTCTCGCCCAACGGAACCTGCCGGCTCCTGGCCGGACCCGACGGCTTCATGGCGCTGAACCTCCCCCGTCCCGACGACCTCGCCGCCGTGGGCGCCATCGTCGAAGGGGACGCCGTGGCCGATCCATGGGAGGCGGTGGAGCGAGCGCTGGCGCGCAGCTCGGTGACCGACGTGGTGGCGCGTGCCCGCCTGGTCGGCGTCCCTGCGACGCCGCTCGGGCAGGGGGAACCCGGTGCGTCGCCATGGTCGGTGGGCCGGTGCTGGCCACGAGCTCACCGGCGGGCGATCGCCGAGCTGCGCATCGTGGACCTGTCGTCGATGTGGGCCGGGCCCCTCGCCGCCACGCTGCTCGCCAGGGCCGGTGGCGGCGTGGTCAAGGTCGAGACCACGTCGAGACCGGACGGCGCCCGAGCCGTGCCCGGCTTGTACCGGGCGCTGCACGACGACGACCAGCCGGTGGTCGTCGTCGACATCGACACCCTCGAGGGCCGGCGGCAGTTGGGGAGGCTCGTGAACGAGGCGGACGTGGTCATCGAGTCGTCCCGCCGTCGCGCCCTGGAACAGCTGGGGTGCGGGCCCGACGACGTCGAGGCCCGGCCCGGGCGGGTGTGGGTGAGCGTCACCGGGTACGGACGGGAGGCGCCGGGACGCCATTGGGTGGCCTTCGGCGACGACGCCGCGGTGGCGGGAGGACTGGTGGCGTGGGAGGACGAGAGCCACCCGGTGTTCTGCGGGGACGCCGTGGCCGATCCGCTCTCGGGCATGATGGCGGCGGCGGCGGCCTTCGAAGCCCTGGCCACCGGTGGCGGAGTCGTGCTGGACGTGTCCATGCAGGCGTGCGCCAGGTCGCTGGCTCCGCCGGCAGCGGTCGCCTCGGCCGCCGCCGAGCGCGACACCGGAGGCTGGTACGTGACGGTGGGCGGCAACCGGGTATCGGTGCGCGACAGGGCCGCCGAGGCTCAGCTCCCCCGGTAGACGACGCGCCCGGCCACGACCGTGGCCAGCACTCCTCCGACGTGCCCGGGTTCCGGCACGGTGCCGTCAGCCAGCAGGCACAGATCACCCGGTTGGCCCGGCTGCACCTGCCGGGGACATCCGGGCACGTCGGCTCGCCCGGCGAACAGTCCGACGGCGGCGTCGAGCGACACGGCTTCGCCGGCACCGAGCACCCGGCCACCGCGGGTGCGCCGGGTACGTGCCGCCCGGACCGCCGACCAGGGATCGGCAGGCCCGAACGGCGCGTCGGTCCCCGCCGCCACCGCCACCCCGGCGCGGACGAGCGAGGCACAGGGATAGAGGAAGGGAACGTCCCGGTCGTCCACCTCGTCGAGATAGGTGTCGCCCCTGGCCAGGACCAGACCGGGGTTGGTGACGACGGTCAGGCCCAGCGCGACGAGCCGGCCGGCCAGCTCCGGGTGCACCACCGACCCGTGCTCGACGCGGTCCCGGGGCCCGCCGCCGGCTTCGCTGAAGGTGGCCACGGTGAGGGCGAGCTGCGCCGGGGTCACGCAGTGCACCGCCACCGGCACCCCGGCCCCGTGGGCACTGCGCACCAGCTCGACCAGATCTCCAATGGCGGGCAGCCGGTCGTCGTCGAGCAGCACCTTGTGCGGTCCCCGGGTGACGAGAGGGTGAGGAGCGATCTCCACGCCGGCCGGGCACATGACGTGCAGACGTTGACGAAGCCGCCCGCCGGCGACGGCTCGGGCCAGTGCCGACAACCCGTCGCCCGTCGCGTCGGCGGTTGCCTCCGTGATGCCGGTCACGCCCCAGGCGGCGAGCTGCTCGCTGACCGGCCCGACCTCCCCGATCGGGTCCTCGTCGGGCAAGCGCGACGCCATCCAGGCGTCCATGCGAAACAGCCGGCCGGTGACCCGGCCGGCGCCGTCACGTTCGACGCCGGGCTCGGTCACCTCCTCGAGGCCGAGGCGCTCGGCGCCGGCCGAGTTGACCATCCATACGACTGCGGACCGATGCTGGACCCGTACCGGCGCGTCGGGGACCAAGGCGTCGAGGGACCACCGGTCGAGCCGTCCCGCCACCGACTCGTGATAGCCCACGGCCCGGCGCCAACCGTGGCGATCGATCGGCGCAGCGCGCAGCGCACGCGCCAGGTCGTCCCGATCGTGGGCGCGCTCAGGCCCGACCGGGGCCGATCTCCCCGCCGCCACCAACGAACGCAGGTGGAGGTGGTGGTCGTGCAGGCCGGGCAGCACGACTGCGCCGGGGGCGTCGAGCACGTGCTCGCCGGCGAGTGGCTCGAGGTCGGGCTGGACACCGGCGATGCGCCCGTCGACGATACGCACGTCGACCCGTCGCCCTGGTGCCACCCGCTCCCCGTCCGACGTCGACCAGTCAGGCAAAGCCGCCCCTCGCACGAGAAGGCTGCCTGTCCCCGCGGAGGACGACTCGGGCACCACCGCCGGCATTGTACGAACCGGCCGTCCCGACACCGGGGCCGGAGCGGGCGCAGGCCCGTTCCGGGTGGGCGGTACAGTGCCGCTCCGTGCCTTCCCCGCAGCACCCGCCCCGCCTCGAGACCATCCTGCTCGAGGTGGAGGACGGCGTCGCCACCGTGACGCTCAACCGGCCGGACGTGCTCAACGCGTTCGACGAGCGCATGCAGGACGAGCTGGCCGCCCTGTGGCGGGACCTTCGCACCGACGACGAGGTGCGGGCCGTCGTCCTCACCGGCCGCGGTGACAAGGCCTTCTGCGCCGGGATCGACCGGGCCGACATCCCTGTCGACACCGAGTTCGACCCCTTCACGTACGAGGACCCGGGCCGGCGCATCGGTCCCAAGACCCAGGGGCTGTGGAAGCCGGTGATCGCCGCCGTGAACGGCATGGCCTGCGGCGGCGCCTTCTACCTGCTCGGCGAGAGCGACATCGTGGTGGCGGCCGATCACGCCACGTTCTTCGACCCGCATGTCACCTACGCCATGACGGCCGCTTTCGAGCCCATCCTCCTCGGAGGGCGCATGCCGTTCGGGGAGATCGTCCGCATGACCCTCATGGGGGCACACGAGCGCATGACCGCCACCACCGCGCTCCGGGCCGGTCTCGTCACCGAAGTGGTGGCCGCCGGTGAGCTCATGGACACCGCCGAGCAGCTGGCGACCGCCATCGCCGCCCAACCTGCGACCTCGGTGCAGGCGACGTTGCGGACGCTGTGGGCGGCTCGGAACCTCACGCCCGAGCAGGGCGTGGCCCTGGGCAACGTCTTCTTGCAGCTCGGCACCAGCGCGAGAGCGCTCCGAGAAGGACAGGAGACCTTCGCCAACCAGCCCAGACCGAAGTGGAGGCTTCGCTAGCTGCGCTCGCGCCCCCGAGCCCCGGCTTCGGCGCCGGGGCGCCGGGCCGCTCGGCGCACCGCCGTCACGACCTGGTCCTCGGAGGCACCCGGGTTGATCACCTCGGCGACGCCGGCAGCGAGCAACGTGTCGCGGTCGCGCTCGGGGATGATCCCACCCACGACGACCGGGACCTCGAGCCCGCGCCGGGCCAGCGCTTCCATCACCGCCGGAGCCAAGGTGAGGTGACCCCCGGAATGCATGGACAGGCCGACGACGTCGACGTCCTCCTGCAGCGCCGTCTCGGCGATCGTCTGTGGTGTCTGGCGCAAACCGCCGTAGATCACTTCGAAGCCGGCGTCACGCAACATGCGAGCCACCACTTTCACCCCCCGGTCGTGTCCGTCGAGGCCGACCTTGGTGACGAGGACGCGGATGACCGGCGCTCCTGTCATCGGTCGCCGGCTCAGACGACGGCCCGCTCGGTCCAGGTGCCGAACACCTGGCCCAGGGACCCGACGATCTCGCCGATGGTGGCGTAGGCCCGCACGGCGTCGAGCAAGCTGGGCATCACGTTGACCTCGGGACGCGCCGCGTCCTGACGAACCTTGGCCAGCACCCGCTCCACCGCGGCTGCGTCGCGCCGGGCCTTCACATCGGAGAGGCGGCGACGCTGCTCGGCCTCGGCCTCGGGACCGATGTAGAGGATGTCGGCGTCGGGCTCGTCGGTCTCCTCGAAGCGGTTCACACCCACGAGCACCCGTCGTCCGTCGTTCAGCTTGCGCTCGAAGTCGGCCGATGCCTGAGCGATCTCGCCTTGGAACCACCCCTCCTCGATCCCGCGGTAGACGCCCTCGAGGATCGAGCCGCGTCCCAGCTCGTCGAGATGGGCGAAGATCGCCTCGGCCTCGGCCTCGAGCCTGTCGGTCAGGGCCTCGACGAAATAGGACCCACCGAGCGGGTCGGCCACCGCCGCCACCCCGGTCTCGTGGGCGATCACCTGCTGGGTCCGCAGCGCGATGCGGGCCGCCTTCTCGGTGGGGAGGGCGAGCGCCTCGTCGAAGGAGTCGGTGTGGAGGCTCTGGGTCCCCCCGAGCACGCCGGCCAGCGCCTCGATAGCCACCCTGGCGATGTTCACCTCGGGCTGCTGAGCGGTGAGCGACACCCCGGCCGTCTGGGTGTGAAAGCGCAGTTGCATGGCCCGATCGTCGGTGGCGCCGTAGCGGTCGCCCATCCACCGGGCCCAGATGCGGCGGGCGGCCCGGTACTTGGCGATCTCTTCGAAGAAGTCGATGTGGGCGTTGAAGAAGAAGCTCAGCCGCTTGCCGAAGACGTCGACGTGAAGGCCGCTGGCCCTGGCCGCCTCCACGTAGGCGAACCCGTTGGCCAAGGTGAAGGCCAGTTCCTGGGCGGCGGTCGACCCGGCTTCGCGGATGTGGTAGCCGGAGATGGACACCGGATGCCAGAGCGGCATCTCGGCCGTGCAGAAGCGGACGACGTCGTTCACCAGCCGAACCGAGGGTCTCGGCGGGAAGATGAACTCCTTCTGCGCCTGGTACTCCTTCAAGATGTCGTTCTGGAGGGTGCCGGCCAGGCGGCTGCGAGGGGTGCCGTGCTCCTCGCCCACCGCCACGTACATGGCCATGACGATGGCGGCGGGCGAGTTGATGGTCATCGAGGTGCTGACGGCCCCGAGGTCGATCCCGTCGAAGAGCGACTCCATGTCGGCCAGCGTGTCGACGGCCACGCCGGCCTTGCCCACCTCGCCGAGTGCCATGGGATCGTCGGAGTCGGTGCCCATCAGGGTGGGAAGGTCGAAGGCCACCGACAACCCGGTGCCGCCTGCCCGGAGGAGCTCCTTGAACCTGGCGTTGGTGTCGACGGCAGTGCCGAAGCCGGCGAACATGCGCATGGTCCAGAGCCGGCCCCGGTACATCGAGGCGTACGGCCCGCGGGTATACGGCCATTGCCCGGGGAACTCACCGTCGTCGGGGCCGTAGACGGGCTCCACCTCGAGCCCCGACATGGTGGTGCCCTCGACCACGTCGGAGGGGGTGGCCCGGTACTGGCGCTCCCAGTCCTCTCTCCGGGTCACGCTCGTCACCTTCTCCTCTGGGCGTGGAGCACACTCGGTGTGCACCCACAATGGTATTTCGACGGCGAAGGACCTGCCACCGAGGGCCCGGCGCTATTCGAAGTCGCCGGCCAGCCGGCGAACGTCCTGGAGCAGGCCGAAGAGACGGTCGAGATCGCCGCCCGAGACCTCGAGCGATCCGAAGAGCTGAGCGTTGAGGGCGCCCGTGGCACGGAGGGCGAGGCGCTTGCCGGCAGGGGTGATCGCCGCCAGCACCCCGCGTCCGTCGGTGGGGTTCGAGCGCCTGGTCACGAGCCCGTCGGCCTGGAGGCGGTCGATGGCGTTGGTGACGCTCGCCGCCCCCACCTGGAGGCGTTCGCCCACCTTCCCGAGCGGCAGCTCGCCCAGGCGCGAGAACAGCAGCAGCATGAGCACCTCGTAGCGGGCGAAGGTCAACCCGAAGGGCCGCAGCACAGCGTCCGCCCGGGCCATGAACAGCTGCTGCACGCGCATCACCGACGTGACCACGGCCATCCCGGCTGCCACCTCGTCCCAACCCCGCGCCGTCCAGTGGCGCCGGGCCTCGGCGATGGGGTCGAATGCGAGCTTGCGGTCCTCAGGCACCGCCGGTCAAGGATAGAAGCGCACTACAACCCATCCTGACCTGCACAGGAGAGGCACGCGTGAACGTCGTCGTGGTGGTCGGAAACCCCAAGCCGGGCTCTCGCACCCGTCAGGCCGCCGAGATGGTGACGCATCGCCTCACCGGCAACCCCCCGGTGGCGGTGGTCGAACTGGCCGAGCTCGGTCCCGCGCTCCTCGGTTCGGGCGACCCGAGCGTGGAGGCAGCCAAGCAGGCCGTGCTCGACGCCGAGCTGGTGGTGTTCGCCACTCCCACCTTCAAGGCCAGCTACACCGGGCTGCTCAAGCTCTTCATCGACCAGTTCTCCGCCGGCGAGATGTCGGGCACCCCGGCAGTCGCCTTGATGCTGGGGGCCTCTCCCCGCCACGCCCTGGCCGGCGAGCACAGCTTGAAACCGGTGCTGTCCGAGATCGGCTGCAGCTGCCCGGCGCCGGCGCTGTTCCTGCTCGAGTCGGAGTGGGAGGCGAGCCCGGAGCTCGAGGCCTGGCTGGCCCGGGCGGCTCCGGCGTACGGGGTCGGCGGGACCCCCCGGCACCCCTGACGGCCCGGTGATATTCTCCCTCTTTGAAAACGGAAACGGTGTTCTCAGGGAGGGGACCCGATGGCCGGAGTGGACGACTTCATCCTGGTCAGCGTCGACGACCACCTGATCGAGCCTCCCGACATCTTCGTGAACCACCTCGGGGCCGAGTACCACGAGCGCGCCCCCAAACTGGTGCGCAACGACGAGGGCAACGACGTGTGGGTGTTCGGCAAGGTCGTCATCGAGACGGCTGCCCTCAACGCCGTGGCGGGCCGTCCCCGCGAGGAGTACGGGCTCGAGCCGCAGAGCCTCGACGAGGTACGGCCGGGCTGCTACGACGTCCACGAACGGGTGAAGGACATGAACGCCGGCGGCGTGCTGGCATCGATGAACTTCCCGTCGTTCCCCACCTTCACGGCCCGCACCTTCCTGTCCGAGGACCGCGACCTGTCCGACGCCCTGGTGCGGGCCTACAACGACTGGCACATCGACGAGTGGTGCGGTGCCTACCCGGGCCGCTTCATCCCCATGGCGGTGCCGATGATCTGGGACGCCGAGGCGACCGCTGGGGAGATCCGGCGCACAGCCGCCAAGGGGAACCATTCGTTGAGCTTCACCGAGAACCCGGCCGCCCTCGGCTACCCGAGCTTCCACGACGAATACTGGGACCCGGTGTGGCGGGCGTGCTGCGACACCGCCACGGTGCTGTCGATCCATCTCGGCTCGTCCGGGAAGATGGTGATCCCCGCCATCGACTCGCCCCCCGACGTGATGATCACCCTCCAGCCCATGAACATCCAGTCCGCCGCGGCTGATCTGCTCTGGTCCCGGGTGCTCAGGAAATTCCCGGCCCTCCGGGTGGCGCTGTCCGAGGGCGGCACGGGCTGGATCCCCTACTTTCTCGAGCGGGTCGACCGGACCTTCGACATGCACCGGGCCTGGACGCTGCAGGACTTCGGCGGAAAGCTCCCCAGCGAGGTCTTCCGGGAGCACTTCCTGACCTGCTTCATCAGCGACCCGGTCGGTGTCGCCCTGCGAGAGAGCATCGGGATCGACAACATCGCCTGGGAGGCCGACTACCCCCATTCGGACTCGATGTGGCCCGACGCGCCCGAAGAGCTCGGGCGGGTGTTCGACGCCAAGGGCGTGGCTCAGGAAGAGATCTCCAAGATCACCCACGAGAACGCCATGCGCTGGTACTCCTTCGACCCCTTCGTGCACCTCCCCAAGGAGCAGTCGACGGTGGGTGCGCTGAGGCGTAGGGCCGCCGGGCACGATGTGACGGTCATGGCCCGGAGCACCCGGGTGCGCACGCCGGACGAGAAGCTCGAGGGGTTCCGTCAACGGGCACGGCGGGCCCTGGCCGCATCGGGCAGCTGACAGGTCGGCGAAGACGAGCAACGGGGGGAGCGGGAGGTCCGTCATGACGAAGCGATCGATGTCCCTGGTGGGGTTCATGCAGGCCGGGAGCACCACCGTCTACGCCGGCTCTTGGCGCCACCCCGCCACCGAGCACGGGTTTCTCTCGGCCCGCTACTACGCCAAGCTCGGGAGGATCCTCGAAGAGGGCTGCTTCGACATGATGTTCTTCGACGACCGGCTGGCCATGCCCGGCATCTACGGCGGGTCGGTGGCCGAGGCCGTCCGGCTCGGGGCCAGGCCGGTGAAGCTCGACCTGAGCGTGGTGCTGGGAGTCATCGCCGGTGTCACCGACCACATCGGGCTGGGGGCGACGTACTCGACCACCTACTACTCCCCGTTCCACGTGGCCCGCACCTTCGCCACCCTCGACCACCTGACCGGGGGTCGTGCCGCCTGGAACGTGGTGACCTCGGTGAACGACAGCGAGGCGCAGAACTACGGCTTCACCGAGCACCTCGGCCACGACGAGCGCTACGACCGGGCCGACGAATTCCTCGAGGCGACCACCGGCCTGTGGGACACCTGGGAGGACGGCGCCCTGGTTCTGGAACGGGAGTCGGGGTACTTCGCCGACCCGGCGAAAGTCCACGAGCTGGGATACGACGGCAAGTGGTTCTCGGTTCGAGGCCCGCTCACCGTACCCCGCTGCCCCCAGGGTCGTCCGGTTCTGCTCCAAGCAGGCTCGTCGGGCCGGGGCCGGGACTTCGCGGCGCGGTGGGCCGAGCTCATCTTCACCGGTGACCTCGACATCGACATCGCCCGCTCGCACTACAAGGACCAGAAAGAGCGCATCGCCCAAGGCGGACGAGACCCCGACTCGGTCAAGATGCTGCCCATGCTCTACACGGTTGTGGGCGAGTCCCATGCGCACGCCGAGGAGCGCGAGCAGGTCTTCCTGAACGAGCTCGTCGATCCGGTGGCGTCGCTCACGTTGCTTTCGGAGCTCATGAACCACGACTTCTCGGGCATGGCGCTCGAGGACCCCATCACCGACGAGCTCATCGAGTCCGTGTCGGGGGTGCGGGGCCTGGTCCAGAACATGCACCGCCACATCGGCGGCACGGTCACGCTGGCCGACCTGGCCGGTCACAGGGCCACCTTGCTCCAGGGCCCTCGTTTCGTGGGCACCGGAGCGGAGATCGCCGACCAGATGGAGCACTGGATGGCGGCCGAGGCCTGTGACGGCTTCGTGATCGCCGCAACCCATTGCCCGGGCGCCTACGAGGACATGGTGCGCCTGGTCGTGCCGGAGCTGCAGCGTCGTGGGCTCTTCCGGAGCCGCTACAGCGGCTCGACGCTTCGCGACAACCTCGGGCTTCCCCGGCCGGAGCGCGCCGTCCTTGCCTGAGCCGGTCGTGCCCCAAGTGCGTGGTCCGCTTCAGGGCCTGCGCGTCGTGGACACTGCGACCCTGGCCGCCGGACCGGTGGTGGCGACCGCGTTCGGCGAGTTCGGCGCCGACGTCATCAAGGTGGAGCAGCCGGGCTCGGGTGATCCCATGCGCACCTGGGGGGAGCGCAAGGACGACGTCGGGTTGGTGTGGAAGAGCATCAGCCGCAACAAGCGCTGCATCACCCTCGACCTCCGTCACAAGGACGGCCAGGAGCTCTTCCACCGGCTGCTGGACGTGAGCGACGTGGTGATCTTCGGCAACCGGCCGAGCGCGCTCGAGCGCTGGGGCCTCGACTGGCCGTCGGTCCACCGCGCCCATCCGCAGGTGGTGATGGTGCACATCAGCGGCTACGGCGCCGGGGGCCCGAAGAGCGATCGGCCCGGCTTCGGCACGCTGGCCGAGGCCATGAGTGGCTTCGCCCACCTGACCGGGCAGCCCGAAGGCCCGCCCACGCTGCCGCCCTTCATGCTCGCCGACGGTGTGGCCGGCCTGGCCACCACTTACGCCACCATGATGGCGCTCTACCACCGCGACCTCCACGGCGGGCAGGGACAGCTGGTGGACGTGAACCTGATCGAGCCCCTGGCCCGCCTCATCGAGTCGGCCACGTTGACCTACGACCAGCTGGGCGTGATCCCCGCCCGGCTCGGCAACCGGCTCGACGCCAGCGCGCCGCGCAACGCCTATCGGACCGCAGACGGCAAGTGGCTGGCCGTCTCGGGCGCCTCGCCCAACATCGCCGTGCGCGTGTTCCGCGCCGTGGAGCGACCGGACCTGGCCGAGAACCCCGACTACGTCGATCCGGTCATGCGCCAGCACCGGGCCGTCGAGGTCGACCAGGTCGTCGCCGAGTGGGTGGGACGGCACTCGCTGGAAGAGGCCATGGCCGTGTTCGAGCGATCAGAGGTGGCGGCGGCCCCGGTCTACGACGCCGCCCAGCTGCTGACCGACGATCATCTGCGAGCCCGTGGCACCTTCGTGAAGGTCGAGGATCCCGACTTGGGCCCGGTGACGGTGCAGGCGCCGGTGGTCCGCCTGAGCGAGACCCCCGGTCGCATCGACCATCTGGGCCGTCCGCTCGGGGCCGACAACGAGGCCGTGTTCGGCGAGCTGCTGGGTGTCGGTGCGGAGCGCATGGCCGCACTTCGCGAAGCGGGGACCATCTGATGACCGGATCCGACCTCCTCCCCCCGCCCCGGGCCCGGCGCTCGGAGCTGGCCACACCGGCGAGCAGCGCCGAGATGTGCGCCAAGGCCCCCGGCATCGGCGCCGACCTCGTCTTCTTGGACCTGGAAGACGCCTGCGCGCCGCTGGCCAAGGAAGGGGCCCGCCACATCGCCGTGGAGGCGCTCACCGGGCTCGATTGGGGCCACACCGTCCGGGCCGTCCGAATCAACGGCATCGACACCCCGTGGTGCCACGGCGACATCATCGAGATCGTCACCGGGGCCCGGGAAGCGCTCGACGTGATCATCGTGCCCAAGGCACGCAACCCACGGGACGTCTGGTGGGTCGACGTGCTGCTCACCCAGCTCGAGGAGAGCCTCGGGCTGTCCAAGCGGATCGCGCTCGAGGTGCTCATCGAGGAGGCCGAGGGCCTCGGCAACGCCATGTCCATCGCCCGGTCGAGCAACCGGCTCGAGGCCGTCATCTTCGGTGCCGGGGACCTCTCGGCGTCGCTCAAGGCCCGGGTCGACGGGAACTTCGACCCGGTCGGGGAGTACCCGGGTGACTTCTGGCACTTCGCCCGGGCCCAGGTGCTGGCCGCCGCCCGAGCGGCCGGCATCGACGCCATCGACGCCCCCTATCCCGCCTACCAGGACCCGGAGGGGTACCGGCGAGCCGCCGTGGCGGCCAGCCTCCTCGGCTTCGACGGCAAGTGGGCCATCCACCCCGGCCAGGTGCCGATCGCCAACGAGGTCTTCTCGCCCACCGAAGACGAGATCGCCCGGGCCGAGGAGTCGATGAAGGCCTACCGCAGCGCCGAGGCCGACGGCGTGGGGGCCATCGGTCGGGACGGCAAGCTCGTGGACGCCGCCCACATGCGTCTGGCTGCCAACGTCCTCTACAAGGCGGCGCTGGCCAAAAGGAGCGAACCATGAGCCGTCGCATTGGGCCCGAGGCCATTCGTCTGCGCAGTGCCCGCCTGCTCGACATCGTCAAGGGCGAGCTGCTCGAACCGGGCGACGTGCTCGTGGTGGGCGAGCGCATCAAGGAGATCAACCCGACGACCGTCCCCGGTGGCACGCTCGTCGTGGAGCTGGGCGACGTCACCCTGCTCCCGGGCCTCATGGACATGGAGGTCAACCTGCTCCTCGGCGGCCCCGACCACCGAAGCCCGCTCAACGCCGTGCAGGACGATCCGGCCCTGCGCACCTTGCGGGCCGTGGTCAACGCCGAACGCACCTTGCGAGCGGGGTTCACGACCGTGCGCAACCTCGGGCTGTTCGTGCAGACCGGGGGCCTGTTGCTCGACGTGGCGCTCAAGAAGGCCATCGACCGGGGCTACGTCGCCGGGCCGCGGGTGATCCCCGCCGGCCACGCCATCAGCCCGACGGGCGGACATCTCGATCCGACCATGTTCCAGGCCTTCGCACCCCATGTCCTGCCCCTCACCGTGGAGGAGGGCATCGCCGACGGGGTGAGCCAGATCCGCAAGGCCGTGCGCTATCAGATCAAGCACGGGGCCGAGCTCATCAAGGTGTGCGCCTCGGGCGGCGTCATGTCCCACACCGGGCCGGCCGGTGCCCAGCAGTACTCCGACGAGGAGTTGCGCACCGTGGTGGACGAGGCACATCGAGCCGGGCTCAGGGTGGCGGCCCACGCCCACGGCGACGACGGCATCAGAGCCGCCATCGAGGCGGGCATCGACTGCATCGAGCACGGGTCGCTGATGAGCGACGAGACCATCGACCTGATGGTCAGCCTGGACCGTTTCCTCGTGCCCACCACCTACCTGGCCGACGGCATGGACGTGTCGCGCGCCGATCCCGCCCTGCAGGCCAAGGCGGCCGAGGTCTTCCCCCGGGCCAAACAGACCATCTCCAAGGCCATCGCCAAGGGGGTGAGGATCGCCTGCGGGACCGATGCGCCCGCCATCCCCCACAGCCAGAACGCCAAGGAGCTCCTGGCCCTGGTCGACCGGGGCATGACCCCCCTCCAAGCCCTGCGCTCGGCGACCACGGTGGCGGCCGAGCTCATCGACAAGGACGACCGGGGCCGGATCGAGGAGGGGCTCTTGGCGGACATCATCGCCGTGCCCGGAGACCCGCTGGCCGACATCGGCGTCACCGAGGACGTGCGATTCGTGATGAAGGGCGGCGCCGTCCATCACGACACGACGGGCTGACCACCCCCCGGACGGGCTGGACTCAGGAGAACCCATGACCACCGCCTTCGAGGTTGTGCCGACCGCCATCCACCGCGCCGAGGGCGAGTTACCTTTCGTGAGGTTCCCGGACTCGGTGCGGATGCAGCTGCTGCAAGTGGACCTGGCCACCGGCGTATGGATCGTCCGCAGCCTGTTCCCCGCCGGGGTGACCGTCCAGACCCATCGGCACACCGGCCACGTGTACGCCTTCACCCGGGCCGGGAGCTGGCGCTACCTCGAGGGCCCGGGTGCGCTGAACGTGGCCGGCTCCTACCTCTTCGAGCCCGCCGGGTCCGTCCACACCCTGCACGTGCCCGCCGGCAACGAGGGAGACACCGACGTCTCGTTCGTCATCCACGGCGCCATCCTGAACCTCACCCCCGACGGTGACGTCGACGAGGTGATCGACGCGGCGAGCGTGCTCTGCGGCTACCGGGCCCTGTGCCGCTCGGAGCACTCCGTGAGCGACCCGCCCGTGGTCGTCACCCACGACTGACGGTGCGCGCCGCTGTGCTCACCGGCGAAGGCGGTCGGCTCGAGACCACCGTCGTCGACGACCCCGTCCCCGGCCCCGGCCAGGTCGTGGCCCGGGTGCGCTACTGCGGGATCTGCGGGAGCGACCTCCACATCGCCACCATGGCCGGGCTGTCGGGCACGATCATGGGACATGAGATCGCCGGTGTCGTCGAGGCGGTCGGCGACGACGTCGAAGATCGCTGGGTGCCGGGGACGCCGGTGACGGCACGACCCTTCGCAAGCTGCGGACAGTGCCGATGGTGCGCGGCGGGACGCCCCGACCACTGCGACGCGTTCCACCTTCGCGGGTTCACCAGGCCCGGGGGGTTCGCCGAGCAGGTGGTGCTGAGCGCCGGGGAGCTCTTCGAACTGCCGGCCACGATCACCGGCCCCGAGCAGGCGCTGGTCGAACCTCTCGCCGTCGCCCGGCACGGCCTTCGGCGCGCCGGACTGACGGCCGGCGAGCCGGTGGCGGTGCTGGGAGCCGGCCCCATCGGACTGGCCGTGACCGCATGGGCCCGGGCACTGGGGACAGGGCCCGTTGTCGTGAGCGACCCGATGCCGGGGCGCCGGGCGCTGGCGGGGGCGCTGGGGGCCGATGCCGTGGTGGACCCGGGCGCAGAGGACCTCGCAGAAGCGTGCCAGCGGGCCCTCGGCACTGCTCCTGGCGTCGTCGTCGAGTGCTCCGGCAAGCCCGGCCTCATCCAACAGGCCATGGACCTGGCCGGAGTCGAGGGCAGGGTGGCCGTCGTCGGCGTGTGCATGACGTCGGACACCGTCGTGCCTTTCACAGGCCTGCACAAGGAGCTCGACGTGCGCTTCGCCCTCTACTACGACCGCCGGGACTTCGTGGACACCCTGGGCGCCCTCGATGACGGGTCGCTGGTGGTCGACGGACTGGTCACCGACGTCATCGGCCTCGACGCCCTGCCCGACACCTTCGCCGCGCTCCTGGCCGGCTCCGAGACCGGCAAGGTGGTCGTGGCCCCTTGAGCGCCGAGGTGGAACCACGCGTGGGTCGACGAGTGATCCGGGGACGTCCATGACGAGCTTCCCGCGGCCCGCGGAGGGAACGTGGACGGAGCACTACCCGGGGCTCGGCACGAGCCCGATCTCGTTCGAGGACTCGATCTCACCGGAGTTCTACGAGGTCGAGCGGGAAGCCATTTTCCGCCAGGCGTGGTTGAACGTGGGCCGTGTCGACGACCTCCCGCGCCCGGGCAGCTGGTTCACCAAGGACCTGGTCGCCGCCCGCACCTCGGTCCTGGTGGTACGGGGCATGGACGGCGTGATCCGCGCCTTCCACAACGTGTGCCGGCACCGTGGCAACAGATTGGTGTGGGCGGGCACGCCCAGACAGGATGCCTGCGGCGTCGCCCGCCAGTTCGCCTGCAAGTATCACGGGTGGCGATACGGGCTGGACGGCGAGTGCACCTACGTGCACCAGGAAGACGAGTTCTTCGGTCTCGACAAGGACAACCTCGGCCTCGCCGCCGTGCACTGCGAGGTCTGGGCCGGGTTCGTCTTCGTCAACCTCGCCGCGACACCCCGCCAGTCCTTGCGCGACTACCTGGGCCCGATGGTCGGCGCACTCGAGGGCTACCCGTTCGGCCTGATGACGGAGCGGTACTCGTTTCGAGCAGTGAACAACAGCAACTGGAAGGTGTTCATCGACGCCTTCCAGGAGTACTACCACGTGCCCCCGCTGCACACCGAGCAGCTCGGACCCCGCTACCGCAACCCCGAGGCGACCTTCGAGGCAGCGCACTACCAGATCGACGGTCCTCACCGGGTGGTGAGCACGAGTGGGTTGTACAAGCAGGACTTCCCGGCTGAGCACCTGTACCCGAGCGAGACGCTCATGCGCAGCGGCAACACCGGCCCGTGGGACGCCCCGGTCATCGGCCGAGAGGT
>JASHUM010000004.1 GCA_030040015.1 Acidimicrobiales bacterium
GGACGACGCGGTGAGCACGTACTGGCCCCTCGTCGTCATCGGGCTGTTCATCGGCAGCATTTACGCCCTAGGCGCCCTCGGGCTGGTCCTCACCTACAAGACGACCGGGGTGTTCAACTTCGCCTACGGAGCGGTGGCGATGTTCTGCGCCTTCGTCTACTGGCAGCTGCACGACTCCTGGGGCATCACCGCCTGGATCTCCCTGCCCGTGCTGCTGCTCGTCGTGGCGCCGCTCATCGGTCTGTTCTTCGAGTCGCTCTTCCGACCCTTCGCAGGTCTCAGCGCCGAATTTCCCATCGTGGTGGGCCTGGCCCTCCTGGCCCTGGCTCAGGAGGGCGCCATCCTGATCTGGAACGGTCAGGCGCGCGGGCTCCAGGCCGTGATCCCCACCTCCACCTTCAAGTTGGGCTCGTTCTACGTGGGATGGAACCAGCTCGGGACCCTGGTGATCGCCTGTCTCGTGGCGGCCGGCCTGTGGTGGCTGTTGCGCCACACCCGATTCGGCACTGCGACACGGGCAGTCGTGGACAACGGTGACCTGGCGTCGATCATCGGGGTGAGCGGCGACAACGTGCGGCGCAGCGCGTGGGTCCTGTCCTCGACGTTCGCCGGTCTCATCGGGGTGCTCCTGGCTGAGATCTACGGCATCGACCCCAACAGCCTGGTGCTCCTGGTGCTGGCGGCATTCGCACCGGCGGTCCTCGGTGTCGCCCGAGGGTTCCCCTGGGCCTTCGGGGGCGCCATGGTCATCGGCGTGTTCACGAGCGTCCTGGCCAAGTGGAGCACGTCGGGCACGGTGGCCAACATCCGTTCGTCGATCCCGTGGTTCTTGCTCTTCGCCTTCCTCATCGTGTTCGGGAAGTGGCTCAAAGAGCCCGGCATCTCGATGACCCGGCTCACCGGTGGCCCCTCGTCGGGCACGGCGCCCAACGTGGCCTCCGACACGGGGGCCAAGGCCCGCCGACTCCCGCCCTCGACCCTCTTCGGCGTGGCCCTCTTCGCCGCGGCCGTCTTCCTCCCCATGATGATCTCGGCCTCGTATCTCTTCGACTCCATCCTCGGGGTGGTGACCGCCCTGGCGGCCTTGACGCTGGTGGTGCTCACCGGTTGGGCGGGGCAGATCTCCCTGGCCCAGTTCAGCTTCGTCGGGATCGGTGCGTACGCCGTCGGGCACTGGGCCGGGGCCTACGGACAGAACTTCGTGTGGGCCACCCTGGCCGGGATGGCCATCGCCGTGGCCCTGGGGGTGGTCCTCGGCCTCCCGTCGCTCCGGCTCAAGGGTCTGTACCTGGCCCTGGCCACCTTCGCCTTCGCCCTCATCATGGACGGAGTGGTGTTCAACTCGGTGGGGGTGAGTGGCGGGCTCACCGGCATCACCGATCCCCGTCCGCGGATCCTCGGGGTCTCCTTCGCCTCGACCACGAGCATGTACGAGCTGTCTCTGTGGATCTTCGGGGCAGTTCTCCTCATCACCTACCTGTTGCGCCTGGGTCCCATCGGCAGGCGGTTGCGCATCCTGCGGGACTCGCCCCTGGCCGCCTCGACCTTGGGGGTGAACCTCACCGTGACCAAGCTGGTCACCTTCGCCGTGTGCGGAGGGGTGGCGGCCCTGGCCGGCGCGCTGTACGGGTCGTACCTGCGGTCGATCACGCCCACCGACTTCATGTGGAGCACGTCCATCGCCTTGCTCCTCTACGTCATGTTCTCGGGACGTGCCGTCTTGAGCGGTGCCGTGCTGGCCGGCGCCCTCGCCATGGTCCCGGCGTTCTTCCCCAACGCCCTGGTGCACGAGTGGATCCAGGTGGGCGTGTGCCTGGGAGTCATCGGGCTGGCCCGCAACCCCGAAGGCACGTTGGCGCTGTCGGTCCAGGAGGCCAGGCGCACGTTCATCGTGCTGCGCCCCCGTCCTCGCCGACCGCTCGAGCTCGGCTCGCTGGTCAGGACGCAGCGAACGGAGGTCCCGAGCGGTGTCTGAGGCGGCCGTCCTCTCCGTGCGGGCGGTGTCGGTGCGCTTCGGCGGCCTGCACGCGCTCGATGCGGTGGACCTGGAGGTGCCGCCGGGCGCGGTCACCGGCCTCATCGGTCCCAACGGTGCCGGCAAGACCACGCTCTTCAACGTCCTGTCCGGGCTCCTGCGGCCGGCGGGCGGAAAAGTGCAGCTCGGCCCGCAGGACATCACCACGTGGTCACCACACCGCCGAGGTCGCGCCGGGATCGCCCGGACCTTCCAGCGCCTCGAACTGTTCTCGCGCATGACGGTGGAGGAGAACCTGGTGGCCGCCTGGGAATCGGCCCACCCCGGCGCCATCTTCGGCCGGGGACGCGCCACCCGTCGCCGGCGGGTGGCCGAGGTCAGTGAGCTGCTCGGGCTCGGGCCCATCGGTACCCGCACCGCTGGTGAGCTCCCCACCGGCCTGGGACGCATGGTCGAGCTCGGTCGGGCCCTGTCCACCGATCCCCGGGTGCTGCTCCTCGACGAGCCGAGCTCCGGGCTCGACCCCGGGGAAACCAGCCATTTCGCCAACGTGCTCCGCCAGCTCGTATCGGGACGGAACGGCCAGGGCCCGCCGCTCGGCATCCTTCTCGTCGAGCACGACATGTCCCTCGTCATGGACGTCTGTTCGAACATCACCGTCCTCGACTTCGGCAGGCGCATCGCCCTCGGCAGCCCGGCGGAGATCCAGCGCGACCCGGCTGTGCGCGCCGCCTACCTCGGAGAGTCCGATGTCGCCTGAGCTCCGCCGCCTCACCCACGAGGTGCCACCTGCCCTGGAGATCGAGCACCTCCACGTGTCCTACGACGGCATGCGGGCATTGTCCGACGTCTCGATGGTCGTCCCCGAGGGCTCGGTCGTCGCCCTGTTGGGACCCAACGGTGCGGGCAAGAGCACCCTTCTGCGCTCGGTGTCGGGGCTCGTGCGACCCGAGTCAGGGCGAATCGCCGTGCACGGGGTGCGCGTCGACCGCCGGCCTGCTCACGCCACCGCCCGGTTGGGGGTGGTCCACGTCCCCGAGGGACGGGGCATATTCCCCAGCCTGAGCGTGCAGGAGAACCTGGAGATGTGCATCTACGCCGTCGGGCACGACGTCGACCCGGTGGGGGGCGCGGTGGCCCGGTTCCCGGTGCTCGGCCAGAGGCTCAAGCTGCCCGCCGGCAGCCTGTCGGGGGGGGAGCAGCAGATGCTCGCCCTGGCCCGGGCCCTCCTGTCGCGCCCGCGCCTGCTCATGGTGGACGAGATCTCGATGGGACTGGCCCCGCTCATTGTTCAGCAGCTCTTCGACGCCCTTCGGGAGCGTGCGAAAGCTGGCACCAGCCTGCTCCTCGTGGAGCAGTACATCGATGCCGCACTGGAGCTGGCCGATTATGTGTACGTCCTGGAAAAGGGCAGAATTGTGGACGTCGGCGAGCCGGCCGACGTGCGGCGGGGCGGGCTGGCGTCCGCCTACTTGGGCAGTTGACGTTCCGGGGGGAACAGACATGATCAGGCGGGCACAGATCCAAAGGCGGGTATTGGCGGCGACGGCCCTGGCGGGGGCGGCGGTAGTCGGATTCGCTCCGGCGGCCCACGCCCAGGGCTCGGGCTCGCCCTCGCAGCTCGTGGGCTACAACCTCACGGCCGAGGCCATCGGCGTCCAGTTCGCCTTCAACATCCCCGGCATCGTGCCGTTGCCGAACGAGAATCTGCTCGAGGACGACGTCCCGTTCTCCCGCACGTTGGTGAGCGGTGGGCCGCTGGTCCAGGCCATCGGCACGCCGTACTACCCGGGCGACATCCTGGCCAACCTCGGGGGCCTGGAGTCCGAGTTCCTCCCGCCCCAGATCCCGAACATCAACTACCCGGGTATGGCGCGCGCCGACTACCCGGCGGACAGCGCGTATGGCACCAGCGCCACATTCGGCGCATCGTTCCCGGCAGGCCTCCCGCTCTTGCCGAGCGTGGCCACGGGGACCGCCAACGCGTCCGCCAACGGTGGCACCGCCAACGGGACGATCAGCGACGTCGTCGTCGGCCCCGGTCTGGGCCAGGGAGGGGCGCCCCTGCTCGAGGTTGGGTCCAACCAGTCGAACACCTCGGTCACGTTGGGCACGTCGACGGTGACCTCCACGGCCAGCGCGGTCATCAAGACCATCGACGTGGCCGGAATGCTCGACATCTCCGGGATCGACAGCCAGGCCAACTCGACATCGGACGGCAACACCGGGACCCCCGTCGCCTCGTTGCAGATCGGGCAGGTGACGGTGGACGGCGAGCCGGCCTACATCGACAACCAGGGGGTGCACGTCGTCGGGACCAACCCCGCCCCCGCCGGTACGCCGACGGCGGCGCAGCTGCAGTCGTCGCTCGATCAGACCCTGGCCCAGGACGGGATCTCGATCAGCCTCCTCGAGCCCGAGCAGACCGTGAACGGAGCGGACGGCACCGCCAACGCCGGTGGGCTCGTCATCTCCATCACCCACAGCTTCGACGTGCCCTTCCTGAACCTGGGCGCACTGACCGGCAACTTGCTGCAGCCCTGCATCCCGACCCAGGACGTCGGTGAGCTGCCCATCCCCGGCCTCGAGGGCCAGACCCTGCTCGGCAACGTCTGCCTTCCTTCCGGCAACTACACGGCCATCACCTCGATCACACTGGGCATGGCCATGACCGACGCCAACGCCAGCGTCCTGCAGCAGATCAGCGTGCCCACCCTTCCCATCACCCTGAGCACGCCGGGCGGGCTGGGGTCGTTGTCGAGCACGGGGCCGACCAACCTGACCGGGGTGACCAGTCCGGGGACGGTCACCGGTCCCGGGGCGCCGACGGCCCCGCAGGCACTGGGTGGCGGACTGAGCAAGTTCCCGTTGCGCGGCGTCCCGGCTCCCCTCGGATGGGTGATCCTCGGCATCGTCCTGTGTGTGATCTTCGCCTATCCGATGATGCTGGCCGCCCGCTGGCAGTTCCTCGTGGGAAGGAGATGACATGGCCGACGCGGCGCAGGCCACGGTTACCATTCCTGGGGTGACGCCCGACACGGGGATCGGCGAGCAGCCCGGCCCACCCGTGATCGCACCGGAGCAACCAGGCGGGTGGGGGCCGAGCGCCCCGTCGACCAAAGCGACGTCGCGCTCGCCTCTCCAAGGGCTGCGGGCGTTGTCCCGTCCCAGGTCCAAGGGCGGCGGAGGAGGAGGGCGGCGGTCGCGCCCCACGAGCTCGGGCGGCGCGGGCGGCGTCGACGTGCGCAACACCTGGCAGATCGTGGCCGGGTCGATCCTCATCCCGTTGGGCGTGGTGTTCATCCTCATGGCTTGGTACGGATCGGCCCACACGGCCTACGTGCAGCAGCAGATCCCCTATCTGGTGAGCGGCTCCTTCGCCGGCCTGGCCTGCATCGTCCTCGGTGGGCTCCTGTACTGGGCCCACTGGCTGTACCGGATGTACGACCAGGCCGACATGCACCACGAGGAGCAGCTGCAGGTCCTGGTGCAGACGCTGCGGGCGGTGACCGAGCGCCTGGGGGACGTGGACACCCGCTCGGCATCCTCGTTGGCCGGCGCCGCCGGTGAACTCGGGCTGCCCCCGCCCCCGGCCCTGCCGACCCGGACGAGCGGGTACGTGGCCACGATGACGGGTTCGGTGTACCACCTGCCGAGCTGCCCGGTCGTGGCCCATCACCCCGAGGGGCTGCGGACGCTCGGCACCGGGGACCTCTCCGGGCTCGAACCCTGCCGGATCTGCCTTCCCGACAAGCGCTAGGCCCCACTTTCGGGCCAGCCGGCCCGGGCGGCGACTCCTCCCCTCTGACCTGCCCCGACGCGCCCGGGGCGGCACTGACGGCTTCGTCAGGACTGACACCAACGTCAGGAAAAGGAGTAAGGTGGTGGGGCGGGACTCGAGGTCCGGCCGGCCTCCGTCAGTGGCACGGAGGGGGGACCAGCGGCACGCGCTGGAGCCGATCGGAGGCGAAAGGGATGGGGATGGAGGCAAGCACCGAAGGGGCGCCGGACCTCACCCCGCAGACGGTCACGAAGCTGGCGTCAGCCGATGACCCCAGGGCGTTGTCCCGGTCGTTGCGGGAGCAGCCGGTGCACAAGGTGGGCGACATGTTCCATCTGGTCACCCGGCGAAGCGACGTCGAGGACGCGCTGCGCCGCACGGCGGTGTTCTCGTGGGGCGCCGTCGGCATGAACCTGGGCAACATCCGCCCGCTCATCCCGCTGCAGGTCGACCCGCCCAAGCACGTGAAATACCGGCGCATCCTCGACCCGCTGTTCGCCCCCAAGAAGATGGCCCTGCTCGAAGAAGAGGTCGTCGCCCTGGTGAAGGAGTTGGTCGACGCCTTCGCTCCCAAGGGAAGCTGCGACTTCCACGAGGAGTTCGCCGTACCCCTCCCGTGCCGAGTCTTCCTCCGGTTGATGGGTTTGCCGCTCGAGGACCTGGATCTGTTCCTGGCGCTCAAGGACGACATCATCCGGCCGCCGGGCGTGACGCTCGAAGAGCAGGCTCCGTACCGCGAGAAGGCGGGGAGAGCCGTCTACAGCTACTTCGAGCGGGTGCTGGCCGAGCGAAAGGCGCATCCCACCGACGACATGCTGGCCCAGATCATGCAGGGTGAGGTGGACGGAGAACGGCTCACCGACGAAGAGGTGCTCGACATCTGCTTCCTCTTCATCATCGCCGGCCTCGACACCGTGACCGACTCGCTCGACTGCATCTTCGCGTACCTGGCTCAGAACCCCGAGCACCGGCGCCAGCTCGTGGCCGACGAGGCGGTCATCCCCTCAGCGGTGGAGGAACTTCTTCGCTGGGAGAGCCCGGTTCCCGCCGTCCCCCGTGCCACCACCGAGGACATCGAGATCGGGGGGTGCCCCATCAAGGCCGGCCAGCAGGTCATGCTCCTCCTGGCCTCGGCGAACACCGACGACGCCGATCACCCCGGTGTGGACGAGGTCGATCTCGAGCGCAACCCCAATCCCCATCTCGCCTTCGGCGGCGGAGTGCACCGCTGCCTGGGGTCGCACCTGGCGCGCGTCGAGCTCCGCGTCGCCGTCCGGGAGTTCCACCGCCACATCCCCGAGTACGAGCTGGCGCCGGGGACGGTGCTCGAGTACACCACCGGGCTGCGCTCGTTGCACCACCTTCCCCTCGCCTTCCCCTCCGCGGGCTGAGCGGGTGCGGATCGTCCTCGACGCCGAGCTCTGCCAGGGTCACGGCCGGTGCTACAGCCTGGCGCCTGATCTCTTCGACTCCGACGACGTTGGTCACTGCGTGCTGCTGGTGGACGCGGTGCCCGACGGCAGGGAGGCCGACGCCCGCAGCGGCGCCGAGAACTGTCCCGAGCACGCGCTGACCCTCGAGGATTGAACCCTCAGCCGGCGAGGCGGGCCAGGTCCGGCTCGCCGTCTCCGGCTTGGAGCTCCACGGCGGCGCCTACTGCGTCGGAACCGACGAGACGCTCGGTCAGCGCTGCGTCGCACCGGGCCACCGTGCGCTTTCCGTGCGTCTGGACGACGGCGACGCCGGTGCCCCGAGCCCCGTCGCGCTCGAAGGGGACCGTGTACGCCACGATCTCGGCCCCGCCGGGCAGAGACGCCTCGACCGGCAGCGGAGCGGCCTCGGTGTCCAGGCGGGCCTGGAGGTTGGCGTCGGGGCTGGGGACGTCTCTCGGCGCCTCGACGGAGTAGACGCCCACGGCGTGCTTGGTGAGGTAGTAGCCGTTGCCGTGCACCACGGCGTGCCGCCCTCTGCCGCTGCGCAGGAAATCGAAGGTGTTGGCCAGGGCATGGGTGACGTAGTTGCTCCCCGGCCCGCCGTGATAGGGCAGGCCGCCGGTGAGGGTGAGGGGGCGGGGGTCGTCGTCGCCCAGTCCCAGGGCCCGGGTGGCCGCCTCCACGGAGCTCGGGAAGCAGGAGTACAGGTCGAAGGCATCGATCTCGTCGAGACCCATGCCGGCGCAGGCGAGGGCCGATGCGGCGCAGGCAGCCAGGGCGGGCGTGTCGTCGAGGGACGGGCGGGCCGAGACGTTCCAGACTTCGGTCGCGTCGGCCCACCCCCGCACGTACACGACCTCCTCGGGCCCGAGTCCCCACTCCCGGGCCCTCTGCGCGTCGGTGAGGAGCACGGCGGCGGCCATGTCCACGTCCATCACGGCGTTCACGTACTTGGGGTAGGGGTGGAAGATGATGCGGTTGTCGGCGGTGACGCCGACGATCTCCTCGGCGCTGCGCCGGGTGGGGAACCATGACGAGGGATTGGTGGCGGCCACGGCGTTGAACCGCTCCATGAGCCGTCCGGTGCGGAGGCGCTGCTCGGCTGGTGAGCGCGAAGCGGCGTGGGCGAGGGCACTGTCGAGCAACGCGTAGATGGCGGTGGCCTGCTCGAGCCCGGCTGCCCGCTCGGCGGGATGGACGCCGAGATCGGCCTCGATCGGTGGCCAGGTGGAGGGCCAGCCGCCGTCGCCGGGCCAGTCGAGTCGGATCCCTTCCCGCTTCGCCCGCCGGCGGGTGGCGAGCGCCTCGGCTCCGACGACGAGCACCACCGGCCGCTCCCCGGCCACCACCTGATCGGCGGCCCGGTCCACCAGCCACTGGGGGATGTTGCCGCCCATGCCCGAGCATCGGGCGTCGGCGGCGTCGGCGTCGAGCCGGGCGGCCAGTGCTCGGGCCGGGTCGCCGTGACGCAGCGACAGCGAGTGGACCATGTACAGGTGGGTGAGGCCGGCGAGGACCTTCTCGGGAGCAGTCCCGGGCACACCACCGGCCGCGTCGCGTGCGACCGTCTCCATGAGCTCGAAGGGATCGGGCGCCCTGGTGGGGTCCCCGTCGCGGTTGGTGTGCTGGCCTGCTCCGACCAGCACCGGCACCCTGGTCCAGTCGGTCACTCGTCCGCCCTCCTGTCCTCAGATGCGGTAGACCCGCTCGGCGTTGGCGGCGAAGAGGCCCTCTCGGGCCTCGTCACCGAGGCCGGCGGTCACCGTGTCGAAGGTCTCGTAGAGCTCGTCGAAGGTGCCGTGCATGGAGTCGACGGGGAAATTGCTGGCGAACATGCAGCGACCGGGGCCGAAGGCCTCGATGGCGAACTCGATCCACGGTGCGAGGGCGCCGGGGGCCATGGACTGCAGCGGCATGGCCAGGCCCGAGAGCTTGCACATCACGTTCTCCCCTGCTTCTGCCAACGCGGTCATGCCCTCCTCCCACACGGCACGCTCCTCGGCGGCATCCGAGCGGGGCCAGCCGGTGTGCTCCACCACCACGGTCAGCCCGTAGACGCCGTCGAGCTGGGCCGCCGCCTCCTGGAGCTGGTCGGGGTGGGCCATCAGCTCGAAGACCAGATTGCGCTCGACCAGGGCGCGCAAGACCTCGGGCGCGGGGACGGGCCGGTCGAGCCCGCCCATGGGCCGGACCCCCCGGAAGCGGGGCGCCTGTGCCTGGCGGTCGAGGAGCTCGATGGACCGTGCCACGGTGTCGGCGGGAGGCAGGCCTCCGACGATGGCCTGTGGCCCTCCCCGGCCCGGCGCCTCGCGGTCGAGCTCGAGGGTCTCGTCGACGGAGTGGGGACCGGTGGCAGCGGCGACGTTCACGAACTTCTCCACGTTCCACCGCGCCGTCTCGGCCCGGTAGGTGCCGGCGTCGAATCGGCGGTACATGCGCGACGCGTCCCCCGGCGCCTGTTGCGGAGGATGGGAGAGGTAGGGGTACCAGTCGGTACGGGCCGGGTCCCAGAGGTGCACGTGGGCGTCGACCACCCGGCTGGGTCGCGGGGTCATCGGGTGTCGGCGGTGCCGACGATCTGGCGGAGCGTGCCGTCGAGCCAGGTGGGGACGGCCGGCCCGCCGTAGGTGACGCTTCCCACCGGCCTGGGGTGGCTGCGCAGGCCGATCCAACCCTCGCCGATCACCAGCTCGGCACCGGCCAGCCCGGCCGTGTCGGGACGGGCGAGCAGATGGGCCACCAGCGCACCGGCCGGTCGCGCCGCGTTCTCCTCGGCCGCTTCCACGGCGATGGTGAACGCGCCGACGCGTCCCTCCGTCGCCCCCGCCGCCGCCCGAGCCAGCTGGGTGGCGGCCTGAGCCCGGCTGCGGCCGCCCGACGTGGTGGCGTCGGTGACGGTCACGAGGGCGACCGGTCGCGCCGCGCCCGCCGCGTAGTCGGCGACGGCCCGGGCCCACGACGCATCGAGATGGATGGCCTCCACGATCCCGTGGTGCTCGCCGAGCACCGCCTCCCATCCCCGACCCGAGGTCCCGGCCGGTCCTCTTCCGGCTGGGGCCACGACGACGGCGTCGACGGGCCCGTTCGCCTCGGCCAGGGACTCGAGCGCCTTGGCGGTGTCGGAGAAGCCGGTGGCGACGTCGAGGCGGTGGCACACGATCGACCGGGCCTCGAGGGAGGCGATGAGCGACGCCGCCAGCGCCGGCCGGTCGGTGACGAGGGCGCACGAGCGCACCCCGGCCGGTGCGGCTCCGTCACCTCCCGTCTCCTCGAAGATCGGGCCGAAGCGGGGGTTGGCGCCGCCATCCGTCGCTTGGGCGTCCTCGGCTCGGAGGAAAGCGCGTGGCACCACCGCCTCGAGCACGCGCTCCAGGGAGGCCACGCCGTCGCTGCGCACCACCTCGAGCGGCCGGGGCTCGTCGATGACCGCCACCTCCGAGCCACCGGCGAAGAGCACGTGACCGGTGCACCACCCGGACCGGTCACTCACGAGGTAGGCACCGAGCGGGCCGAGCGCTTCGGGGCCGGGCATGGCGGTGAACGAGATGCCCCCGCCCCCCGTCCTTCCCGCCTGCCGGGCTCGTTCGAGCGCGGCCGCCACCATGCGCGTTGCGGCGATGGGGGACATGGCGTTGACGGTCACCCCGGGCGGGGCCTGGCGACCGAGTTGCCACGTCAGGGCGGCCACGGCGCGCTTGGCCGCGCTGTAGGCGCCGGCGTCGGCACCGCGCCATCCCGACCCCGAGGTGATGCCGAGGATCCGGCCGTGGCCCGCCTCGGCCATGAGCGGCAGGGCGGCTTCGAGCACGTTCAAGTACCCCTGGAGGTGGACGGTCGCCACCGCCAGCCAGTCCTCCTCGGTGCCCGAGGCGAAGTAGGTCTGGCGGGTGATCCCGGCCACGTTGACGACGGCGTCGAGCCCCCCGTGCTCTTCGACCAGCTGCCGGAACAGGGCCTGCAGGGCCTCGGCGTCCGTCACCGACACCGCCGCGTCGAGGGCCGACCCCCCGGCTGCCACGATGCGGCCCGCCGTCGTCTCCTCCGGGGTGGGGAGCTTCTCCGAGCCGTCGAGGGTCACGAGGGGGTCCACCGGAACGACGAAGCAACCATGGCGGCCGAGCTCCTCGGCGATGGCTCGTCCGATCCCACCCCCGCCGCCGGTCACGACGGCGATCTGTCGGCGCCCGCTCATCAGGCCGTCGACCGGACCTCGAGATCCAGGCCCTCGAACCGTGCGTCTTCGAGCCAACGCTCCAGCAGCTCCCGGTAGCCGAACCAGTCGCCCATAGCCCGTCCGTAGTTGGCGTTCTTGGGGTTGATCAGCTCAGGGTGGCCCTCGTTGTTGAGGCGTGACGGGGTGCAGGCGGAGAGCACGGCGCTGCCGTCCACGAAGGAGTCGACGATCTTCTGCACCCACGACTCCTCGGCCTCGGCGCTCACGTCGAACACCTCGACGCCGTGGCGCTCCAGCAATCCGACGGCACCGCCCACGAACTCGCCGCCGAGCACGGCCAGCTGGGTGTAGTTGACCGTCACCACCGACTGCTGGGCCGGGGCCGGCATGACGAACAGGTTCGGGAACCCCCGCGTCATCATCCCGAACAGGGTGGCCGGCCCGTCGGCCCACTTGGCGGCCAGGCTCACACCGCCGCGGCCGACGATCTCGTGTCCGGCGCGCCGGGCCAGCGGGGTGAGCTCGGGCTCGAATCCCGTGCCGTAGATGAGGCAGTCCACCTCGTACTGCCTGCCGTCGACCACCGGTCCTTGAGCGGTGATGCGCTCGATGCCGGCCGGGCAGTCGATCAGGGTGACATTTGGGTTGTTGAAGGCGAGCAGGTACTCGTCGTGGAAGCAGGGCCGCTTGCACAAGTAGCGGTAATAGGGCTTCAGGATCTCGGCCTTGACCGGGTCGGCCACCAGCTCCTCGACCCGGTGCCGGTGGACGTCCATGACCTCGTAGTCGACCGCCTCGGCGACGCGCATGTACTCGGCCGGCGAGAGACCCTTCTTCCGGGTGGGGTGGTGGACGGCGGCCCAGTGGTGCGTCCACCCGTCGTCGACCTCGTCGGAGTCCACCGGTCGCCCGACCATGATGGACTGGAAGTTGTCCATCCGCTCTCGTTGCCAGCCCGGCTCGAGCGTCTCGGCGAAGCGGGGGTCGGTGAGCCGGTTCCCGCGTTCGCCGACGGCCGACGGTGTGCGCTGGAAGACGTACAGGTGCTTGGCTGACTGCGCCAGCGGGGGCACGCACTGGATGCCGCTCGCCCCGGTGCCGATGAAGGCGACGGACTTGTCGGCCAGGCGGGTGAGCGGCTCGTGCAGGCTGCCACCGGTGTATGCGTAGTCCCAGCGCGCCGTGTGGAACGAGCGCCCGCCGAAGTCCTCCATGCCGGCGATGGCAGGGAGCTTCATGAGGTTGAGGATGCCGACGCAAAGCACGTACCAGCGAGTGGTGATCTCGTCGCCCCGGTCGGTGTGGACCCGCCACCGGCTCGCCGTGTCGTCCCACTCGGCCCGGGTCACCCCGGTGTGGAAGAGGGCGTCTTCGACCAGGTCGAAGCGCCCGGCGATGGCCTCGAGATGGCGGAGGATCTCGTCACCGAATGCATATCGGTGGGTGGGGACGTACTCCAGCTCCTCGAGCAGGGGCATGTAGATGTACGACTCCACGTCGCACATGACGCCCGGGTAGCGGTTCCAGTACCAGGTTCCGCCGACGCCGCCAGCCAGGTCGACGATGCGGATCCGCTCGATGCCGGCCTTGCGGAGGTTGGCGCCGGCCAGCACGCCGGCGATCCCGCCACCCACGATGACGACGTCGACTTCGTCGGACAGGGGGTCACGAGGCGTGACCGCAGTGAACGGGTCGTCGCGGTAGCGGGCGAAGAAGGTGTCGCTGCGAAGGTCGCGGATCTCGGTGCGGCCCGGCACCATCCGCTTGGCCCGCTCGGCGAGGTACCTGGCCCGGACCGCCTCGGGGTCGTAGCTCGCCGGCTCGCCGGGTTTCGTCACCTCAGGCTCGTCAACGCGTCTGGCCGCTGCTCAGCTTCCCCAGGTCGGCGGCAAGGGTCGTCTTGCGCGGCGCACCTTGCTTGGGCGGCCGCAACGAGACGTCGACGTCGGCCGCCTCCGCCCGAAGCGCGCCCACGGTGCACCGCTCCCTGGGCCGGACGGAGAAGGGGTCGTATTGGAAGAGTCGCATGGCGTTGGCGTGGGTGATGCGGTCCACCTCGGCGTCCGGCACCCCGTGCAGGTACTTCATGGCGATCTCGGGGGCCTGCGGCCAGGTCGAGTCGGAGTGGGGGTAGTCGCATTCCCAGGTCACGTTGTCCAGGTTCAGGTGGTGACGGCTCTCCACCCCGAAGGCATCGTCGATGAAGCAGGTGATGATGCGCTCCTTGAACACCTGGCTGGGCAGCTTGTCGCCGAAGTCCTGGCCGGTCCACGCCTTGTGATGGGCGTAGACATAGTCGACCCGCTCGAGGAAGTAGGGGATCCAGCCGATGCCGCCCTCGGACAGGGCGATCCGCAGGGCGGGGAATTTGCGCAGGACAGGCGAGAAGAGGAGGTCGGCGGCACACTGGATGATGTTCACCGGCTGCAGGGCGATGAGGACGTCGAAAGGGGCGTCGGGTGCGGTGATGGCCAGGGTGGAGGAAGAGCCGATGTGCAGGCACACCACCGTGCCCTCCTCGGCGCAGGCGGCCCAGAACGGGTCCCAGTGGTCGGAATGGAAGCTCGGCCATCCGAGCTTGGAGGGGTTCTCGGAGAACGTCACGGCATGGCTCCCCTTGGCCGCCATGCGCCTGACCTCCTCGGCCATGAGCGCCGGGTCCCAGATGGGCGGGACGGCGAGTGGGATGAACCGGCCCGGGTACGCCCCGCACCACGATTCGACGTGCCAGTCGTTGTAGGCGCGCAGCATGGTGATGGCCAGGTCCTTGTCCTCGGTGCGGGCGAAGAGCTGGCCGCAGAACTGCACGAAGGACGGGAAGCACATCGATCCCAGCACGCCGTTGACGTTCATGTCCCGGACCCGCTCGTCGATGTCGTAGCAGCCGGGGCGCATCTCCTCGAAGGAGGTCGGCTCGATCCCGTACTCCTCGGGCGGCCGCCCCACCACCGCGTTCAGGCCCACGTTGGGGATCTCGTTCCCCTCGTACGCCCAGACGTCGGTCCCGTCGTCCTTGTGGAGGACCCGGGGCTCCCTGCCCTTCCACTTGGCGGGCACCCGGCCCTCGAACATGTCGGGGGGCTCGACCACGTGGTCGTCGACACTGACGAGAACCAGGTCTTCAGCCTGCATACGGCGTGGATCCTATACCTGACGCTCATGTCAGGCACACGGCGCCGGCGGTCCGTACACTTGGCCGGCCATGGGCCCGTCGACAGTCCCCGAACCGCAGGGGCAGGCCCTCGGGGTGCGCGGTGTGGCGGCCATCGCCCGGGCGCAACCCGGGCGTGAAGCCATCGTCTTCGGGGCGCGCCGGGTCACCTTCGCCGAGTTCGACCGGCTGGCCAACGCCTGGTCGCACGCGTTGGCCGGCCATGTGAGGCACCCCGGGGACCGGGTGGCGGTGGCGCTCCCCAACGGGATCGACGTGCTCGCCGCCTGGCACGGCGTCTCCCGGCTGGGCGCGCTGGTCGTTCCGGTGAACACCCGGCTGACCACCGGCGAGGCCGCTTACCTCGTCGGCGATTCGGGGGCCCGCGCCCTGGTCCATGACGGCGCACCTGCTGCCGTCGGCGCCCTGGAGGAGACGAAGGTGCCCGGCGTCACGGTCGAGGCGATGGTGGCGTTGGTCGACGATCCCGTCTCCGGGTCCCCGCCCCGGGGCGACTACCTGGAGTCGCCGGTCATGACCATGACCTACACGTCGGGCACGACGGGCCGGCCGAAGGGCATCGTGCGTCCACCGCCGCCCCCGGCCACCGAGGCCCCGCCGAACCCCTTCGCTGCCTTCTGGGGGTTTCGCTCCGACGACGTGCACCTCATGTGCGGTCCCGTGTACCACACCGCGCCCAGTGCCTACGCCCTGATGCACCTGGTCGAAGGGGCCAAGGTGGTGGTCATGGCCAAGTGGGACGCCCCCGAGGCACTGGGTCTCATCCAGGGCGAGGCCGTCACCACGAGCCAGATGGTGCCGGCGCAGTTCATCCGCATCCTCGAAGCTGACTGGCGCGCCTTCGACCTCTCCACGCTTCGCCGGGTCCTCCACGCCGCCGCCCCCTGCCCGGTGCCGGTGAAGCGGCGGATCATGGAGGTCTTCCCGCCCGGCACCGTCTGGGAGTACTACGGGGCCAGCGAGGGGATGGCCACGGTCATCTCGCCCGAGGAGTGGCGGGCCAAGCCGGGGAGCGTGGGACGTCCCTTCCCCGGATTGTCGGTGCGGATCCTCGACGACGCCGGGGAGGAGATGGCGGTGGGCGAGGTGGGGTCCATCTACATCGCCGCCTTCGGGGGCCGGGGCTTCGAGTACCACAACGCCCCCGACAAGACCCGCTCGGCCTGGCGTGACGGCTACTTCACGGTGGGGGACATGGGCTGGGTCGACGACGACGGGTATCTGTTCCTGGCCGACCGCCGGACCGACCTCATCCTCTCGGGGGGCGTGAACATCTACCCGGCCGAGATCGAGGCGGCGCTGCTCGAGGAGCCCGACGTGGTGGACGCGGCCGTGTTCGGGCTTCCCGACGAGCGCATGGGCCAGAAGGTGCATGCCGTGGTGGAGCTCCGGCCCGGGGGCTCGTCCGACCAAGAGGACCTTCGCCGGCGACTCGGGCGGCGGCTGGCCGACTTCAAGCTGCCGCGGGACATCGAGTTCGTCGACGAGCTTCCCCGGGAGCCCAATGGCAAAGTGTTGAAAACCCGCCTGCGCCAGGAGCGCACGGGGACGAAGGAGGAGCAGCGATGAACCAGGCATCGGGCAGCGAGGTCCGGGGGGAATCGCGTCTTCTGATCGACGGGAAGCTCGTGGAGGCCAGTGGCGGCCAGAGCTTCGCCAACATCGACCCGGCCACCGAGAAGTCCCTCGGGGACACCGCCGACGGCACCGCCGCCGACATGGGCACCGCCATCGCCGCCGCCCGCCGGGCCTTCGACGAGACGTCGTGGGCCACCGACCACGCTTTCCGTCGCCGTTGCCTGGAGCAGCTGCACGCCGCCCTGGAGCAGCACAAGGAGGAGCTGCGGGCCGTGGTGGTGGCCGAAGCGGGCTGCCCCATCGCGTTGACCTACGCCATCCAGGTGGACCTGCCCATCGCCGACGTGCCGTACTACTCCGAGTTGGCCGTGACCTACCCCTACGACCAGCCCATGCCCGAGCGCGAGGTGTTCGGGCAACGCACCCGCCGCATGATCCTGCGAGAGGCCACCGGCGTGGTGGGCGCCATCACGCCGTGGAACTTCCCGCTCTTCTTGAACATGGCCAAGCTGAGCCCGGCGCTGGCTGCCGGCAACACGGTCGTGCTCAAGCCCGCCCCGGACACCCCGTGGTCGGCCACCGTGCTCGGGCGCCTGATCGCCGAGGAGACCGACATCCCCGCCGGCGTCGTCAACGTGGTCGCCTCCTCCGACCACCTGACGGGCGAGGTCCTCACCACCGATCCCCGGGTGGACATGGTCACCTTCACCGGCTCCACCGCCACCGGTCGGCGCATCATGGCCAAGGGCGCCGAGACGGTGAAGAAGGTGTTCCTCGAGCTCGGCGGAAAGTCGGCCAACATCGTCCTCGACGACGTCGAGGATCTGGGCGCCGCCTGTGCCGGTGGCGGCTTCGCCGTCTGTGTGCACGCCGGTCAGGGATGCGCCATCACCACCCGGCTGCTCCTCCCTCGCTCCCGCTACGACGAGGGCGTCGAGCTGGCCGCCGCCGCCATGGCCGGCATGAGCTACGGCGATCCCTGGAACCCGGCCAACCTCATGGGCCCGGTGGTGAGCGAGAAGCAGCGCCAGCGGGTGCTCGGCTACATCGACAAGGGCAAAGCCGAGGCCCGCCTGGTGCGTGGGGGGGACATCCCGGCCGAGCTGCCCACCGGCTACTTCGTCGAGCCCACGTTGTTCGCCGACGTGAGTCCCAAGGCGACGATCGCCCAGGAGGAGATCTTCGGTCCGGTGCTGGCGGTGATCCCCTACGAGGACGAGGACGACGCCGTGCGCATCGCCAACGACTCCATCTACGGGTTGTCGGGGGCGGTGACGAGCCCCAACGAGGAGCGGGCACTGGCCGTGGCCCGGCGCATCCGCAGCGGGACGCTGAGCATCAACGGAGGGGTGTACCTCGCCCCCGACGTGCCCTTCGGTGGATACCGCCAGAGCGGTCTCGGGCGCGAGCACGGGCGAGAGGGCTTCGAGGAGTACCTGGAGTCGAAGACCGTCGCCATCCCCGTCGCAGGCGCCGGAGCGCCCAAGCTCACCGGTTGACGCGAGGTCACCGCGCCACCTTGTGTGGCCAGGTGAACGGTCATCCACGACTTCGTGACGGCATGGGCGCGCCCGGGTGAAATCTGGGTGACCACCTCAACTTCGGCTTCGACTCGCAGCACCACTAACACGCAGGGCTGTTTTCACAACCGACACGATATGGACACGGACTAATTGGCGCGAGTTCGAACAACGTTCTCTCATCAATTACTCATCGGTCTTACCGTGCCAGGATGGAAACCCCTTACGGAGAGATCCCGTCGAAGCTGGCGAAGGACATGCGTCCCCAGGAGATGCATGACTATCTGAAGAAGCGCTATGGCCGGCGAACTGTCCTCAAGGGAGTGGCGCTCGCCGGAGCCGCTGCGGCCGCCGGTCCGATCTTCTGGCGGCGGGCGGATGCCTTTGCCGCCAGCAGCACGACCACCACCCCCCAGTGGATCGGTTACGGCAGCAACCCGGCCACCAGCATGTGGGTCTCCTGGTCGGCGGGCAGCGCCGGCACCGATCCCAGCCCGGTGCCCACGACGACCTCGGGCCAAGCGAACAGCGCCGTGCTCCAGTACGCCACCTCCCTGAGCACCCTGAACGCCAACGAGGGCCAGGTCGTGAGCGCCGATCTCCTCGGGCAGGTGCCGATCC
The DNA here is from genome assembly GCA_030040015.1 of Acidimicrobiales bacterium. Lineage (GTDB taxonomy): Bacteria > Actinomycetota > Acidimicrobiia > Acidimicrobiales > UBA8190 > UBA8190. The sequence goes on from JASHUM010000004.1 coordinate 18,255, forward strand.
CGACTGGCCAGCCGTCGGGCAACGTCGACGACACGTACTACATCTCCGCCTTGCTCACGGGGCTCACGCCGGGGACGACGTACTACTACAAGGTCAGCAACAACAACGGAAGCTCCTGGAATTCCGGCGCCTACTTCACCACCGCGCCTTCCACCGTCGGCAACTTCACGTTCTGCGCCACCGGGGACGAGTACGAGGACAGTGACACCGCCGAGGTGATCGCCAGCATCCTGGCCTACAACCCGGCCTTCACCATCGTGGCCGGCGACCTCAGCTACGCCAGCGGCGGCACGGCCACTCTGGGCAAGGAGTACGGGGCCAACGCCAGCAACACCACCCAGGCCAGTTACACCCCCGGCGACTGGGACACGTTCTTCAGCTATCTGGGCGAGTCGGCGCAGTACATCCCCTGGATCGTGGGCGTCGGCAACCACGAGATGGAGCCTCTCACCGTCGACGGATACGCCGGGGTTCTGACCCGTTTCCCCGACCTGGCGCAATCCGCCAACGGGGGCAGCAACACCGCCGAGAACGGGTCCAGCATCACCTACACCGGCTCGAGCTTCACGTGGAGCGGGTACACGATCACCAACGGAAACACCTACAACACCGGCTCGCCGGTGGTGCGGACCTTCACGTACGGCAACGTGGCCTTCATCCAGCTCGACGGCAACGACCTCTCGGCCGAGATCTCCGAGAACAACGGCTACACCGGTGGCCAGCAGACCAACTGGCTGATCGCCCAGCTCGCCACCTACCGGAACTCCCAGACCGTCGACTTCATCGTCGTCTACTTCCACAACTGTTTGTACTGCACCAACAGCACCCACGGCTCTGACGGCGGCATCCGCAACGTCTGGCAGCCGATCTTCGACAACTGGAACGTCGACCTGGTCATCAACGGCCATGTGCACGCCTATGAACGCTCGCAACCGCTCTTCAACAACGCCGTGGTCCAGCAGGTGGCGAGTTCCGGCAGCTACACCAACTTCTACACCGAGCAGGGTTCTGTCACTCCGCCATCGGGTGCCATCTCCGCCACGACCTACATCTGTGCCGGCGGCGGCGGGCAGAGCCTGTACACGACGTGGTACGGCTACGCCGGCGGGGACGACGGCACGTCCGGAGACGGGCACGTGACCGGCGACTCCAACACGAGCACGTTCACCACCGGCACCTCCCCGTTCCTCGATGTCTGGAAGGTGAGCGGGACGGTGGAGTCGGGGACCGCCACCGGGGCCCCGAGCGGGGCGTCCGGTGTGGCCACGGGCGGGAGTACGGAGAACGACCCGGCCTACAACGCCGCCGCTCCGTTCTCGGCGTGGCGCTACGCCACCTGGTCCCACCTCGCCGTGAACGTCACTGCCCCCACCACGACCGGCGGCCAGACCTCCATGCAGATCCTCGGGGTGGACGCCAACGTCTCGCCCACGGTGGTCATGGACAGTGTGACCATCATTCGCGACTCAGTGGTGCAGCCACCGGCGTCGACTCCCGAAGTGTCCGCCACCGATCTGCTGGTCGTCGCCGGGGGTGCAATTGTCGGTGCTGGAGCCTATGCGGCGCACCGCAAGGCCCAACGTGAGCGCATCTTCGTCTCCAGCCGCCCCTCCAACTGACAGGTCACGGACGCCGGCCGCCATGCCGGGCCTGTCGTCGGCCCGGTAGAGCCGTCGCACACCTTGCTCGATCTCGACCCGGCCAAGCTGCTGGTGATCCTGGTGGTCGGCATCGTCGTCCTCGGGCCGCAGCGGCTGCCGCAGCTCGCTCGTCAGGCTGGGTCCCTGTGGGCTGACATCCGGCGTCTGCGCAAGCGACTGGAGGAGGAGCTGCGGGGCAGCTTCCCTGAGCTTCCCCCGACCCACGAGGTGGTACGGGCGGTGCGCTCCCCGGTGTCGTTGCTGGATCGGTTGGCTGATGCCCACGATGTGTCCCGGACCAACGGCACGTCGTCACCGCTGACGAACGGCTCCGAGGTGAAGCCTGGATCGGCCGTCCCCGACGTCGAGGTAACCGCGAGTGATCCGGTGTCCGGGGACTCCGACGTGAACTCGGTGATCGTCCTCGATGATCCCAGTATGAACTGAGGCTCTCGGAGGAGACAGGGCGCGTCGGGCAGGAGTTCGCCGGTCATCTCCGGCCCCGGAGCGACGGTAGCGTGAGGCGGTGAACCTCGGCACCTCGGCCCTCCGCCGTCCACTGGATGAGCTCGTGGCGCGTCGGGCTGGTTCCGTGCGCCGGACGATGCACGTCGACGTGAGCGCACGGACCGGATGGGGCGTCGCCCTGGCCGTGAGCGGGACGGCGCGCGACATACGGACCGACGCCCAGGGAGGCGACCGACCCGAGGTGTTGTCGGAGGCCGTCGTCGACGCCGAGTTCGACGAGCAACGACAGCTGGTGCGCCTGGAGTGCCGCCCTGAGGCGCCATGGGCCACTCCGCTGGTGGGGGCGCGGGCCGGCGGCGGGTTCCGGCGTCACCTCGATGTCGTCGTCCCTGACGCCGAGCGCCGCTCCCTGGTGCGCCAGGTGCTCGACGACATGCCGGCGGCGTTGCTCATCTCGGGGTATGGCTTCATGCGGATGGCCCGCCGCCAGGGATTGTCTCCCTCGGCGCTCACCCCGCCCGACGTCCTCGACCGCATGGTCGACCTGTGTTCGGGCTGGCGAGCCGGCGGTGCCGCCGTCTCCAGCATCACCGGCGGACACGGCGTCCCCGTCCAGGACTGCCCCGCCGCACCGGCGTGGCCCAGCGACGACCCGTGGGCGTTCCACGCGTGTGCCCCACTCGGGCCTGACGCCATGCGCCGTCGGCGCTGCCTGGACGCGACCCGCGCCGAGGACGGAGCGCTCTCGGTGTGGGCCATGTTCCGGGACTCGGTGGGTGAGCCGAAGGGCGGGGAAGCCGTGCTCCACGAATACGCGGTGCGCGCCAGCGTCGTCGACGGTGCGCTCGTCCACCTGAGCGCCGAGCCCCGGGTGCTGCCGTTCGCCGAGTGTCCCGCTGCCGCCGCCGAGGTCGGGGCCCTGATCGGCACGGCGGTCGCCGATCTGCCCACCGCCGTACCCGAGACCCTGGTCGGCGTGGCGTGCTGCACGCATCTGAACGACCTGTTGCGTGCCCTTGGCGGCTTGTCCGGGCTGCTCGACCTCGCTCTCTGAGAACCGGCCCCTCGGGCCGTGAGCCCCGAGAAGGTGGTTCTCTACGGACGCTCAAAGATGGCGCCGGCCCATTCAGGCCTCCCGGGGTGATCGCCGATCTTCGTCGTAGGTCCGGGTGATCCGAGCATCACGCGAGGGCGCCCAGGGCACTCGATCCGATGGGCGACGACGACCGGGAACCGAGGACCCACCTGGTGCAGCACATGCGCCTTCAGTGGGGCGTGCGGTGCATCTTCCGACGCACGTCCTTCCTCATGACCACGGGTCCTCACGCCCTGGCCCTGTGCGCCGCCGTGACGGGCGCGCTCGAACGCCCGACGTGGTCCCCCGACCTTGCCGTGGCGGCGCGGACGTGGCGTCTGGGCGTGGCTCCTGCCGATGCCGCGGCCGGATTGCGGTACCTGGCTGAGACGGTGACGCAGGTGGTGACGGCGGAGTTCGGCGAGATCCCCGCCCCCGGGCTCGACACGGTGCTCGAGCAGCTGATGGGCGAGGCGAAGTCGGCGTCGTCGCGTTCGGAGCTCGCCAGCTACGACGTGGACAGCGGATGCCCGAACCGGCGCGCCCTCGAGGGCGACCTCGCTGACAGCGTCGCCGAGGCCCTGGCGGATGGGGGCGACGTCGCCCTCGCCGTGGTCGAGCTCCACCCCTCGGTCAAGCGGCGGGACGAAGGTCTCTTGTCGTTGGTGGCGGTCCTGCGCCGGGCGCTCGGGGCTCCCGGACACGTGTACCGGGTGGCGGCCACCAAGTTGGCCGTGCTCTTGCCGGGCCAGGACAGCGCTGACGCCGGCACCATGATGCTGCGGGCGACGTGCGGCGGGGCACCACGGTTCATGTGGGGCGCATCGAGCCTGCAGGCGTCCGGTGTCACCAGCGCCGAGCGCGCCGATGCCGTGGTGCTCCTGGCCGAAGCGGACCTCCACCTGCGCAGCCGCGACTACACGCACGCCCGGAAGATGTTGACCCGCCAGCGGCGGCACTCGGCGCTGGCGGCCGTGGCCGGCGCCCTGGTGATGGTGGCCGGCGTGACCCTCGGGCTCAGCTCCACCGGACCGTCCCACCTCCACGGGCCCGCCGCTCTGCGGTCCCCGGTCGTCGGTCCCGTGCCACCCGCGCCCCAGTCGACCACCCCGCCCTTGCCCGGCTCGCCGCCGCCGGCCGTCCCGACGCCTGGGAACCTGGCCGGCCTCAGCGCTGCTCCGACCGTTCGCCAACCCCTGGCCACCGTCGTCCACCTCACGCCGACTCCGGGCCCGGCCCCGGCGACCGGGCCTCCGGCGCAGTCTTCGCAACCACCGGCGCCGGCACCCTCTCCACCCCCTGGGACGGCGCCGCCGACGGCGCCGTCATCCCCGGTCAGTCAGCTCCTCGGAGAAGCAGAGGGGCTCGTCAACAGCTTGCTGAGCTCGTTGAACATCGTCTGAGCTCCTCGGCCTTCGCACCGTGCGTCGGCAGGCGCCGTCGCCGTCGAGCGGAGAGCCGTCATTCGAGCACCCCCGCCTCGGCCAGCCGTTGCTGCTCAGCCGGGCTGACCCCGAGGATCTCGCCCAGGACGAAGGAGTTGTGCTCGCCCAGGGTGGGGCTCGTACGGGGGTAGCCCGCCTCGGCGTCGGAGAGCCGGAAGCCGTTGCGCTCGTATCCGCACTCGCCCATGCACGGGTGCTCCAGGGTGACGAAGTGACCTCGGTGGTGCAGCTGCGGGTCCACTGAAGCGTCACCGAGATCGGCGACCGGCACCGCCTCGATGGCGTCGGCCTGCAGGGTCTCGGCCACCTCGAGGGGGCTGCGCCCGCTGGTCCACGCCGAGACAAGTGCCTCGACTTCGTCCTGGTGGGAGAGCCGGTCCTCGACCCGTGCGAAGCGGGAGGCGAGGTCGTCGCCGAGGCCCATGACCTTGGCCAGGGCCAGCCAGTCCTCGTCGTCCCAGCAGGCGACGGCCACCCAGCGGTCCTCACCGGCACACGGGAACGCACCATGGGGTGCCCAGCGCACCGACCGGTTCCCCATGCGGGTCTCGACGTGGTCGTTCACGACGTAGTCGAGGAGCCAGGGCGTGAGCGAGAAGACGGCGGCCTCGACCTGAGCCACGTCGAGGTGGACGCCTTTGCCGGTTCGCCGGTGGTAGAGGAGCCCGGCTGCCAAGGCGCTGGCGACGAAGCGCGGGGCGAGGGAGTCGGTGATGGTGCCGTAGGGCCCGACCGGCTCTCGGTCGGGCCAACCGGTGAGGAAGTTGTAGCCGCCGAGGGCCGAGCCCTGACCACCGAAGCCCGGGTAGTCCTTGTACGGCCCGGTTTGTCCCTGCAGGCAGGAGCTCACCATGACGAGGTCGGGCTTCTCGCCGGCCATGGTGGCGTAGTCGAGCCCGAACCTGCGCATGGCCCGGGGGGCGAAGTTCTCGGCCACGGCGTCGGCCCAGTGCACCAGGCGCTTGGCCAGGGCCAGGCCCTCAGGGTGCTTCAGGTTGAGCGTCACGCCGAGCTTGCCCACGTTCACGGAGTCGAACATGTCCGATCCCTCGAGGCCGCAGGGATTGGCGTTACCGTAGGTGCGCAGGAAGTCGGGCCGCGAGCGCGACTCCACCCGGATGACCGTGGCACCGTGCTCGGCGAAGTAGCGCACGGCGATCGGGCCGGCCGCCCCCGTGCCGAACTCGATGATGCGCGTGCCCTCCCAGGCACCCCGACGGCTCCCCTCGGGTGCTCTCGTCCGCCGTGGCTGGGCCGGCCATGCCGGACGTTCGCGTTCTGCCCCGCCGCTCGGACCGGGTCGTATCACGGTGTCGTCCGGACTGGTGGTGATGACGAAGGAGCGGGGGAACGACGCGACGTCGCCCATGGAGACGAAGAACTCCCGGGCGGCGAGCTGGCTGCTCTCGAGCAGTTGGGAGGGCGAGTTGGCCGGCGCCAGCATGAGGTTGGTGGCGCAGGCGATCTCGTAGAGCTCGGACATGGTGTGACGCCGGAAGTACTCCCCGACCGGCGTCGAGATGGCGTCGAGCTCGTCGGCCGAGAGCACGTTGTGGTCGTAGGTGGCCCAGTCCCGTGCCGTGAGTGCCGGGGCCTCGATCCCTTCCTCGGTCACCAGCCGGGTGATGGTTTGCATGTTCGCCACCCGGGCCTTCCCGCCCCGCAGGCCGAAGGAGACGAAGCCGTCGGCGCACGGCCAGATCTCGCGGGTCACGCCGACGTTCGCTCCCGAGCGCTTGCCCCGGTTCTTGGTGCGGGCGAAGCGCCCGACGTGCCCCATCGAGGCGATCATCACCGCCTCCTGGACCGACACGTCCACCAACTGGGGACGCCCCGAGGCCAGGGCGCTCAAGGCGGCGACCGCTGCTTCGGGGCCGACGTGTGCCCAGGCGGTGGGCTCGGTGCAGCGCACCGGGGCGCGGTCGGGGTCCCCGGTGCAGTACATGTTCCCGGTGGAGGCCATGATCCCGAGGTCCGACGCCTTCCAGCCGCAGCGCGGTCCGTCGACGCCGAAGGGGGTGACGAGGACCCAGCTCGCCCACGGGGCTCGTGCCGGGTCGATCTCGAGCGCACCCGGCCAACCCGGGGTGGCGACGACCACGTCCGCCCCGGCGAGCAAGTGGTCGACTCGTGGATCGTCCGGTGCCTCCGCCTCGAACAGGCGCTTCCCGGCGCTCCAGGCGGTGCGCCGCAGCGACCCGTCCGGTCCCAGAGGCGGCAGGGCCGCCAACGGGTCGGCCCCGGCCACCACCCGCACCACGTCGGCGCCCAGGTCAGCCAGGATGCGACCGGTCATGGCCGCCGGCTCGCCGGCCAGGTCCACCACCCGCACGCCGCCGAGGAGGGTCTCGCTCATCCCCCCGAGCTCCGTGGTGTCGCCCCGGTCAGGAGGCGGCGCGCTCGAGGACGTGCACGCCGCAGGCCGACCCCAGACCGATCACGTGGGCGAGGCCCACCTTGGCGTTGTCGATCTGACGGTCGCCGGCCTCGCCGCGCAGGTGGGTGGCCACCTCGTACAGGTTGGCCACGCCGGTGGCGCCGATGGGATGGCCCTTGGAGATGAGCCCGCCCGACACGTTCACCGGCGTCTTCCCGTCGCGCCAGGGGCCGCGCCGGTCGATGAAGTCGCCCGCTCCACCCGGCTCGCACAGCGACAGGTTCTCGTAGTGGATGAGCTCGGCGGTGGCGAAGCAGTCGTGCAGCTCGACCAGGTCCAGGTCCTCGGGCCCGACCCCGGCCTGCTCGTACGCCTGGGCGGCGGCCAGCTTGGTCAACGTGCTCACGTCGGGTTGGGCGGAGTCGGACTCCACGTACGGGTCCGAGGTGAGCACCGAGGCGGACACCTTGACGGCCCGCCGCCGCACGTCGGGTCCCAGTGTCTTCAACTTGGCGTCCGAGCACAGGACCACGGCAGCTGCCCCGTCCCCCGTGGGGCAGCACATGAGCAGCGTGTTGGGATAGGCGACCATGTCCGCCCCCATGACCTCCTCGAGGGAGAAGGCCTTCTGGTACTGGGCCAGGGGGTTGAGCGCCGAGTGGGCATGGTTCTTCTCCGCCACCTTGGCGAACTGCTCGAATCCGACGCCGTCGTGGCGTGACGCGTACTCCATACCGGCCTGGGCGAAGACGCCGGGCATGAGCCCGGTGCCCAGGATGCCCTCGACCGGCATCACCGAGCCGTAACGGCCCGAGGGCGTGTAGCCGGTGGGCTTGGACCTGGCCTGGCCGGCGGGTCCGAGCAGCCCGGCCTTGCCCATCTGCTCCACGCCCACGGCGAGCCCGAGATCGGCTTCCCCCGCCTTGATGGCGAGCATGGTGCTCCGCACCGCTGTCGCCCCGGTGGCACAGGCGTTGGACACGTTGAAGACGGGGATGCCGGTCTGACCGATCTGCTTCTGGAGGCGCTGGCCGAGCATGGCGTTGGCCTCGAGCAGGCACCCGACGGCGAGCACGCCCATGTCCTGCATGGTCAGGTCGGCGTCCCCGAGGGCGCCCAGGGCTGCCTCGCTGGCCAGGTCGACGGTGTCCTTGTCCGGGTAGCGCCCGAACTTCGTCATCGCCGTTCCGACGATCCACACGTTCTCGGACATGTCGTGTCTCCTCGCGTTCGCTCGTCAGGCCGGGGCGAAGCCGAAGGCGACCGCCTCGGTTCCCTCCTCGTCCCTGCCGCAGGGGAAGGTGGTCAGCTTGACCCGCATGCCGAGCTCGATCTTCTCGGGGTCGGCACCGGCGTCGACCAAGTTGGCCTTCACCACCCCGCCGCCGTCGAGCTCGACCACGCTCGAGACATACGGAACGGGGACGTTGGGTGCGGCCCGGTGGATGATGGTGAAGGAGCGCACCACACCGGTCTTCTCGAGCGTCTTGCGCTCGAACTCGAGCTCTCCGCACCGTGCGCAGGCGTTGCGACGGTCGAAGTACAGCGCGCCGCAGGACCGGCAGGTGTTGGCCACCAGGTGGGGATCGTCGCCGAGGACGAGGTAGTCGACCACGGGAATTCGCTTGTCGGCGGCGGTTTCCGTCACAGCCGCAGACGCTACTCCCGGCCTGTCGGCAAGGTGACATCCGCGTCAGCACGGTGCCATGCTGCGGACGACCGAGGAGGACGAGGTGTCGGACAAGCCGCTCGACGAGCAGGTGCTGCACCGGGTGGAGGACCGGGTGGCGTGGATCACGCTCAACCGGCCCGAGGTGCGCAACGCCATGACCCCCGACCAGCGCAACCGGGTCATCTCGTTGCTCGAGGACGCCAGTGCCGACCTCGGCATCGGCGCCGTGGTGATCGGCGCCACCGGCGAGGGCTTCTGCACCGGCGCCGACCTGCGGGCCGGGCGTGACCGCCAGCCACCCCCCAAGCCCGAGGGCGCGCCCGAGCGCATCATGGGCGAGGCGGCGCGCATGATCCGCCGCGGCGCCCAGCGGCTCGTCGGCGCCGTCCTCGACTGCGAGAAGCCGGTGATCGCCGCCGTGAACGGCACCGCCGCCGGCATCGGGGCACATCTGGCCTTCTCGTGCGACCTGGTGGTGGCCGCCGAGGAGGCGCGCTTCATCGAGGTGTTCGTCCGCCGGGGCATCTCCCCCGACGGCGGTGGCGCCTACCTGCTTCCCCGCCTGGTCGGACTGCAGAGGGCCAAGGAGCTCGTGTTCTTCGGTGACGAACTCCCCGCCGCCGAGGCCGAACGACTGGGGCTGGTCAACAAGGTGGTGCCCCGGGCCGAGCTCGAACGGGCGGCAGCCGAGATCGCCGGGCGTCTCGCCAGCGGGCCGACCAAGGCCCTCGGCATGGCCAAGTGGCTGCTCAACCGGTCCCTCGACTCGGACCGGGCCACCGCCTTCGACGAGGAGGCCTGGGCCCAGGAGCTGGTGGTGGGCACCGCCGACTCCCGGGAGGGCATCGCCTCGTTCGTCGAGCGCCGGGAGCCGGACTTCCGAGGCTTCTGAATCCGGGAATGGGCCTGGCCAGGGCGCCTTTCGCCCGCTACCACGCCGCAGTAATCTGACACGGAAGTCAGAGAACTCCGGGGACCGCGTCGCGCCCCGGTGCGACCGCCCGGGGCGGACCTCGAGGAGGTGTCATGGCACGCCAGTACCGGCTCATCTCGGCAGACGGCCACGTCGTCGAGCCGCCCGACCTGTGGACGAAGCACCTGCCCAAGAGGTTCCACGACCGGGCGCCCAGGCTGGTGAAGGACCCCAAGGGCGGAGACGCCTGGGAGCTGGTGCCGGGCACCGCGCCCATGCCCCTCGGGCTGGTGACGAACGCCGGCAGGTTCGGCAAGCGTTACGAGGAGCTCGAGTGGTACGGGTCCACCTACGACTCCATCCTTCGAGGGTCGTTCGAAGGCAAGGCCCGGGTCGTGGAGCAGGATGTCGACGGAGTGGACGCCGAGGTGCTCTTTCCGTCCCAGCGGACCATGGGTGCTTTCATGGCCCAGGAGGACGACGACTATCACCTGGCCGGTCTCGAGGCCTACAACACCTGGATGCACGACGAGTTCATGGCGGCGGCGCCCGAGCGCCTGATCGGCCTGGCCCAGATGCCCGGCGTCGACGTCAAGACGTCGGTGAAGTGGCTGCGTGACGCCAAGAGCGCGGGGTACAAGGGGGTCATCATCTCGGCCTACCCGTCGGGGAACGCCGAGCTGTCCGAAGAGGACGATGCCTTCTGGGAGGCGGCCGAGGAGGAGCAGCTGCCCGTCCACATCCACAGCGGGCTTCGCCAGGCGGGCAAGCGCACCGCCGGCTCGTTCAAGAAGGCGGCGGCCTCCGCCGGCAGGGAGATCGGCCTGGCCGAGATGGGCGGGCCGGTCGGTGACGCCTCACAGTTCATGTCGAAGTTCATCTACTCCGGCATCTACGACCGCTTCCCCGGGCTCCAAACGGTGGCCGTGGAGTGCGGGGCGGGTTGGGTGCCGCATTTCCTCGAGCACATGGACGACCACTACTGGCGCAACCGCACGTGGACGAAGACGACCTTGAAGCTGCTGCCGAGCGAGTACTTCCGTCGCAACTGGAAGGTGACCTTCATCCGGGAGCCCTTCGCCGTCGCCGTGCGGCACTGGATCGGCGTGGACAACATGATGTGGTCGACCGACTACCCCCATCATCGTCACGACTGGCCCTACAGCCGCCGCATCGTCGAGGAGTCGATGGGCGGGGTACCCGACGCCGAGCGGCGCCGAATGGTCTGCGACAACGCCCGGGAGCTCTACCACTTGGCCTGAGTCGTCGCCGGCTCACGGTCCCGTCCGTGCTGATCATCTGACGAGGAGAGGAACACGAGATGGGACTGCTCGACGGGAAGGTGGCCATCGTGACCGGTGCCGGGCACGGCATCGGTCGGGGCGAGGCGCTGGAGCTGGCTCGCCAAGGGGCGGCGGTGGTGGTGAACGACGTGGGCGGGTCGGTCCACGGCGAGGGATCCGACAAGCGGGCTGCCGAGGGGGTGGCCGAGGTCATCAAGGGGGCCGGCGGCCGGGCCACAGCGAACTTCGACGACGTCGCCGACTGGTCCGGCGCCCAGCGCATGGTGCGCCAGGCAGTGGAGGAGTTCGGGAAGCTCGACGTAGTGGTGAACAACGCCGGCATCGTCCGTGACGCCATGCTCTTCTCCATGTCGGAGGGGGACTTCGACGCTGTGGTGCGGGTGCACCTGAAGGGCACGTTCGCCGTCACCCACCACGCCGCCAACTACTGGCGCGACGAGTCCAAGGCCGGACGCCAGCCCCGCGCCGCCATCGTCAACACGGTGTCGTCCGCCGGTCTCCAGGGCAACGTGGGCCAGGCCAACTACGGAGCAGCCAAGGCCGGCATCGCGGCTCTCACCGTGATCTCCAGCCTGGAGCTGGCTCGCTACGGGGTCCGGGCCAACGCCGTCGCCCCCGGTGGCATGACCCGGATCACCGCCACGCTGCGCAAGGACGCCGAGGTCAAGGAGCCCGACGAGCTCGAGGGCGCCGACTACGACCACATGAACCCGGCCAACTCGGCGCCGATGGTCGCCTGGCTCGCCTCCGACGACGCGCTGCACGTGACCGGACAGGTGTTCCGGGCCGTCGGGCACCGCATCACCCACTACCAGCCCTGGACCCTGGGGCCGACGGTGGAGACCAAGGGCGGCCCGGCCCGCTGGGAGGCTTCCGACATCGGCCCGGCCGTCAACGCGTTCATCTTCGGGTCGCGCGCCCCGGGCCTGCAGATCGGCGGCTGACGCCCGGCGTGGACCGACGCAGAGCCGACGTCGAGAAGCTCGATCGGAATCTGTGGTCGTACGCTCGAGGGGCGTGCTGTGCGTCGACTCTGGTGGTGATGCGTGGATCTTGAGCTGAGCGCCGAGCAAGAGGACCTGGCCGCTTCGGCGCGTCAGTTCCTCGCCGCCGAGTGCCCCATGGCCCTGGTGCGGCGGGTGGTGGAGGAGGGCAAGGAGCCAGACGACCTGTGGTCGGCCATGGTGGCACTCGACTGGCCCGCCATGGCCGCTCCCGAGGCGAACGGCGGGATCGGCTTCGGCCAGGTGGAGCTGGCCGTGGTGGCCGAGGAGCTCGGGCGGGTCCTCGCCCCGGCGCCGTTCTTGTCGACCGCCACCCAGTTCGTCCCCGCTGTTGTCGAGGCGGCGGGTCCCGAACAGCTCGACACCTTCGTCGGCGCCGTGGCGAGCGGCGCGGTCGGTACCTTGGCCGTAGCCGAAGCAGGAGGACGTGTCGACGTGGCCGACGTCGCCGCCACGGCGAGCCCGGTCGACGGGGGGTGGCGGATCGAGGGGGAGAAGCACGACGTGCTCGACGTCGGGCGTGCCGATGAGGTGGTGGTGGCGGCCCGGTTGCCCGGCACCAGCGGGGAGGAGGGCATCGGGCTGTTCGTCGTGCCCCGGTCCGAGCTCGACGTCCGGCTGGTGCACGCCATCGACGCCACGCGCCAGGTCGGCACGGCTCGACTCGACGGTGTGGTCGTCCCTGCCGGTCGCGTCCTCGGCGAGCCCGGCGCCATGGGCGAAGTGCTGCGCGCTGTCCTTCAGCGCGCCACCGCCGCACTGTGCGCCGAGATGGTGGGCACCAGCCAGGCCATCTTCGACATCGTCCTGGCGTATGCCAAGGAACGGGAGCAGTTCGGGGTGAAGATCGGCTCCTTCCAGGCCATCAAGCACAAGCTGGCCAACATGTACGTGGCGCTGGAGGCCGCTCGAGCCACCGCCTATTTCGCCGCCGCCGCCATCGACGAGGACGACGAGCGGCGCCAAGTCGCGGTCTGGATGGCCAAGTCGAGCGCCGGCGACTGCCAGAAGCTCATGGCCCAAGAGGGCATCCAGTGTCTGGGGGGTATCGGCTACACCTGGGAGCACGACATGCACTTGTACGTGAAGAGACAGAAGGCGCAGGCGGCGCTGCTCGGATCGGGGGCGGAGCACCGGGCGCGGCTGGCCGCCCATCTCGGCCTGTCATGAGCAGCGAGCGCCCTCGGGCCCTGGTGACCGGGGCGTCGTCGGGGCTGGGCGTGAGCTTCACCCGTCGGCTGGCCGCCGCCGGCCACGACCTGGTCCTGGTGGCGAGGACGACCGACGCCATGGAGCGTCTCGGCAACGAGGTCGCCGACCACCATGGGGTTCGTGCCGAGGTGTTGTCCGCCGATCTCGCCGACCGGGCACAGCTCAGCCGCGTCGTCGACTGGATCGGCGCCGGCGACGTGGACGTGGTGGTGAACAACGCCGGCTTCGGTTTCTACGGACCGGTGATCTCCCACACCCCGGAGCAGGAGATCGGCATGGTCGACGTGGACGTCGCCGCCGTGGTGGCGCTGAGCCACGCCGCCTTGCAGGCGATGGTGCCGCGCCGCTCGGGCAGCCTGCTGAACGTCGCCTCGGTGGCCGGGTTCGCCACCACGCCGGAGAGTGCCACCTATTCGGCGGCCAAGTCCTTCGTGCTCATGTTCACCGAAGCGGTGCACGAGGAGGTGGCGGGAACCGGCGTCAAGGTGAGCGTGCTGTGCCCCGGCTTCACCCGGACCAGCTTTCAGGACAACGCCGGGATCACGGGCAAGGGCTTGCCGTCCTTCGTCTGGGCCGAGGCGGACGACGTCGTTCGTGAAGGTCTGGCCGCCCTGGAGCGCAACCAGGCGGTCTGCGTGCCCGGTCTCCTCAACAAGGTGGCAGCGGCCTCGCCGCGCTTCGCTCCCCGGACGGTGGTGCGCCGGCTCTCCAGCCAGGTGATGAAACGTCTCTGAGGGGGATGCAATCGGCCTTGCCGTTGACGATCCGTTGACAGTCTTGGGTCCGGGCCTTACCGTGCGAAGCAGGCGACGGCGAGGGCCGTTCTGTCTAGGGTGCGCAAGTCGGGGGAGGCGGGCGAGCTCTTTGCCGCGCATGGCAGATGGAGGTCGTCCAATGGCACGAGGTTCCCGTCGGGGCAGAACCGGTCGCTACACCCCACCCGGTTCCAAGCGGCCGGTGACGCGGGCGGCGATGGGGCTCGGGTTGACCTCGATGCTCGCCACCGGTGGTTCGGCGCTGGTCGGAGCGGTGCTCCCCGGGACCGCCGCGTACGCAGATGGCGGGAACCGGGGTGGCAACGGCTGTTGGAATCAGAGCCAGGGGAACTCCGGCAACAAATCCTGGACGTGCGTCAAGGGACAAGGCGCGCCGACCGGCGCCACGGGCACCACCGGCGCCACCGGAGCCACTGGTGCGACCGGACCCACTGGAGCCACTGGTGCGACCGGACCCACCGGTCCGACCGGTCCGTCCGGCCCCACCGGTACGACCGGCCCCACCGGTGCCACAGGCGCCACCGGGTCGAGCCTCGGTCCAACCGGACCCATCGGCCCCACCGGTGCGACGGGTGCGACGGGTGCGACGGGCCTGACCGGGCCCACCGGGCCCATGGGTTCGACCGGGGCCACAGGTTCCACCGGGGCCACAGGTTCCACCGGGGCCACAGGTGCCACCGGGGCCACAGGTGCCACAGGGGGTACCGGTCCGGACTTCATCGACGGCAACTCGGCGGGCGCCCTTCTCAGCCCCACCGCCGCCTACAACTACGTCGGGGCCGGGCTGTCGTCCACGGAGGCCGATGTCGAGCAGATCGTGGATTCGGGTCAGACCCTCGACACCCTCTACGTCTATCTGTCCCAGTCTCCGGGCGGAAACGCCTACTGGAACGTGTATCTGGACGTGAACGGAAGCTCGTCCTTCGTGGGTGCCATCAGCACCACCAACCCGGCGGCACTCCCACTCTCAGCCCCGGTGACGCTCACGCCCGGTGACACGATCGACGTCGACTTCTTGCCGTCGGGCTCCCCTTACGACTCACCGGCCGCGGCCACGGTCAGTTGGAGCCTCGGCCCTTGACCGGCGCCCCGGGGTAACCGGACCTCAGCGGCGGGGCAGGCCCAGTACCCGCTCGGCGATGATGTTCCGCTGGATCTCCGAGGTCCCGCCGGCGATCGTCTGCGAGAAGGACTGGAGCCAGTGCGTCAGCCACCCCTGGTCCCCGCCCCGGGTGTTGGCGGGGGCGTCGTTGCGGTCGAGGTCCAGTCCCGCCGGGCCGAGGGCCTCGCCCACGTCGAGTGCGAGGTTGCGGCGCAGTTCGCTGCCCAAGAGCTTGAGCACCGAGTGCTCCGGAGAGCTCTTGCCCTTGGCGACCTTGGCGAAGCCCCGGTATCCGAGGAGCTTGAGCGCCTGGGCCTGGACGTAGGCCCGGGCCACGGTGTCGCGCAGGATGGCGTCGTCGGCCAGGCGGCGTCCCCCGGGTAGCGGTGTGACGGCGGTGGCGAGCACCCGCTCGATGATGCGTTCGAGGCCGGTGGACTCGGAGATCCACAGCATGCCCCGCTCGTGGGCCAGTGAGCCGCCGGCGATGGCCCAGCCGTGGTGGAGCTGTCCCACCAGGTTCTCCCCGGGTACCTCGACGTCGGTGAAGAACACCTCGTTGAAGTCGGCGTGGCCGGGATCGGTCAGCTCTGCCAGCGGCCGGACCTCGATGCCCGGGCTCTTCATGTCGATGACGAGCACGCTGATCCCGGCGTGCTTGGGGGCGTCGGGATCGGTGCGCACGAAGCAGAAGCAGAAGTCGGCGTCATGGGCGCCGGAGGTCCACACCTTCTGGCCGTTGACGACGAAGTGGCCGTCGTGGAGCTCGGCCCGGGTCCGCAGCCCGGCCAGGTCGCTCCCGGCGTTGGGCTCGCTCATCCCCAGGCACCAGCTGATCTCCGCCCGCAAGGTGGGCAGGGCGTAGCGCCCCTTCTGCTCGTCGGTGCCGTAGTCCAGGATCGACGGGGTGATGATCGAGAGACCCTGGGGATTGCACGAGCGGGGGACGCCGAGACGCACCAGCTCCTCGAAGAACACCATCTGTTGCACCGGGGTGGCGTTGCGGCCTCCGAGCTCGGGGGGCCAGCCGGGCACCAACCACCCCGAGTCGAAGAGGAGGCGCTGCCAGCGCCTGGCCCATTCGGGGATGTGGGCCGAGGACCGGACCCCTTCGGCACGCTCCTCGGGTGGCGGCAAGTTGGCCTCGAAGAAGGCCCGAAGGTCGGAGCGGAAGGCCTCCGTCTCCTGGTCGTAGTGCAATTGCACGCCGGGCGATGGTAGTCCCTGACGTCAGTGTCAGTTCCTGCCCACGGGACGGCACGGGCAGGTGGTGGGGGACGGGGGGTGAGCGACCAGGGGGGCGCGGGGCCGGCGTCGGCCCAGGCTCGACCTCGGCGAGGGTCCGCCGCCGGCTCGAAGGATCGGCCCGCCCTCGTCGTCCCCCCTGCCTGTGCCGGCCTCCGCGCCTCCCTTGGACCGGTGAACCGGTTCCCGCTCGGGCAGGGAAGACGCGGAGGCCGGGGATCTTGCGGGTGTTTCTCGGCCCGGCGTCAGGGGGCGCTCAGGAGGGCCCCCGGGTGAGCAGCATGCAGCCGGCGATCGGGCCGCCTCCGTTGGCGACGACCGCCACCTCGGGCCGGGTGGGGATCTGGCGCTCGCCGCCTTGGCCCCTCAGCTGGAGGCACGCCTCGTGGAGCAGCCCGAAGCCGTGCAGCCGGCCGGCCGACAGCTGGCCCCCGCTGGTGTTGAGGGGGAGCGGCCCGTCGAGGGCGATGGCCCGGCCGTCCTCGACGAAGGCGCCGCTCTCCCCTTTGGCGCAGAAGCCGAGCTCCTCGAGCCAGACCATGGTGATGATGCTGAAGCCGTCGTAGAGCTGGGCGGTGTCGACGTCCGCCGGGACGAGCTCGGTGCGGGCCCACATCGACGCCGAGGCGTCACGCGCTGCCATGGTGGTCATGTCGTCGAACTGGTCCCAGCTCGGCCGTCCCCGCAGCGCTGTGCCGATGGCGTTGACGTGGCAGGCCGGGTTGGGGGTGTCGTCGGCGTAGTCGACGTGGGAGACGACCACCGCCGTGGAGCCGTCGCACGGGGCGTCGCAGTCGTACAGGCACAGCGGAGTCGTCACCATGCGTACCGACAGGTAGTCCTCGAGCGTCATCGGCTCGCGGTAGACGGCGTTGGGGTTGCGCGCCGCGTTGGCCCGTCCGTTGAGGGCGATCTGCGCCAGCTGTTGGCGTCGTAGCCCGAACTCGTGCACGCGGCGCTGGGCCACCAGGGCCAACCAGTTGGCCGCCGAGGCGGCACCGTAGGGGAGCATCCATTGGAACGACCCGCCGAAGCGGGGCATGCCCCCGCCCCCGCCCCCGCCGATGGCGGCTCCGATCCCCTGACGACCACCGGATCCCTGGGCGGTCGACTCGGTCACGGTGCGGTAGACGAGGACGTGGCGGGCCAGCCCGGCGGCCACGGCCAGGCAGGCGGCGAACACGGCTCGGATCTGTCCCGGCCCTTCGCCGCCACCGTCGTGCCAGTTGAGCCGCAAGCGCATGGCGTCCTGGACGTCGGGGGTGGTGGGTCCGGCGAAGGGCTCGCCGCCCATGCCGCCTCCCGGATAGGCGGCCAGCCCGTCGATGTCGCCCCGGGTGAGACCGGCGTCGGCGATGGCCGCCAGTGCCGCCTCCACGGTGAGGTCCATCGAGGTGCGCCCCAGTCGCCGTCCCACCTGGGACTGGCCGATGCCGGAGATGACGGCTCGGCGTTCGAGGAGGTCGGTCATGGTTGTGCCTTCACGAAGCGAGCCGGAACAGGGGCAGCCACACGTCCTCCACCGGCTCGAAGACGACCTCGACCTCCATGTCCAGCGCGATGGCGTCCTCGGGGCAGTCCACGAGGTTCGTCATGAGCCGCACGTCGTCCTGCTCGGCGATGGTGACGAGACCGATCACGTAGCGGTCGGAACCGGGGATCCACTGCTGGTGGTTGACGGTGAAGGAGTGGAGCCGCCCCCGTCCGCTCACCGCCTCGGGGGCCAGGGCGGCGCCCTCGCAGTACGGGCACACCGGCGCCGGCGGGTGCACGTAGCGCCGGCACCCCGGCTCCTGGCAACGCAAGAAGCGCAGCACCCCGTCGACCCCGGACGTCCAGAAGAACCGGTTGGTGTCGTCCAGCTTCGGAAGCACTCGGATGGAGGGCCCCCGGGCCAGGGTTGGCAGGTCCTCGCCGTCCTGGGCCTCGGGCACGGGGGCGCATGTTAGCGGCGCTCGCAGAAGCCTGACATCGGTGTCAGAGTTGCGTCGCCCGATCAGCGCTCGGCGCCGGGCCTGTCCCGGTGCACCCGGCTCACCAGGTGGGCCAAGGCGCGGCGGTCGACCTTCTCCATGGCGGTGCGGGGCAGCTCGTCGACGAGGACGATCGCCTCAGGGAGCTTGTGGGCGGCCAGGCGGCCGCGTCCGAAGGCGCGCAGCTCGTCGAGCGAGGGCGCCGCAGCGCCGGGCCGGAGCACCACCACGGCCACTCCGATCTCACCCATCACCGCGTCCGGTCTCGGCGCCACGGCCACGTGCTCCAGCGCCGGGTGCGCTTCGAGCACGGTCTCGACCTCCAGGGGGAAGACGTTGTAGCCGCCCCGCACGTACATCTCCTTGGCCCGGCCCGACAGGTGCAGCCGCGCCCGGTCGTCGAGGTGCCCGAGATCTCCCGTCCGCACCGCCCCGTCAGCGGTGAAGGCCGCCTTGGTCGCCTCGGGGTCGCGCCAGTAGCCGGACATGGTGGCGGCCGAGGCCAGGCAGACCTCACCCACCCGTCCTTCCGGGAGCGGGTCGCCGTGCTCGTCGCGCACGGTCAGCTCGATCCCGGCCCGAGCCCGGCCCACGGTCTCTTCGGCGTCCTCGTCGGGGTCGTCGGGCGCCGTTCCCACTCCGACGCCCGCTTCCGTGCACGTGTAGCGGACGACGACCTGTGCCTGGAAGCCGGCGCGCGCCTCGCGCACGAGTGTCGGCGTCGACGGCCCGCCGCCGAGCGCCACCATCTGCACGCTCGAGACGTCGGTGGCGGAGAAGGAGTCGTGGCGCAACATGAGCGCCACCTGGGTGGGGATGCCGCCGATGGTGGTGACGCGGTGTCTCTCCACCATGCCCAGGGCGTCGGCCGGCGACCAGCGCCCCGTCACGTAGCTCGTCCCCCCCGACCGGAGCACCTGGGGGAGCTTGGTCATGAAGCCCAGGTGGGAGAACGAGGTCGACGACAGCCCGCGCCCGCCCCCGCCCCAGCGCCGTCCGCCGTCGACCTCCGAGATGGCGTCGAGCTGCCGCCCGCCGAACACCGCCCCTTTGGGCGTCCCCGTCGTGCCGGAGGTGAACACGATGGCGACCGGACGTTCCGGGTCCGGTCGCAGCGCCCCGACCTTGCCGTCGCCGACGGCCAAGGTGCCGAGGGCGCCCAGGTCACCGTCTCGTGCGCCGGCGTCGTCCACGTCACAGGCCACCACCTCGCCGGTGCCCTCACCGGCGGCGGCCGGCCCTCCTTCGAGGAGAGCCCGGGTGCCGATCACGAGGCGGGGCGCGGCAACGGCCACGCAGGCGGAGCGCTCGGGTGGCGACAACCGTTCGTTGACCCCGGCGGTGACGGCGCCGATCTTGGCCAGCGCGGCGTAGCAGATGGCATAGGCCGGGCCCGAGGGGAGCAGGAGCGCAACGACGTCTCCTTCGCCCACCCCTCGCGTCGCCAGTCCGGCGGCGAGCAGGTCCGAGCCGACGTCGAGCCCGCCGTGGCTGAGCACGGCGCCGTCGGGCATCACGTAGAGGGGATGGTCCCGGTGGCGCCGGCCCGCCTCCCTGACGACTTCGGCCAGGCCGCTCGGGTCCGCGGCCGCGTCGCTCACGGGTGCGAGGTCGGGTCGGGCGTCGGGATCCGGTAGAGCTCGGCGGCGTTCTGGCCCAGGACCCGGCGTCGAGCTTCTTCGCCGAGCGGGGCGATGGTGCGTCGCAGGGCGTCGACGGCACCGGGGAAAGTGGCGTCGTGGTGCGGGTAGTCCGATCCCCAGACGATGCGCTCCTCCCCGATGCACGGCGCCAGCACCGGAAGCGTGTGCTCGTCCACCTCGAAGCTGATCCAGCACTGACGGGCGAAGTACTCGCTCGGGGCCAGGCGCATCTCGGGGCAGAAGTCGCCGAAGCTCTCGGCCTGCTCGTCGAGACGCTCGATCCAGAACGGGCCCCACCCTCCTCCGGACTCGAGGAAGACGATGCGAAGCGACGGGTGCCGCTCGAGCACCCCGAACGCGATGAGCTGGGCGCAGGCCAGCATCTGCTCGAAGCTGTGCGACACGGCGTGGAGCACGAGCGGGTTGAAGGGCCGGTCCGAGCCGAGCGTGGGCACGATGACCGAGCTCCCCTCGTGGACGCCGATGGCGGTCCCGGTGTCCTCGGCCGCCTCCCACACCGGCTCGTAGGAGCGGTCGGACAGGCTGCGTCCGCAACACGGGTTGGGACGCACGAAGGCGGCGGGAAACCCGAGACGGTCGTGCGCCCTGCGAAGCTCGGCGGCGGCGGACGGCGGGTCCTGCATGGGCAGCATGGCCGCGCCGAACAGCCGACGGGGCGCGACTGCACAGTACGAGGCGAGCCAGTCGTTGTAGGCCCGGGCGATGGAGACGGCCGCCTCGGCGTCGGTCAGGGCCCAGAAGTAGAGGCCGACCGACGGGAAGAGCACGGCCTGGTCGATCCCTTCGGTGTCCATGTCCTCGAGGCGCGCCTTGGGGTCGCTGCCTCCCGGGAGAGCCTCGGCCAGTGCCCGGAAGCTGGCCGGGTCGGAGAAGCGCGCCCCCGGGGTGGCCAGGGTGCCGAGGGGAACGGCGAGGATCTCGGTGCCGCCCACCACGACGTGCTCGTATCCGCCGTTGTCCGCCTCGATGGTGGGTCGGTGCCGTTCGGGGAGCTCCGCCCACGCCTCGGCGGGCTCGACCACGTGCCCGTCGGCGTCGACGACGACGGCTCCGTCGCTCGTCATGACCCGCCGTGGCGCCAATCGTCGCTGGGTGGCAACGGGTGGCGGAAGAGCTTGGCCGCGTTCTGGTAGGCGATCTTGCGCAACTCGTCCTCGGGCAGCGACCCGAGGGTCTTGTCCAGCACGGCCTGGGTGTCGGGCCAGGTGGAGTCGGCGTGCGGGTAGTCGCTCTCCACCATGATGTGGTCCACCCCGATCACGTGGCGCAGCTCGACGAGCGAGGGATCGTCGATGGAGCAGAACCAGAAGTTGCGCCGCAGGACCTCGCTCGGGAGCAGGTCGCCTCGCCAGGCGCCGCTCTCGTTCCCCGATGCCGAGTGGGCCAGCACGTAGTCGACGCGGTCGAGGAGCATGGGGACCCAGCCGATGCCGCCCTCGGACAAGGCGATGTCGAGGTCGGGGAAGCGGACGGGAATGCCCGACCACAACCACTCGGCAGCGGCGATGAGCGCATTGACCGGGAACAAGGTGGGCAGCAGTTCGAACGGCGGGCCCGGAGACGGCAACGGCGCCCAGGCGGAGGCGCCGGTGTGCATGCACAGCACGGTGCCGGTCTCGGCGCAGGCGGCCAGCAGAGGGTCCCAGTGGTCGGCGAACACCGAGGGGAGCCCGAGCTGGGCGGGGAACTCGGGGAAGCTCACGGCCTTGAAGCCGCGACCTGCGTTGCGCCGGATCTCCTCCGCCCCCACCTCGACATCGGCGAGCCAGGGCAGTTGCAGGGGGATGATCCGCTCGGGATAGGTCCCCGCCCATACGTCCAGGTGCCAGTCGTTCCAGGCCCGCAGACAGGCCAGCCCCAATTCTTTGTCGTCGGAGCGCATGAACACCGACCCGCAGAAGCCGGCCACCAGCGACGGGAAGCACAGCGATGCCCACACCCCGTTGACGTCCATGTCGGCGACGCGGGCCTGGATGTCGAAGCACCCGGGCCGCATCTCGTCGAAGCGCGACGGTTCCATGCTCCAGGTGTCGCGGGCCCGCCCCACCACGGCGTTCAAGCCGACGTTGGGATAGGTGCGGCCCTCGTAGAGCCAGTACTGCGTCCCGTCGTCGTTCTCGATCACCTTGGGCGCACGATCGGCCAGCCCGGCAGGCAGGCGGCCCTCGAAGAGGTCGGGGGGCTCGATGAGGTGGTCGTCGACCGAGATGACCGGTACCCGGATGGACCGCGGCGCGGGATCGGGCAGGAGAACCGACCGGCTCACCGGGGCACCTCGGGTCGAAGGGCGGCGGCGCAGAATTCCCACAGCCGGTCCGACACGTCCTTGGGATCGTCCTCGATCTGGTGCCAAATGAGGGCGTGCAGGTGCGACAGCACGAGATGGAGCACGCTGCGCGCGTCGCGCTCGGCGTCCACCGGCCGGATCTCGCCGCGCTCGGCTGCCGCAGCCAGCTCGGTGGCGAAGAGGTCGAGGAAGGGACGGCGCACCTCGACGAAGGCCTCGGCGTTGGACTGGGACAGGCGCAGGTGCTCGCCCACCAACGCCGCCGCGTAGGGCAGTCGTCCGTCGGCACTGAGGAGGCGGAACAGACCCACCACGACGGTGCGCAGCCGCTCGCCGGGAGGACGACGGCGCACCATGGCGGCCAGAGCCTCAGCGCCCTGCTTGGCGTCGTCGAGGAAGAGGGCGACGAGCAGTTCGTCCTTGGAGGCGAAGCAGCGGTAGAAGCTCTTGAGCGAGCTCCCCGCCGTCGCCACCAACTGGCTCACGGTGAACCCCGGACCGCCGGCCTCCCACATGAGGGCTCGAGCCGCTTCGACGAGGCGCCCGGCCGTGTCCGTCGGCGCCGTCGCCCGGCTCCCATCGACCTGGAGGGTCACGCCG